>DASYYE010000220.1:0-2655 GCA_035946955.1 Streptosporangiaceae bacterium | reverse complement strand
AGTAGGTCGAGTGTCGTCGTCCTGGCGGGCTGACTTGCGTCGCTGACGTCTCGACTCCGAGCGGCGTCCTAGCGGCGCCGAATCGGTCCCTCTGGTCATTCCCAGCCGGTCTAGAGACTGGACGACCGTAGGCGGCTACTCTAGAGACTCACCTACTGTCAGCCAAAGCAGGCACCCATGACTTCAGCTCACGATGAGCTCGCGGACCCACGAGCGTATATGCGCCTGGCCGGACTTGTGCGTAAGCAGATTGCTGACGGAACGCTTATGCCTGGCCAGTCGACGCCATCAATCACCCGTCTCAGCAAGGAGTACGGGCATGCATTGCCCACCTGTGGAAAGGCGCTACGCATGCTGGAAGGCGAAGGGCTCGTGACACGTATCCCGGGCCTCGGCTACTACGTCAACTGAGGTGTCGGACCATCAGCTTGGGAATCTGTGCCATCCGGGCCTGTTATACGGCCTGACCTGCGGAGCGGGCTTTCCGCGAGTGACCGTGAGAGACCGCTCATCACCGGGGTTAATGGCCCGCTAATGGCCCGACGATTTTCGGAATTGACCTGCGCCAGGAGGGGCGAGACTAACCTCGGCGGGTGCACTAAACCCAACCGCATTAGCAGCTCGGATCGGGGTCGTCCGGATCGGTTCAGACTGGACCAATGTCCCTGGCCGGTCTGCCCTGGACACTGCGGGACGGCATTGAACTGCAACCTGAACTGCAACCCGGCAGATCGCGGGGTGCGTCGGCCGCCGTATGCGTATTGTCACAGCGTGGATGCGTTCGCCTGGGAAGTGATCGGCTCGATCGCCGGTGTCGTGGCAGCTGCGGCGGCGATCGTGTTCGGGGTCATTCCACTAGCGCAGGCCCGCCGTTACGAAGTGCGCACCAACGACGGCCACCTGTTCCGCGCCGCCTACGTCTGAGAGGAACCCCATGCCACATCCCGCACAGATCAGGGACGCCGTCCAGGTCTACATCGAGCAGCAGTACCACCCCGTCAGGACCTGGCACATACAGGACGAGATAGCCAACCGGCTCGACACCCGGCACGCTCTTGTAGCCCAGGCGCTGAGGGAGCTAGAACGGGAGGGCAAGGTATGCAAGCACGTCAGTCCGGAGAGTGGCGCCGAGTTCTGGTTTTCGCCAAGCAGCGAGACGTTCTGCGCTACCTGCGGGCAGCTGGCCCTGCCGGGAGTCCATACGCAGCCTGAGTGCCCGCGCCGAAAGCAGTAGCTGCGTGCGACCTGATTTGGGCCACGATCTGGGGTTTACCGGCGTGATCATGCGCGGCCTCTTCGTCCCGAACTAGAGGCGCTGCTGGGCGGTTGGCCGCTGCCCCAGCTCACGGAGGATGTGGGCGATAGCCCATGCTTGCTGCTGTCGGGGATCGTTGCTGTACTCGGCTGCTGTATCGTGACCGCCCGCACCTTGCAGGGGATGGCCCGCGTCCGGTCCGGGCAGGCTGCGGCCTGGCCCTTGGTTTCTGGCCGGAGTGCCCGTAGTGGCTCCGGGGTCAAGCGTGACTTCGCGTGTACGTTCACCAGGCACTTTCACCTGTGCTCGTTGTCCTGCGGTCGCAGTCATGCTTGAGGCTGGAGGGGCGGGCACGTATGCTCAGCGGGCCATCCCCGGACCCTAGTCTCGCCCCGGCTCTGCACCTACAGCGGCCCGGGAGGGCAGCTGTTGCTAGACGCGATGCTTGGTGTGGGGCCGATCACCGGCAACGGCCGCAGGCCGGTTACTTTCGAGGCAGCGGTACCGACCAGCATCCTGCCGGTGGCCGGGTCGATGAAGTCCACGATGTAGTCGTATGTCCCGCAGGCGGGCGTGCCTTCTACGAAGGCGCCCCCGTAGGGGTCGACCGATACGAGCCATACCAGGCGGGGACGTTCGTTGAAACCTGGGCCGGACATGGTGACCCACGCGAGGGTGATCCCCATGATTTTCGATCGGGGCCAGGCTCCGAGGGCAGCGCGGATGGCTCGGGCCTCGCTGCGCGCCAGGTGCGGGACGTCGGCCCGCATGGCGTACGGGTCGGCGACCGGGGTAATGGTGGTGCCCACTTCGGCCGCTGCGATCGCGCGAAGTGTTGCCGCCGCAACCGGGGATGGTCCGGCCTGCCGTGCCTGAACTTGCGTTGCCGGGGGCGGTGTCACTGTAGGCCGCGGGTGCGTGGCGGTCGCGGTGCATGCGGAGGCGGCAAGAAGCACGACGGCCCCGGCACACACGGCCCGCAGCTGCCGAACCGTTGTCGTTGGCGTCCTGTCGTTGCCGCGTCTCACGTTCACCCGTGCCTGTTCCCCGGTAAAGCATAAGACGGTCGGGGGACGGCTGTGGTTGCTACGGCCAGTCAGATGAGCGTGATGACCAGTGGCCACGTCGGCGCAGGCCGCGTCGAGCTGGTGGTGGCCCGTTGCCGTGGTCATCGTGGCGACGCGCAGCCCGTCGTGTCGGTGTGCTGCCCGGGTGAGCGCGTCTGATCACTGTGGGGGCTGTGGCGTGGGCCGGCGCGCGCCGGCCGGGCCTTCCATGGCAGAGGCCGAGCGCTGGCGCCGGCCCGCGGCGCGCGCAGCGCGCCGCCTTGATCTAGTACGGCTTAATTCGGCAGCGCAGCACGCAGGTACTGGTAAGGGACCCGGGCCACGGACCCAAGA
>DASYYE010000219.1:0-3029 GCA_035946955.1 Streptosporangiaceae bacterium | reverse complement strand
GATCACCTTGTGCGCGGTGCTGCCCAGGACCAGCCCGGCCAGGTCACCGCGGCCCCGCGAGCCCATGATGATGGCGCTCACTTCCTCGGCCCTGGCCTCCGCGACGATCTCGCGGGCGGCGTAGCCGTAGATCGTGTTCCGCACGATGCCGTGCGCCTTCACTCCGGCCTCGGTCAGTTCGGCGCCCGCGGCGTCGACGGTCTCCTGGGCCTCGTCGATCGTCTCCGTGGCGATCAGGCCGGCCCGGGGCATGATCTCCCGCTCGCGCAGGTGCAGGACCCATACCTCGGCGCTGGCCAGCAGCGCCAGGTCCCGGGCGGCGGCGAGCACGCGCTCGGTGATGTCGGAGTGGTCCACGGCCACCAGCAGCTTCTCGTACATCGGACTGTCCTCTCGGGGGTGTGCCTCAGCTCATCGTCAGGATCACGCGCGGCTCCGGCGCAACCTCAGAGGCGAAGGTCCCGGATGCCTGGGCCGCACGACCCCCGTCATGTCGTGAAACGCAGGCAAACCCCGGTCTCTACCTCAAGTGAGGTAGGCGGGGATCGGCCTGCTGGCGTGCTGAGAATCCCGTCAGTCGTACGACGATATCGGCGGAGCAACCTTCCTAGCGTCTTCAGGGAATGCCCGACTAGCTGGAGGCTGAATGAGGCTTTCCCTGAAAACCTCCTACAGGATTCGTCGAAAGACGGAGAGCGACCCAGCGACACGGAGCACGAGCGAGGCTCGCCGAGGTTTGCCGCTCCTTCAGAAGCTGTCTGCGTGGCGCGTACCACTCGCGATAGCAGCCCTGGCGGCCGGTGCGGCCACCGGCGCCGGCCTCGCTGCCACGTCGGGTTCTACATCGACTTCGGCGCCGGCGGTCACTGCCGCGGGCGCTGCACCAACCGCCGCGGGCCCTGCACCGCGGCTGCACGTATCCGGCAACAAGCTGGTCACCGCCAGCGGCCAGCCCGTCACGCTGCACGGTGTCGATAGGTCGGGCACCGAGTACGAATGCGTACAGCATGGCGTAATCTTCGATGGCCCCAGCGGACCGTCGTCCGTCAGTCAGATGAAGGCGTACGGTGTCAACGCTGTCAGGGTCCCGCTCAACGAGGCTTGCTGGAACGGCGAGTCCTACGTGAACCCGGCCTCTTCCGGTGCTCATTACCGGCAGGCCGTTACCGCGTACGTGCAGCGACTGAACGCCAGTGGCATGGTCGCCATCCTCGATCTGCACTGGACCGATGGGCCATACACGGGCAGCGCCATGGCGTGCTCGACGGCCGAGGCCACCTGCCAGAAGCCTATGCCGGACGCGGCCGGCGCCATCCCGTTCTGGACGTCTGTGGCCAAGACGTTCAAGGGCAACGACTCTGTGATCTTCGACCTGTTCAACGAGCCCTACCCCGAGAAAGCCGCCAATGGCAACCAGGCCGAGGGCTGGCAATGCTGGCTGCACGGCGGTCAGTGCACCGGCATCTCCTACCGTGTGGCCGGAATGCAGTCCATGGTCGACGCGGTGCGATCCGTCGGCGCGAACAACGTGGTCATGCTCGGCGGGCTGGAGTGGTCGAACGACCTGACCGGATGGCTGGCCCACGAGCCTGTCGATCCAGACCATAACCTCGCCGCGTCCTGGCATTCGTACAACTTCAACGCCTGCAGCACGAAGTCGTGCTGGAGCAGCCAGATCGCGCCGGTCATGCACAGGGTGCCGCTCATCGCGGGGGAAATCGGTGAGAACGACTGCGCTGACCGCTACATCTCACCCCTGACCGCGTGGCTGGATTCCAAGTCGGGCAGCTACCTGGCCTGGACCTGGAACGCGGACTTCAACTGCGCCACCGGCCCAGGGCTGATCACCAACTACGACGGCCATCCGACCGGCTACGGGGCCGGATACGAGGACGTCTTGCGAGGCGACAAATGAGCGGCCCGCGCCCCAACCCCCGAGGGGCGCGGTAACCGAGGCCATGACGGTCCTGCCAGTAGCCGTCTCGAGGCCACGGATAGAGGCCAGCGCCCTGTGCCTCCAGCACCGGGCGCTGGCCTCTGACGCACACCACTGGCCACTCGCACTGTGCACTTGGCACCACTGGCCACTCGCACTGTGCACTTGGCGGACGCGAGCGGCACCCCGCCCAGGTGACACTGACGGTAATGCAGCCGCCGTGCAAAGACGATCTCGACACGAAGGAGCGACGGCGTGACCACATGCCTGAACACGTCCTCCCTGACGCAGTTCCAGGTCATTGAAGAACCCGCTGGCCTGAGGAGTTTCGGTCATGCCTACCCAGGCAGGCCCGAACAGGTACAGCGTGTGCGAACCGACCTGGGTGCAATCCTCGACGAATGCCCCATTGCCGACGAGACGATCCTCGTGGCATCCGAGCTGGCCGCCAACGCGGTCATCCACAGCAGTTCGCGCCAGCCCGGCGGCCAGTTCATCGTCCGCGCCGCAGTTTGCCCCGGCGCCTACATATGGGTCGAAGTCGAGGACCAGGGCGGCATCTGGGCCGGCCATCTCCCCCGAGATGGCCGGCCCCACGGACTCGACATCGTCCAGGCCATCGCCGGTGACGGCAACTGGGGCATCGGCGGCGATGCCACCCTCGGCCGTGTCGCATGGGCCCGGCTTGACTGGCCGGCCACGCCCGCGTCTGCGGGATGACGGCCACCAGGTTCTGGGCTGCCGATCCAGGGACCTGATCACCTGACTCGAGGTTGCCGTGCCGTGCCGAGCTAGCCTTGCCATCAAGGGGATTGTCTTCGGGGGCATTTCGGGCTGAAGGGGGCGCGACGGGATGGCCGCCTACCTGCCGTTGCGAGAACGCGCCCCGGTGCTGAGGGGCCGGGGCAGCGAGTGCGGCTTGCTTGACCGGCTGATCGAGGCGGTGCGGGCAGGTGCGAGCCAGGTGCTCGTGGTGCGCGGTGAGTCCGGGGTGGGCAAGACCGCGCTGCTGGATTACCTGGCCGGGCACGCGTCAGGGTGCCGGGTGGTGCGTGCCGCCGGCGTGGAGACGGAGATGGAGTTCGCGTTCGCC
>DASYYE010000218.1:0-100978 GCA_035946955.1 Streptosporangiaceae bacterium | reverse complement strand
GTCGAGTACGAGGAACGGATGGCCCTGCTCGAGTCGGTGACCTACCCCCGGCCAATGGCCGACCTGCTCGAGGCCGCCTACAACATCTACCGGCAGGGCCACCCGTGGGTCGCCGACTACGAGGTGGCACCCAAGTCGGTGGCACGCGAGCTGTACGAGCGGGCGATGACCTTCGCCGAGTACGTCGGGTATTACAACCTGGCCCGCTCCGAGGGCCTGCTGCTGCGGTACCTCTCCGACGCCTACAAGGCAGTGCGGCAGACCGTCCCGGAAGAAGCCAGGACCGAGGAACTCACTGACCTGATCGAGTGGCTGGGCGAACTCGTCCGCCAGATCGACTCGAGCCTGCTCGACGAATGGGAACGCCTGCGCGACCCCGGTGAGGAGCCCCAGTCCCGGCTCGACGACCGGCCCCCGGCGGTCACCGGCAACCGCCGGGCGTTCCGGGTGCTGGTCCGCAACGCACTGTTCCGGCGGGTGGAACTCGCCGCACTGCGCCGCTGGGACGAGCTGGGCGCCCTGGACGCCGAAGCCGGGTGGGACGCCGATGCCTGGGCGGGCGCGCTGGCGGGCTACTTCGCGGAGTACGACGACATCGGCACCGGTCCCGACGCCCGGGGCCCCGGCCTGCTGGTCATCGAGGAGCACCAGGACCACTGGACCGTGCGCCAGATCCTCGACGACCCGGCCGGAGACCACGACTGGGGCATCAGCGCCCAGGTCGACCTCGCGGCCTCCGACACCGCGGGCACGGCCGTCATCCACGTGACCAGCGTCGGCCAGCTCTGAGGACGGCCCTGGGCCAGGGACCGTGCTGGGCACAGTTCCCGCAGACTTCCAGCAGAGTTCATGGCCTTGCCGTCATCGCGTCGGCCACACTGGGTCTCGTTTGCCCGGCCCGCGGAGCGCATCAGCGAGGAGGAGTTCGGTGCCTGCACGTAAGATCTCAAACCCGCATGCCCTGGACCAAGAACGAAGCCAGCCAAACAGGACTCGCCGTACTGTCCTGACTGGCGGGGCGGTCGGCCTGGCCGCAGTCGCCGGGACCACCCTCGGTGGGCTGGGCGGAGCCGAGCCGGCCAGTGCCCAGACGATGGGACCGGTGTGGGTCTCGCCAAGCGGGGACACCAGCGGGGCCACAGACACGACGAACATCAACAATGCGATCAAGTCGCTCCCCAACGGCGGGGTGGTGGGCCTCAACCCCGGGCTCTTCTATGTCACGTCCATCACCGTGCCCGCACAGGTGACAACCGGCTACTCCGTCAGCATTTTGGGTTCCGGGTCAGCCACGGTCGTCTATGTCGTCGGCGGTGGCACCGGCTTCTCCTACCATCGGACCAGCGGTTACGGCGCCCAGTTCGGCCTGCCCGCGCAGCAGACGGTCGGATTCCTCCGCGACTTTGTCATTGACGGCACCCATGCGACGTCCGGAGCGGTTGGGCTGGATGTCGGCGACGGCTGGAACTTCGACATCAGCCTGGTCGTCGTGAATTTCACGGCCAGCTACTCGTTCACCGCGGCGACCTCCTCACGGGCGTTCACTGCCAGCGGCACCAGCTACCCGGGGGCCTTCGCCGTGATGCTGTCCGGAACCAACCTCCCTGGTGGGTTCAAGCCCGGGGTCGTGTACTACACGACCAACGTGTCTGGGGCAAAGTTCGACCTGGCCGCCTACGTGGGCGGCCCTGTCATAACCCCCACGTCCACTGGTTCCGGCACTGTCACCGGCACCATTCCCGCCTGGATCACCAACCGCGTGTTCTGGTGCGAGAAGGGCCACTACCGGCTGCAGTTGATGAACAACTCGATTGCCGGGCTCCTGGATACCGCCGTTCCCTCGAACGACCACAGCCACGAGTACAACGTCTTCGACTTCAACATCTTCTGCAGTGCTGGGCAGCAGGGCATTGTGCTCAACAGCGGCGTGAACCTCGGCGGCTGCGAGCTGTGGCTGCACGGCAACATGGCATCGCTGGCCTCCGGGGTGACGCCTGCCCAGGCAGGACTGGCGGCACTCAGCATCAACGGCACCGACGGCGCAGGCGACTACAGCCGGCTGTATGAGTCCGAGATCATCATGAAGGTCGAAGGGAACCAAGGCGACGGCGCGGGGACCGCATACCCCTACGGGATCCAGTTCGGTTCCAGCAACAACGGCATCAAGCAGTCCGGTGGCATCATCACGCATAGCCTGAGCAACTCGAACGTGAATAACGCGGAGTTCTCTTTCCGTGGGCAGGTCTCTGGCGACCCGAACTTGTCTCTCGCCTACACAGGAGCCCCGGGGAGTGGGCAGACAAGCACTTCCCCGCCAGCAGTGCCAGCATCAGGGACCGCCCAGCAGAATTATGGTCCCGACCAGATGGTGTATGTCACAGGCGGCAGTGTGTCCAATATTGCTGTCAACACGGTACCCACCGGGCAGACCTCGGGCGCGTTCTTCGTTCCTGCCGGTGGCATCATCAAGCTCACCTATTCGGCGAAGCCATCATGGACATGGGTGCCGGCCGCTTATTCAGCGTACTGAGCCGATTGTCTCGCGGCCTCCGACACCGCGGGCACGGCCGTCATCCACGTGATCGATGTCGGCCAGCTCTGAGGTGCAGGCATGAACCTGAACCTGCTCCCACCGGTTGCGTCATACTGATTCCTGGGACGGCTTGCAGCGCCCGTCCTGGGGCGGGCGTCGCAGCGGCTGGGACAGAGGTGATCACACGCCTGGCGACGACACGAGGGACACCGGCCAGCTCGACAAGGCCGTGGCCGTGGTCGCCCAGCACGCAAGGCGGCTCTTCGTGAAGGTCACACCGACGCGGGCAGGGACCGTTGAGCCCGCGGGTGAACCCGAGACGCTGGCGTGCCCACCTAGCGTGGAGCCGGAGACGGTCCGGTCGTTCCTGGTGGCGTGTTTCGGCGAGCCGCTCGAGGTGGCGTGGGCGACGACCGAGCGGCATACGCGAGTCCAGATCGGCTGGTTCTTCGCTGCTGAGCAGTCGCGCGACGCGGAAGTGGCGGACCTGCTGTGTGTACCACTGATCGATACCGGCAACGGGGCGCTCCAGCCGATGTTCGAGGTGCAGGCGGACCAGCGCCACGACTCCTAGCGGCCGCCCGCCACAGCGCGCTCCACGGAAGACCGGGTAAATCCTCCGGCACGCTATATTCACGGCGTGGACGCGGCGCCCGGCGGCTGGGAGACCTGGAGCTGGGATGAGTCGCTTTTCGCCGGAGCGGCCGGGTATTACGAGCAGGGCCGGCTGCCCTACGCTCCCAGCCTGGCCAGCGTCTTCGCCCGCAGCCTCGCCCTTGACGGGCAGGGAAGGCTGCTTGATGTCGGCTGCGGGCCGGGAACGGTGACGTTGCGGCTGGCGCCACTGTTCGAAGCCGCCGTCGGCCTCGACCCCGACCCGGAGATGCTGGCCTGTGCCTCCCGCGCTGCGGCGGACCGGGGCGTCAGCAATGTCGCCTGGGTCCGCCAGCGGGCTGAGGCCCTGCCTGCCGGGCTGGGCAGCTTCCGGGCCGTGACCTTCGCAGCCTCGTTCCACTGGATGGACCGGCCCCGGGTAGCCTCGGCCGTCGCGACGATGCTCGACCCGGGCGGAGCGGCGGTGCAGGTAGACGCGCCCGGCTACCGGTTCGAGGAACTGGCAGCGCAGGCCAGGAAGGGCTCGCTTCCGTTCCCGCCCCCGCCCGACGACGCCCTCGACCAGCTACGGTGCCGTTACCTGGGCAGCGACAAGCGAGCGGGGCAGGGCATCCGCAACACCTCTCCCGCAGGCGAGGACCAGGTATTCCAGGCGGCCGGCTTCCGGCCGGCGCAGACGGTGACCGTGCCCGACCAGCGGGCCATCGAGCGGACCATCGATGACGTCGTGGCCAGGGTGTTCTCGTCCTCCTCAACCGCGCCGCATCTGTTCGGCGACCGCCGGGGTGACTTCGAAACAGACATGCGGGAGGTGCTGGCGCGAGCCGCTCCCTTGGGGCGGTTCTCTCTCCGCCTTCCCGACAACGTCCTGCGCATCTGGCGGCTGCCCGGCTCATCCACCGGCTGCCGCTAGGCCTGACCTGGCCGGGCGCCGGCCAGCCCACGGCGCTGTCCTTTACGGAACATTCATGTATGCAAACAAATCTTTATGCCTCATTAATAAGCCTGACCGTAGGTTATCAATACCCCCCAGGGCCATGCGGCACGAATCCCTGCTCGTGCCGCATGGCCTTTAACCGCAAGGGCCTGGGCCCCGACGGCAAGGCTTGGAGAGGCAGACTGTCATGCGTGCAGCGACGTTCGTGGCGGCAGGGGCTGTGCTCACTCTCACTGGTGTCATCGGGTCCATCTCGGCCGTCCCGGCGGCCCGCGCGGCGAGCGGCCAGGGCACCCAGCCGGGGGCCGCGGTGTCGGTGTGGGAGACCACGGCTGACCAGAGCAAGCTCCTGGCGCCCCAGCCCGGTACCTCGTTCCAGGGCGGCAGTGGCCAGGGATCGCAGACGGTCACCATCAACCCATCGGTGAAGTACCAGTCCATGACCGGGTTCGGGGCGTCGTTCACGGACTCGGCGGCCTGGCTGGTGGCCAACTCGCCGCTGCGCCAGCAGATCATGACAAAGCTGTTCAGCCCGGCCAGCGGCATCGGCCTGAGTTTCCTGCGGCAGCCCATCGGTGCCACGGACTTCTCACGCTCGCTGTTCAGTTACGACGACATGCCAGCGGGCCAGACAGACCCGGGCCTGGCGCACTTCTCCATCGCCCACGACGACGCCTACGTCCTCCCGGTGCTCCGGCAGGCGCTCTCCCTGAACCCCGCCATCACGGTCATGGCGACGCCGTGGAGCCCGCCGGGCTGGATGAAGACCAGTGGCTCCATGGTCGGCGGCACGCTCAGCAGCGGTGACTACCAGGTATTCGCCGACTACCTGGTCAAGTCCATCCAGGCTTACGATGCGGCCGGCGTGCCCATCTCCCTGGTCACGCCGCAGAACGAGCCCGAGTTCTCGCCGTCGAACTATCCCGGCTCCACGTTCACCGCGAGCCAGGAAGCCAGTCTCATCGCGGACAACCTGGGCCCGGCGATGCAGAGGGCCGGGCTCAGCACCAAGATCATCGCCTATGACCACAACTGGAACGACCCGTCATTCCCTGAGGCAGTGCTCGGTGACGCCGCTGCCAGCCGCTACGTCGCCGGTGTGGCCTGGCACTGCTACGCCGGGGGCGTGAGCGCGCAGACCGCGGTGCACAAGGCCTACCCGCACACCCCCACCTACTTCACCGAGTGCTCCGGCGCCCAGTCAGCCAACCCGGCCAACACTTTCTCCGACACGCTGGACTGGGAGACGGCCAACCTCGTCATCGGTGCCGTGCGCAACTGGGCCAAGACCGTCACCACCTGGAATGTGGCCCTGGACCCCAGTGGTGGTCCCAGCATGAACTGCACGGTCTGCACCCCCGTGGTCACCGTGGACAACTCCGCGGGCACCGCGACCTACGACGCCGCGTACTACGTGCTGGGCCAGGCCAGCAAGTTCGTCAAGCCCGGAGCCGTGCGGATCGCCTCCAACTCGTTCGGCGCGAACGGGGTGAAGGATGTCGCCTTCCGCAACCCTGACGGCTCCACCGCGCTGGTGGTGCTGAACGCCAGCACCACCAGCGCCCGGACCTTCAACGTCGTCGAGAATGGCCAGTACTTCACCTACGCCCTGCCCGCTAAAGCGGTCGCTACGTTCACCTGGCCCGCCTGACGGTCTTGTGGGCCGGTCGCTGCCTGGCACTCTCCAGGGTGAGTAGTTTCCCGTGGACTTGCCTGGCGTCAGGATGATGCAGTTCGTCCAGGATCACCAGGGCTTGCCGCCAGGCGTCGCGGGCGGCGTCGCGATCTCCGCCGTCGTGGTGGACGTCCCCCAGGCAGACGAGCGTGCGGGCATAGTTGTAGTGGTCGCCGATGGCCTGTTCCAACTGGAGAGCCTGCTCGTATGAGCTGATGGCCTCGGCATGGTGGCTGAGACGGTGATGGGCGTGACCGATGCTGTCCAGCGTGAGGGCCTCGCATTCGTGCTCACCGGCCTCCCGGGACAGGTCGAGGGCCTGGCGGCAATAGACCAGGGCCTGGTCGTACCGGCCTAGCTGATCCTCGAACCAGCCGAGATTGTTCAGCGCGATGGACTGCCCGGCTACGTGGCTGGTGGCGCGGTACAGGGCAATGGCCCGCTCGGCACAGGTGACCGCGTCGGCAAACCGTTTCTCTTCGGACAGCGTCGTGCTAAGGGCGACGTAGACATCGCCTTGGCGGGCAAGATCGCCGAGCCGGTCGAACAGTGCGAGCGCCTGCTGTAGGTGGGTGCGGGCCGCTTGATACGAACCGCGCGCCAGCAGCGCCTGGCCCAGCCGGTGGTGGGAATGAGCCTGTCCGGCCAGGTCACGGCTGCGCTGAGCGGCGCCTAGCGCGACCTCGCTGACAGTGGCCCACTCCTGCCAGTGAGCCCTCCGTTCCATGATGGTCCCCAGTGCACAGGGGATCTGCCAGGCGTAGCTGTCGAAGCCCTCCTCTGCGGCCCAGGAGGTAACGGTAACCAGCACGGTGTGCTCGGCCTCGTACCAGGCCAGCGCCTGTTCGGCATCGGTGAGGTGCTCAGGTACCACCCCGGGAACGGGTGGTGGCGGGTCGAGCGGGATCCAGCCGGGATACAGGACGCTGAAAGCGGCGTGGCCGGTGCGCAGGTAGTGGTCCAGCGCCCGGTGCCGGGCGTGGAAGCGCTCGGCCTTGGTGTCGTGGAGGTGAGCCTGCTCAGCGGCGAACGCGCGGAGCAGGTCATGGAAGGTGTAGCGGCCGGGGGTGTGCTCGGTCAGCAAGTGCGCGGCCGTCAGTTCGTCGAGGGCGCGGCGGACCTGGTCACGGTCGAGTGCGGCGAGGCTGACCGCGGCGGGGACGCTGATGTCCGGGCCCGGGTGGAGCCCTAGGAGGCGAAACATGCGCGCGGCCCCGGTGCTGAGGGTGTGGCAGGACCAGGAGAGCACCGCACGGAGGTCCGCGGCGCTATCACCAGTCGTCAGAGGGTTGAGTCGCTGGCGAGTGCCGCGCAGTTCGCTGACCAGTGCGGCGAGGGGCCAACCGGGACGGAGGACGGCGCGGGCAGCAGCGATGTTCAGCGCGAGCGGCAGGCGGGCGCACAACTCGGCCAGCTCACCGGCGGCCTGTTCCTCGCGGGCGACACGCTCGCGGCCCAGGCGGCGGCTCAGCAACTCGCGGGCCTCGTCCGGGCTGAGCAGGTCCAGGGTCAGCGGGGTGGCGCCGTCGGCCGCTACCAAGCCCGCGAGCTGATTGCGGCTGGTGACCAGCACCGAGCAGGAAGCCGTGCCCGGGAGCAAGGGCCTGACCTGGGCGGCGTCGAGAGCGTTGTCCAGCACTATCAGAATGCGGAGGCCGGCCAGCAGGCTGCGGTACAGCGCCACCTGCGCGTCCAGGTCATCGGGAACGCTGGCAGGTGGCACGGCCAGCGCGCCCAGGAAGCCGCGCACAGCTGTTGTGACGGGCATGGGTGTACCGGAGGGATCGAAGCCGCGCAGGTTCACATAAAGCTGCCCGTCGGGGAACCTCTCCGCGTTCTGGTGCGCCCAGTGCACAGCGAGCGCTGTCTTACCGATCCCTGCGGTACCGCCAATCGCAGAAATCACCACCGCACCACTGGCGCCGGATGTCTCGTCGAGCAGCCCGGACAGTCTTTCCATCTCCTCCTTCCGGCCGACGAAGTGCCGCACCCCTGCTGGCAACTGCCGAGGCACGTCCTGCCGGCCGTGGCTGGCCGGTGGGGGTTCCCGCCCCTCGGGGGGATCCGCTCTGGCAGCAGCCGGCCGGCCATCCCACGCTTGGTCTCCCGTGAGGATGTGCTGGTGCAACTGCTGGAGGTCGGATGCAAGATCTGCACCTAGCTGATCGGCGATGACCTGCTGGGCGTGCGCGTACACCTCCAGCGCCTCGGCCGACCGGCCGGAGCTGTGCAACGCACGCATCAGCTCACCCCACAGCCTCTCCCGCAGCGGGTGCTCCGTCGTGAGCCGACGCAGCTCAGCCACTAGCTCGGTGTCTCGGCCGCACGTCCGGTCAGCCTCGATCCGCAGCTCAAGCGCAGTCCGGCGCAGCTCTTCCAGGCGATTGGACTCGGCCGACACCAGCGGCCCTGGCGGCACATCCGCCAGGGCCGGGCCACGCCACAGCGCCAGTGCCTCGGCAAGACGACCTGCCGCCCGCGGGGCGTCGTCCTGCGCAAGCGCCTTGCGCCCGGCGGTCACCAGGCCTTCAAACTGACCCGCATCAAGATCACAATGGGCCGCCAGTAACTGGTAACCCCCTGACCGCGTGACCAGCATCCGGCCGTCTGGATCATCGATCAGCCGGCGCAGCTGTAGTACGTATCCGCTGGCCAGCTTGCGGGCCCTGGTCGGTGCGTCGTCACCCCACAGCTCATCGACCAGGCACTCGGTCGGGACGACCTGGCCGGGACGCAGCAGTAATGCCCCGAGCAGCGCCCGCCACTTCGGCGCACCGATCCCGCGCCAGCCCTCCGGGGTCCGGACCTCCAGCGGCCCAAGAATCCTAAACTGCACGACCAGCCCCATATATGCCCAGAAACGGCCTGTCCGCTACAGGACTACGGCACAACCCAAACCCACGATTGCGCGACAGTCAACCTTCCCGCGGCATCGTGAGGTCGTGACTTTGCACAGGTTGACGTAGCGGTTCATTCTGGTGGCTGCCCGATGGGTAACCGTGTCGTGCTCCGGTCGCCGTTGTCAGCCTCGAAGCTTCGCCTAGCTCACGTCCTCCAGGTGGCTGCGGCGCACTCGTCGGGCTAGGTGGCCTGGGCGCCGGGCCTGCCGGTCTGTCAGCTCGCGCCGTCTGCCTTGATCGACCGTTCGGTACTTACCACTATCTGGGCTACCTCTGTCGCCAGCTGGTGAACCTGCCAGTAATGGTGCTGGAAGAATTTTGCCTGCGCGACTAGCTGCAGCTTCTCGTAAAGCGCATCAAGGTTCTGGGCGCAGCGCACGAACACATCTCCCCAATACTCATCCGGCCCTCGCAGTACCACACCTGTGCTAGGCACTGTAATCTGCCCGGCCGCCCACACGGCAAAATGGTTGAGGTTGTGCGAGAAGTCTGCGGGTACGCCAGCCCGCCGGACGCACAATGAGAACTGCGCCAGCGTTCCCTGGACCTGCGGTGATGCCTGGATCCCAACGAATATAGTGGTCCACTCATTGGATAGGGCCTGCGTATCGTGCTGTAGCTGGCTAAACGGTTTGCTGGCCAATTTGGTGCACTGGCTCAAGTTGGTATCGTAGGCTTGTTTCCTGCCGGGCGGCGCGGCTGGGGTGCGGGGATAGGCCGTATTCAATATCGGCACCATGAGCCCGCTTTGTTTCATCCAGGCAATATCTGGAAACTGGCTGAGGTCCCGGATGCCGGCAGTGGCTGCGGTGACGGATATTGTCGGGAAGCTGAATCCGTACTTAGTCATGCAGGCCGAGGTTATTTGGGTTCGGAGCGACCACATCTTGCCCCAGAATTCCGCGCCCGCCGCGAATTGCCTAGCGGTAGCAGGGAAGTAGGCGCCAAGTATCTCGGTGCCTAGTTGAGGCGGCGATGTGCCTGCGGGGTTGCCTGTCTGGGCAGGCTGAACTTGTCCAGACAATCCCGGCGCCAGTCCGGCAGAACTAGCGCCGCAGGCCGTGATCAAGCTGACGGACGCGAGTAGGGCAATTACCACCCAAACCGGCCTCCGGCCACTCCCGCGTCTGCTGGCTGGGTGATTACCCGGGTTACCGGGCTTCGGTGCCATTGGCTAGTCCCTTCCAGGCAGGGGCTCGGGCCTGTCCGGGCAGGCCCGAGCCTGCCCGGACAGGTGGTGTCGGCCCCGCCGAACCACAGCACAGCCGGGCTGGCCATATCCAGGAGCGCAGCGGCAGTCGAGTCATGCGGCCCTGCTGAACTGGGCAACACATCGGCCAGAGCGAGGTTGGACGTCATCTGATGCTTCCGCTGTCAGATGTTCACTCTGTATCCCACTCCGCTTGGGAACTGGAGGGTGTCTGTTGTCATATGGGTACCGGTGAGGACACTGGTGCACTCAACCCAGTCACCAGTCCTGTTGCCCGGAATGGAAATGTAGCCAGCCTGGCATTCGAACCAGCTGCCGTTGGGGCGCTGCAGGAACCCAGCGTAATTACCCGAGGCATTGACGTGCACGATGTTGTAGTCGTGGCAGCCAGGGGGACGCTTGACCCAGACGCTCCGCAACGGGTGCCAGATCGGCGTGCCTCCAGGAGGAGGCGCCACGGTCGACCAGGACGTCGTGCCGTTCTCGGCGGTGCCGCAGACATCGGCCATTGCGACGCCGCTTGTGCCGATGATCACGGCGGACGTCGACACACAGGCGCATGCAGCGCCAAGGGCGGCGAGGCGGCGCCACCCGCTAACGAATCGGACCATGTGTTCACCTTCCTTGAGAGCGGACAATAGCGGTATCACCGGGTAATCCCACGCATCGCTCGTGGCAGGTAAGACGGTCAGGGTTGGCGCGCCCACTGCCATCAAAGTCATGCGCCGCAAATTAGAGAAAGATGCTCATTTGGAGCGTTTCCCCTTCCGCTGGTCTGCTCTCTCGTGGCTGCGTCTATCGCACGTGGGATCCGCCGTAATGTCACGATGGCACAGGAGGGTTGATTCTGGTCTGAGTCGTGGTTGAGTGACGGCACAAGTTGGGCAGCCACCTGCCGGCGCCGCGGCAAGAGGCCCCAGCCGGCCGCACGCCGCATACATCTAGCAAGAGTGTGGGACGATGTCATCGGCCCCGCATAGCACCAGAAATGATCTGTTCCGGCGTAGCGCATTCTTGAAGGGAGCCCACCGTGCGTCTCAAGAAGACCGGCGTAATCGCGGCGCTACTAGCGCTGCTGCTCGCTACCGGCACAGCCATCACGCTTTCCACAACTGCTTCCGCCGCCGCTGGCCCTGCCCCATCGTGTGCGCAGTTCTGGTGGACCAATCCGTACCTCGGCTTCCCCACGCTGATCCCGACGGCCAACCTGAGCTACGGGTCCTCAGGGCCCTGCGTCAAGATCCTCCAGCAGGATCTCAACTTCGTCATCAACGCGCGGCTCAGGGTAGACGGCCAATTCGGCCCGAAGACGCTCACGGCAGTCGAGACTTTCCAAGGGAAGGAACTCGCGTGTACTGGCGGCGTCGACGGCATCGCCGGCCACCACACCATGAGTTGTCTAGTCGCTGGAAGCGGTTGACGTTCCCGAACTGTCGGCTACACGACCTACCGGATCCGCTCATCGCTGTAGCCCGGCGGCATGTGTGTGTGAGCCGCCCCGGGGCAGCGCATACCTGGCCCCCTGACGGTCTCGTCGCCGCGGATGGCTATGACGAGGTTCTCCGCCGGTTGGTGGCGTGGCCGAGGTCTGGCCGGCCGTCAGTGCCTCGGGCGGCATTAGCGTCGGCAACCATGTGGTCAGCGCGGGCCAACCGCGACATTAAGAGGGCCCGGCAATAGGTGTAGGCCGAGCGTGTCGTTACATAGCACAGGCACGGGCCTTGATGATCATGGGCTTGTCTACGGTCCGTGATCATCGAGGTGTCCCGTGCCTGTCCTGCCATCATGCCTGCTGGAACCCATCTGGGGCGAGTTCGCTGCCCTGCAACGTCGTCGAGAACGGCCAGTACTTCACCTACACTCTGCCCGCCAAAGCGGTCGCGACGTTCACCTGGCCCGCCTGACGGCCGGTCGGCGGTGGAGTTCGGGCGCTGTGATTGCCGGGCAGCCAGGGCTCTCGGCCCCGGCTGCCCGGCATGTCGGCCTCACTTCGTGAAGCCCTCGAGTTTGTTCGCCGTGGCGGCGAAGGAATTGGTGTAGGTGGTTGCGAGGTTCACTGGGCCCGTGATCTTCCCGGCGAACTTCTCCACGGCCAGGACGGACTGCGGTCCGCTGGCCGGCATGGTGCCATCCGGGAGGAACTGGGCCTTGTCCCTGGCCAGCGCGGAGATGTAACCGGCCTTGGTGGTCAGTCCGTTCGAGACGTAGCTGGCAGGCAGCTTGCCGGCGATCTGCGCCGCGGAGTGGGTGCTTATCCAGTGCATCGTCGCCACCAGGGCGTCAACCACCTTCTGCACGAGGTCCTTGTGCGAGGCGACCCAGCCTTGCTGCGCCAGCACGCACGCGGTCGGCCAGAAGCCGCCAAGCCAGTGCTGCACGCCGGTGGTGGTGGCGAGGTCGATCGCCGAGTAGCCAAGGTGCTGCTGCTCGACCGCGTTGACGGTTGGCTGGGTTGTCATAGCGCAGACGACCGAGTGGTGCTGTAGCGCGGCGACTACGGTCGGGCCGGCGCCGACAGGCACCCGGTGGAACTGCGACGAACTCAGGTGGTACCGGGCGGCCAGGTACAGCGTCAGGTCGTCGGTTCCCGAGCCGATGTCGGTGACGCCTACGTTCTTTCCCCTCCAGTTCGCCGGGGACGTGACACCCGAGCCGTTGTAACACATCTCGCGCTCACCGGGCGCCCCGCTGAGCTGGACCACGTCTTCGACGTTCACCCCGGCCAGTTGGAAGTCGATGGTGTGCACGTACCACGCGCCCGCCATATCCACCTGGCCGGACGCCATCGCGGTCTCGGCACCGACGCCGCCTGTCTGCTCGGTGCTCAGCACCATGTTGACGCCGTACTTGTGGTAGTAACCGAGCTGCTGGGCAAGCTCGTAGGGCAGGTAGATCTGCTTGTCGATGCCGCCGACCATCATCGTCACGGTCGGCAGGCCCGTGCTGGCGCCGCTGGCCGAGCCGGCGCAGGCGGCGACGCTGGCCGTGAGCGCGGCTACGGCCAGCCCGGCCATAGCCCGCGCAGAGGTTCGTCTCCAAAGAGTCATGGCTAGACACCCTCCATTTCTGTTTCTGGGATGATGCGGTGCGAGGAGGCCGGTGAAGGACTAGGTGAGGCCGGCTTCGCTGTGCGTCGGCGGCCGCCAGGCAAGCAGCCGCCGC
Source organism: Streptosporangiaceae bacterium (assembly GCA_035946955.1). Classification (GTDB taxonomy): domain Bacteria; phylum Actinomycetota; class Actinomycetes; order Streptosporangiales; family Streptosporangiaceae; genus DASYYE01. The sequence continues at coordinate 87,946 of DASYYE010000218.1, read as the reverse complement.
TCGAGTCGGCTGATGAGGCCCTCGGCGGTGAGGGCGATGACAGCGATGATCAACATGGCGGCGAACACGCCGTTGGCGTTGAAGTTGTTCTGCGCGCTTGAGATGACCAGCCCAAGGCCCTGCTGCGCGCCGAGGAACTCGCCGACGATCGCGCCGATGATGGCGAAGCCGAAGGCGACGTGCAGGCTCGCGATGATCCAGGTGAGTGCTGAAGGAAACACGACATTGCGTACGATCTGCAGCCGGGAGGCCCCGAGCACGCGGGCGTTGGCGACGAAGTTCGGGTCGACCTCGCGTACGCCCTGGAAGGCGTTGAAGAAGACGACGAAGAAGACCAGGACGGAGGCGAGCATGACCTTGGATGCTGTTCCCAGGCCGAGCCAGACCACGAAGATCGAGCCGAGGACGATCCTTGGCAGCGCGTTCATGGCCTTGATGTAGGGGCTGAGGACGTCTGCCAGGGACCGGACCTGGCCAAGCAGGATCCCGGAAATGACACCGCCAGCCACGCCGAAGACGAACCCGAGCAGTGCTTCCTTCATCGTGACCCACACCTGGAGCCAGAGCGAGCCGAATTCCGTGCCGTGCTCCGCCCAGTCGACGAGCTGCCGGATGATGCCGGAGGGCTGCCCGAAGAAGAACGGGCTGACGATCTTCCACGTTGCGAGGAGTTGCCAGCCGCCAAGTACGACAACCAAGGTGGCGATGCGAGCCGCCCAGATGAGCAGCTGGCGCTGGCGGGCACGTTGCCGCGCCGCAGCTGGGATCTCGGCTTTGCCGCCGGCGGGTACCGCCCGGATGGCGTATTGGGCCTGGGCCGCGGCTATGGCCGCTACCTGGTCACCTGATGCGTAGTGGTCACCTGTTGGGTGGCCGCTCATGACCGTGCCACCTCCTCGGTTACTGGGCCCGCGGTCCTTCGGTAGGCGCGCTCTACCTCCTCGCGCAGCTCCTGCCAGATCTGCTGCTGGAGTTCCACGAACCGGGGCTGGAAACGGATCTCCTGCACGACGCCACGGGGCCGGGGAAGGTCGATGTCGTAGACGCCTTTGACTGTGCCAGGGCCTGCGGTCATGACCACGACCCGGTCGGCGAGGGCGATCGCCTCCTCCAGGTCATGCGTGACGAAGATGACCGACGGCCGGGTCCGCTCCCACAGCGCCAGCAGTTCGTTCGACATGATCGCTTTGGTCTGGACGTCGAGCGCGGCGAACGGCTCGTCCATCAGCAGCACCGAGGGCTCGTTGATCAGTGCAGCGGCCAGGCTCACCCGCTTGCGCATGCCGCCGGAAAGCTGGTGCGGGTAATGGCTCTCAAAGCCCGCCAGGCCCACGACGCGCAGCCACTCCCTGGCGTTGGCCTGCGCTTCCTTCTTCGGAAAACCGCGAAAGACCGGGCCCATCGCCGCGTTCCCGAGAACGGTCTTCCACGGCAGCAGAGCATCGGCCTGGAACATGAAGCTGGTGCCGGCCACGATCCCGTCCACGGCACGCCCGCCTACCCGGACAACGCCTGTGCTGGGCCGGTCAAGGCCTGCCACCAGGGTCAGCGTGGTGGACTTACCGCAGCCGGTCGGCCCGACCACCGCGCAGAACCGGCCCGGCTCGACTGCCAGGTCCACGTCCCGCAGGGCCGTGAACACGGTCCCGTCAGGCGTAAGAAAGCGTTTGGTGACCCCGGAGAGCTCAATGCCGACGTGCTGGCGCGCTGCCCTGCTATTTTCCGGCCCAGTCAGTGCGCTCACCATGTCATCCTCGCTGGGGGTGAATGAAGCTCATGCATGCAGCGGACGCTAACCCGGCCGCGTGACCGGGTCACGGTTACGCTCGATGCCCGCATAAAGCATGCTGTGCGCCTTATCGAAAATTGCCTCGTAAAGAACGCTGTGCGCGTTTTGCTCATTGTGCTCAAGATCGCAGAGCTTTACCGGCTTGCGAAACCGCGATTACACTCCTGCACTATCGGTGGAACTCACCGGGGGAGGGAGCACGAGGAGCCGGATGCGGCGGGTGTCGTGGCAGCGCTTGTCCACCCAGGTCGTGATCATGCAGGTGGCGATCCTGGTGGTGACGCTGGCTGCCGGCTTCTGGGTCGTGCAGTGGAACCTCAGGCGCCAGCTTGACCAGCAATTCGAGCAGCGCGCCCTGGCAGTCGCGGAGGGCCTGGCTTCCCAGCCCACGATCGTGGGCGCGGTCGTCGGTGGCCGGCCCGGCGGTGAAGCCCAGCGGCTGGCAATGGCTGATATGCGGAGCACCGGGGCGCTATTTGTGGTTATCACCAATGCGAAGGGCATCAGGTACAGTCATCCGCACCCATGGCTGATCGGGAAAGCGGTCACCTACCACGACCCCGAGCCCGTCTATTCCGAGCCGTTCCGGACTGGTAAGACCTGGACGGGCATCCAGCACGGCACGCTCGGGTGGGTCGCCGCCGGCAAGGCGCCGCTGTGGGACCACGGCAGGCTCAGCGGCGAGGTCTCGGTGGGGTTCCCGGTAGCCAACGTCTCCGATGCGATGTCAGGCGCTGTCCGGTCGTTCTCGTCCTACCTGCTGCTGGTGCTTGCGGTGGGCGTGCTGGCGGCACTGGCTTTTGCGCGGCGGCTCAAGCGCCAGACGTTTGGGCTTGAACTCAAGGAGATCGCGGGCCTGCTCCAGGAACGTGAGGCGATGCTGCACGGCATCCGGGAGGGCGTGCTCGGCTACGACCCTAACGAGCGGGTGATCCTCGCCAACGACGCCGCCCAGCGACTCCTGCGGCTGTCGCCTGGCTACCTCGGCCGCCCGCTGCGTGAACTGCTTCCCGCAGGCAGGGTCGCAGACATCGTCCGGGGGGAGATCGAGGGCAGCGACCTGCTCGTGCTCGCCGACGACCGGGTGCTGGTGGCGAACCGGATGCCGATCAGCCTGGATCACCGCCGTCTTGGCTGGGTGGTCACATTCCACGACCAGACCGAGTCGGAGGCCCTCAAGCGTGAGCTTGGCGAGGCGATCGGCCTCACCGAAGCGCTGCGAGCACAGTCACATGAGTTCGCGAACCGGCTGCACACACTGGTAGGGCTGGTCGAACTCGGCGAGTACGACGAAGCAATCCGTTTTGTCACTGATGTCTCGCAGGCCAGGGACTCACTCACCGAACGGCTGAAGACGGCGCTGGGCGACCCGAAGCTGGTGGCCCTGGCGCTGGCCAAGTCTTCGCTGGCCGACGAGCGCGGCGTCGAGCTGCGCATTGCCGCTGACTGCCGCGTGGACGCCGGCATTACCGACGTCATGCCGGTGCTGACCGTGACCGGGAACCTCATCGACAATGCGATCGAAGCCACAGCCACCGGCCCAGGGCCGCGGTGGGTGGAGCTGACCATCGTGTCGGCCGAGGCCAACCTGCTGATCCGGGTCCGCGACTCGGGTCCGGGGGTTCCCGATGACATGCGGGAAGCGGTCTTCACGGACGGGTACACGAGCAAGTCGTCCCCTACCGGCGCCCGGCGGGGGCTCGGCCTGGCGCTGGTCCGGCAGATCACCGAACGGCGTGGCGGCATGGTCAGTGTCGGCCGCGACGGCGGTGCCGTGTTCACGGTAGTCCTGCCCGGCTGCCTCGATGTGCCCGCCACGGCCCGCACCGGGGGAGACGTGGAGCCTCCAGCGCAACGTGCCGGGCTGGTGCCGTCGTGATCCGCACTGTGGTGGTGGACGACGACTACCGGGTGGCGTCCATCCACGCTGCATATGTGAGCAGGGTTACGGGCTTCGAGGTGATCGCCGAGACACACAGCGCGGCCGGCGCCGTGGCAGCGGTGGACCGGCTCCGGCCCGACCTGCTGCTCCTGGACCTCTACCTCCCAGACGAGCACGGGCTTGACCTGGTGGCGCGGCTGCGGCGGGAGGACCACCCGCCGGTGGACGTGATCGTCATCACCGCGGCCAAGGACGCTGACAGCGTCCGCGCCGCCATGCAGCACGGTGCCCTGCACTACCTGCTCAAGCCGTTCAGTTTCCCCGCGCTCCGCGACAAGCTGTTGTCCTACGCCCAGATGCGGTCCCGGCTGGCCACCCTGCGTGCCGCAGACCAGCGGGGCGTGGACCGGATATACGGGGCACTGCGTGCGCCCAGCCAGCTCACCGGGTCCAAGGGCAGATCGGACTACACCCTGGAGACAGTCGAGGGCCTGCTGGCACAAACCAGGGAAGACCTGTCAGCCACCGAGATCGCCGAACGGACCGGCATGAGCCGCGCGACCGCCCAGCGCTACCTCACCCATCTGCATGACCTCGGCCGGGTCACCGTCCGCCTCCGGTACGGCGCGAGCGGCCGGCCAGAACACGGTTACCGCTGGACGGCGGGCGGCCGGTAACCGAGACCGGTATCTGCTGTCACGGCCGGAGGATCGGCATTCATCGGCTACTGACGACTGCCTGCCGTGCAGGTCGGCGATCAGCAGCGCTGTGCTGGCGACTTGGGCACGTAGTTCGGGTGGGTCTACCACCTCGGCTTCGGCGCCCAGGGCAAGGATGTCGAGGACCGCGGCGTCGGGTGAGTCGATCCGCACCCAGGCTTCGGCCCAGTCCTCTCGGCCTTCGGGAGGCTGGCTGCTGTGGCGGATCCGGATGCCTGCGGGCCGGCCGGACAGTGCGGCGAGCCGTCGGCCGCGCGGTGACAGACGGATCCGCGCGTGTTGGATGCCGGTGCCCCCGGGCTGCTGCGGTGGCCGGTATCTGGTGGCCAGCAATTCGCTGGTGAACCCGTCCATGAGCGCGAAGCCGCCCTGCCGCCCGCGGACCGCGTAGACCGGTATCCCGGCACTGCTCAGGGCTTCGATGTCGCGCACGATGGTGCGCGGCGATACTTCGAGTTCGATGGCTAGCTGCTGGGCGCTCATCCGGCCCCGGGCCTGGAGCAGGCCCAGGAGGCCGACGAGACGGCTGGCACGCACCCAAAGATAATCTCAAAATATGACAAGTGATGTCATGTATCTGCTGCCAGGATCGGCGGTGTCCGCAGCGAAAGGAGCAACACGATGACCAGCAGCACGGCCGGCCCGGGGACCGCCGAGGACCCATGGATCCTGGCAACGCCGCCGGGAAAGTCTGACTTCGAAGCCTGGCGTGACCCGGACTCCACCCCGCCTGCCCTGGTTGTCCAGGTTGGCACCACCCAGCTGCGCTACCAGCTCCGCTGCATCGACGACCTGCACGCGATGCTGAAAGAGCGCGGGGATTGGGTGCCGCTGGGCAACACCGACGAGCAGAAGCCGGCCCCTGAGGGCACCGTCGAGGCATGGGGCCGTGCTCCCGGCAACCCGGTCGGCGGCTGGTACGGCCTGAAGAAAGGACTGCGCGGCCGCTTCGGCAACTACGTCCCCCCAGTCATGGAAGTACTGGGCTTGGCCGAGGTCGAGCACAACGCCCGCAACAACAGGATGCGCGCCCTGTAGAACTGGCTCACACGCAACGGCCCGCAGTGGCTAGCGCAGAGGATGACCTCGATCACATGATGGGCATGGATGTCTGTGTGGTGGAGGAAGGAGCCAGGTGTGAGCCGCCCGTGGCTAGCAGAGTCGGCAGCAGGCGACGGCCTTGCCGGCGGGGAGGAAACTCTGGTCTTGCTTGCTGAGCCAGCAAGCGAGGTGGAGCGTGCGCTTGTCCTGCGATGGCTGCGCGACACGGACATGCAGCCGGCCGCGGTGCTGCCGCTGGATGGCCCGGGTCTGGCTCGGTCGCTGTCCAGGGCGCGGCCGGGCACGGTGGTCACGGCCGCACGTATCACGTGGCTGCCGCGTGAGCGCGACGGTGAGCGCCGGGTCCACTGGCTGGATGTCCTGTCGCAGGTCAACCCACGTCGGCCGCCAGCGTTCTGGCAGACCCGGATGGTGCGCCGGGAGCCTGACCGTGCCCGGCTGGTCGTCGCGGAGCCCGCCACCGTGGCCGCGCTGCGTGAGCGCTGGGGCGGCAGCGGCTCGTTCGCAAAATTCGTGTCCCGCCAGGCCAGGCTCGCACTGGACCGCTCCGAGCGGGCACTGCTCGGATACCGCTACAAGGTGCCGAAGTTTGTGGTCGAGGCGATCGACGACAGCCCGCGGTTCCGCGACGCGGTCGCCAGCCTTGCCACCCGGCTCGGGCTGTCCGAGCCGGAAACGATGAGACGCGCCCGGGTGGCCCTTGAAGGCATGGTCGCCTCCATGAGCCCGGTCGCGGTTGACCTGCTTTCCGGGGCGCTGCGCCCGCTGCATGCCTACGCGTGGGACGTCCGGGCTGACACTGGCGGGCTTGCCCGGCTACGTGAGCTGAACCGCCAGCATGCTCTGGTCTTCCTTCCCAGCCACCGCTCGTACGCGGACCCGCTGCTGCTCGCCGATGTCCTCGCCGAACATGACTTCCCGCGCAACCACGTGCTCGGCGGCGACAACCTGCGCATCTGGCCGATCGGGCCGCTGGCCAAGCGGGCCGGCATCGTCTTCATCAGGCGCAGTTTCAGCGGTGATGAGATCTACAAGCTGGCGTTGCGCGAGTACCTCGGTTACCTGCTTGCCAAGCGGTTCAACCTGGAGTGGTACATGGAAGGCGGCCGCTCCCGGACCGGGAAGCTGCGCCCGCCGCGTTACGGCCTGCTGAGCTACGTGGCCGAGGCCGTCGCGGACGGCCGGGTCGGCGATGTCTACCTGGTGCCGGTGGCGATTACCTACGACCAGCTCCGCGAGGTGTCGGCGATGGCTGCCGAGCAGGGCGGGGGAACGAAGAGGGCCGAAGGCCTTGGCTGGCTGGCGTCTTATGCAAGGGGTCAGCTCAGCCGGGTCGGCACGGTGCACGTGCGGTTCGCCCCGCCGCTGTCGGTGCGCGCGGCGCTGCCGGAGGGCGGCCCTGACGGCGACCCGGATGCCTGGCGGCTGGCGTTGCAGAAGATGGCATTCGAGGTGGCGGTCCGGATCAACCAGGACACCCCGGTGACGGCAACGGCACTGGTCACGCTTGCCCTGCTGGGTGTCCGCGACCGCGCGCTGACCATAGGGCAGGTCCGGGGGGTGCTCGAGCCGCTGCGCGGGTACCTGACCGAACGGGGGCTGCCGCATTCGGGTGAGGTGCTGCGGACCGATGCCGGGGTGAGCCGTGTGCTCGGCGCACTGGCGCAGCAGAACGTGGTCACGGTCTACACCGGCGGGGAGGAGCCGGTCTACGCCATCGAACGCGGCCAGCACCTGGTCGCCGCGTTCTACCGCAACAGCGCCATCCACCATTTCGTCAATCGTGCCGTGGCGGAGCTGGTGCTCCTCAGCCCGCCCGCCGACCGCTGGGACGAGGCGATGCGCCTGCGCGACCAGCTGAAGTTCGAGTTCTTCTTCCCGGACAAGGCGTCTTACCGCGCAGAGCTCTGTGCCGAACTCGAGCGGCTTGACCCCGGCTGGGAGGCGGTGCCCGATGGGCGCACCGTACTGGAGCGCTCGGAGTTCCTGGTGGCCAACCGTGTGCTCCGGTCGTTCCTCGACGCACAGCTTGTTGTCGCCGAGCGGCTCGCCGCGCGCAACCCCCGCCAGCCGGTCGTGGAAAAGGAGTTCCTCGACGAGTGCGGCGGCGTCGGGCGGCAGATGCTGCTGCAGGGGCGACTGCACGGGCCGGAATCGCTGTCGCGGGAGTTGTTCGCCACGGCTGTGAAGCTCGCCGAGAACCTGGACCTGGTCGATCCGGGCCGCGACGAGCTGGCACAGCGCAGGCGTGACTTTGGCGCGCGGGTGCGCGACGTGGTCGCGCGGCTGGTCACGATCGACGAGACCGACGCGGCGTGTCGGCGGGAGGCCATCGGTGTCGAACCCTAGTCGGCCTATTGACAGGCTGTGGTCCGAGGAACAGCTGATCGCGGACGTCGAGGGCGGGCCGCAGGGCCCGCAGACCGGGGCGTTCCTCGATTTCGACGGCACCCTGATCGACGGGTACTCGCTGTCGGTGTTCGCCCGCCATCACCTGAGGTCGCTGGAGGTCGCACCGGCCGACCTCGGGCGGATGCTGCTCACTGGGATCCGCGGCGTGACCAGTGAGGAGGACTTCGAGCAGTTCACCGACCTGAGCATGCACGTCTGGGCGGGGCGCAGTGAGGACGAGCTCGCCGAGCTTGGCGAGCGGCTGTTCGTGCAGGGCATTGCCGGGTCGCTGTACCCGGAGGGGTGGCGGCTGGTCGAGGCGCACCAGCGGGCCAAGCACACGGTCGTACTGGCTTCCTCCGCCACCCGGTTCCAGGTGGCGCCCGCGGCGCATGCGATGGGCGTCGAGCACATCCTGGTGTCCCCGGTGGAGATGGTCGACGGCATCTGCACCGGGCGTCCGGGAGGCCCGCTGCTGTGGCGGGCCGGGAAAGCTGCTGCGGTGCGCGCGTTCGCGACAGCACACGACATCGACCTGCCGGAGAGCTACGCCTACTCCAACGGCGACGAGGACGTGCCGTTCCTGCGGGCTGTCGGGCGGGCGCGGGCAGTCAACCCCGGCCGGCACCTGGAACAAGCGGCGCAGCACTACGGATGGCCGGTGGCCAGGTTCCGCTCCCGCCGGGCCGGAGTCGGCGACGTCGCCCGCACGGCGGCTGGCCTGGCCGGCATGCTCGGCGGCTTCGCCACAGGCATGGTGCTGGGCGCGGTGACCGGTTCCCGGCGGGAAGCAGTCGACCTTGGCACCACGTTCGCTGGCGAGGTGGGCAGCGTCCTGGCCGGCGTGCGGCTGGACGTGCGCGGTGGCGAGCACCTCATGACCAGGCCTGCGGTGTTCCTTTTCAACCACCAGAGCCAGCTCGACGTGCTCATCCTCGCCAAGCTGCTGCGTGGTGGGTTCACCGGCGTTGCGAAGAAGGAACTCGCCCACACCCCCGGGTTTGGGGCGCTGTTCCGGCTTGCCGACGTCGCGTTCGTCGACCGCCATGACACTGCCCAGGCAATCAAGGCCCTGCAGCCGGCAGTGCAGAAGCTGCGTGAGGGTATCTCGCTGGTCATCGCGCCAGAGGGCACCCGGTCGGCCACCCCGGCGCTCGGCCCGTTCAAAAAGGGCGCGTTCCACGTCGCGATGCAGGCGGGTGTGCCGGTCGTGCCGATCGTCATCCGCAACTCCGGCGAGCTGATGTGGCGCGGTGCCGCCACGATCCACCCCGGCACGGTGCAGATCGCCGTCCTCCCCCCTGTGCAAACGGCCCATTGGGCAGCCGGGGAGCTTGATGAACACATCCGGCAGATCCGCGGACGGTACCTGGCGACGCTCGCCAACTGGCCACCCCATGGCTCCGGCCAGGTGAAGGCTACGGCGCTGGTCAGTCCCAGCCCACCGCCCGCGCTGCCACTTGACTGGGGTACCTCCCCCCGGATGAACCCGCTGGAGACGGCGATGTGGCGGGCTGAGTCAGCCGACCCCCGGCTGCGAGTCAACGTCAGCCTGCTTGAACTGCTGGACCCCGCCCCTGACTGGGAGCGGCTGCTTGCGGCACACGAATGGGCCTCCCGCATGGTGCCGCGCATGCGGCAGCGGGTGGTCGAGCCGGCGTTCGCCCTGGGCAGCCCGGCCTGGGTCACGGTCGGCGACTTCGACCTGTCCCAGCATGTCCGGCGTGTCCGGCTGCCCGCCCCTGGCTCACTGCGCCAACTGCTCGACACCGTGACCGAGTTCGCGGCCGCCCCCCTCGACCGCGGCCGCCCGCTGTGGCAAGCGCTGCTGGTGGAGGGCCTGGCCGACGGCGGCGCCGGGTACGTTGCCAAGAGCCACCACAGCGTTACCGACGGGCTCGGCGCGGTGCAGCTGATGATGCGGCTGCACAGCCGCACCGCTGAACATGACCCGCGCCGTCCCGAGCCCCCCGTCCCGGCGGCTGCCGGGGCATCCCGCACCGAGCTGCTGGCCGGGCAGGTCGCTGATGCGGTTCGGGCCATTCCGATGGCGACACTGCGCCGGGGCGCCGGGGTGCTGGACGCGCGGGCACAACTGTGGGAGAGGGCCTCGCGAGCAGCCGGGCAGGCGGTTGCCGCCGCCCGCTGGGCAACCCAGAACACAACTGGCCCGCACGGCTCGGCGCTGCTCGCCCAGCGGGGCGGCAACTGGCGCTTCGACCTCCTTGACGTGTCACTGGCTGACCTCAAGGCGGGGGCGAAGGCGGCGGGCGGCTCCCTCAACGACGGGCTGCTGGCCGCGGTCATCGGAGGGTTCCGGCGCTACCACGAGCGGCACGGCGCCTCCCTCGACGAACTCACCGTGGGGTTCCCGATCAGCCTGCGCGCCCAGGACGACCCACAAGGCGGGAACCGGTTCACCGGTGCCAGGTTCGCCGCGCCCATGGCGGAACGTGACCCGGCCGCCAGGATCGCTGCCGTACGGCAGTTCGTGCTGAACGCCCGCGCGGCGAGCGCCGCTGCGGCCGACACAGTGCCCGCCGCACTGGCCCCCACGCTCGGCTGGCTGCCCGCGCCCATCATCAGCCTGGTCTCCGAGCGGCTCACCAGCGCCAATGACGTCCAAGTCTCCAGCATCCCCGGGGTGCCCTACCCGGTCTACATCGCAGGCTCGCGGATCACCCGCATGTACCCGTTTGGCCCGCTGCCCGGCTGCGCCGCCATGATCACCCTGATCTCACACGACGGGACGTGCTGCATCGGCATCAACACCGACGCCTCGGCGGTCACCGATCCCGGCGGGCTCACCGCTGACCTCCGGGCAGGACTGGACGAGATAGTGGCGTTGAAGAGCCGAGAGCTCACCTAGGCTGCGGGATGACCCGGACGTAGGGCTTGGGTGCCTTGAAGTCGCCGTAGCGTGCCTTCGCCTCCTCGTAAGGCGCCATGAGGGAGACAAGCAGACCACATGGCTCAACTGCATGTGGTGGTGGGTTACGATCTCGTGATTATTGTCCGCGAATAGCCCATACCGGGCATCATTAGCAGTGACCGGCAGTTGTTCCCGCTGCTGTTGGACCTGTGTCTGAAGCCTGTGGGCAACCGCCAGATCGTCCATCCGGGGGTACATGATGGAGTTGCGGTTACTGGGGCCGGTGGAGGCCCACGTCGCGGGGCGGCGGGTGCTGCTGGGCCCGCCCCAGCAGCGCATGGTCCTGGCCGTGCTGGCCTTGGAGGCCAACCGCCTGGTGCCGATAGAGCGGTTGGTCGACCTGGTCTGGCCACAAACACCACCGTACAGGGCCAAGCACGGGTTGCAGGTGTGCGTGTCGCGCCTGCGGCGGGCGTTCGCGGAAGCTGGGCCATCCGGGCCCGCTGAGGTGGGACTGACCTGGGCCAGCCAGGGTTACCTGCTGCGTGCCGAGCCGGGCAGCATCGATGTGCACCGCTTCAGGGCCCTGGTGACCCAGGCACGCGAGGCCCGTGAGGACACCCAGCGGGTGAACCTCCTCGACCAGGCGCTGGGGCTGTGGGCCGGCCCGGCGCTGTCAGGTATCGGTGAGGAGCAGGCCCGGCAGCGGCTGGGTGGTGGCCTGGACCTGGAGCGGCTGGACGCGGTAGAGGACCGCGCCGATGCCCGGCTGCGGCTCGGCGGTCACCGTGGGCTGGTAGGTGAGCTCACCGGCCTGGCCGAGGAATACCCCCCGCGCGAACGGCTGGTGGGTCAGTTGATGCTGGCGCTGTACCGGTGCGGCCGCCAGTACGAGGCACTGGCGGTGAGCCGCCGCACCCGGGCCTGGCTCGCCGAGGAACTCGGCATCGACCCCGGCCGCGACCTGCAGCAACTGGAACTGGCAATCCTGCGCCGCGAACCGGACCTCGACACACCAGCCCAGTCCGGGCCGGCCGCTGCTGGGCCGGGCGGGCGCGGCCAGGATCTGTCGCCTGACGGTGCGCCAGGAACAGCCAAGCCGACTCCGCTGGGCCACCCAGTAGGGCCACCACCGCGGCAGTTGCCCCCGGATGTCAGCTGCTTCACAGGCCGGGCAGCTGAGCTCGACCGGCTGGATGAGTTGCTCGACCTCGCTGGTGAAGACCGTCAGGCGACGGTTGTGATCACGGCGATCCACGGCACCGCGGGGGTGGGCAAGACCGCACTGGCCCTCCGCTGGGCGCACCGGGCGGCGGCGCGGTTCGACGGGCATCTGTACGCGAACCTGCGCGGCCATGACCCCGCCAAACCCGCAGAGCCGCTGGGGGTGCTGGGCCGGTTCCTCCGCGCCCTGGGCACCCCCGCCCAGCGGGTTCCCGCTGACTTGGAGGAAGCCGCGGCGATGTACCGGTCGCTCCTGGACGGCCAGCGGGTTCTCATCGTCTTGGACAATGCCGCCTCGTCAGCGCAGATCCGGCCGCTGCTGCCCGGTACGGCCGGATGCGCGGTGGTGGTGACCAGCCGCAACACCCTGTCAGGGCTGGGGGCGCGTGACGGCGCGATGAGAGTTCCGCTCCCACCGCTGTCCCAAGCCGAGGCTGTCGCGCTGTTGAGGGCCATCCTCGGTCCGGCCCGCGCCGACGGGGAGCCAGGCGCCCTGGCACAGATCGCCGCGCGGTGCGCCTGCCTGCCGCTTGCGTTGCGGGTCGCTGCCGAACGAGCGACCGCCCGACCGCAACAGAGCCTGGCCAGCCTCGCTGCCGAACTCGGGGCCGCTGATGGCCGCCTGGACACACTCACCGCCGGTGACGACCCCACGTCGTCCATCCGCACCGTCTTCTCCTGGTCCTATGACGCCCTGCCCGCCGACGCGGCCCGCATGTTCCGGCTGCTCGGCACGCATCCCGGCCCGGACATCAGTGTCCCGGCCGCTGCCGCGCTCGCGGGCAGCAACCGGCCCGACGTGCGGCGGTTGCTGGAGGGGCTGGCGGCAGCGCACCTGTTGGAGGAGGGCTACCTGGGGCGCTACCGGTTCCATGACCTGCTCCGCGCCTATGCCGCCGAGGTCGCCCACACCAGCGATCACGCCACCGACCACGCGGACGCGCGGCGACGCAGCGTCCTCTGGTACCTGCACTCCGGCTGGGCGGCCTCCCAGCTAATGAGACCGCGCAAGCCCATCGGCCTGGCGCCGCTGCCGCCCGAGTGTGAACCGCTGGCTTTCAGCGGCTACGAGCAGGCCCTGGCCTGGTTCGAAGCCGAGTACACCAACCTGGTCGCCGCTCTCGGCCAGGCCCATGAGACCGGCCAGGACCAAGCATGCTGGCAGCTCGCGGCCACGCTCAGGACGTTCTCCTCGATGCGCAGGTACTGGACCGACATGGTCGAGTGCGCGCGCACCGGGGTAGCCAGCGCCCACCGTAGTGGCGAGGTGATGGGCGGGCTGCACGCACAGCGGATGCTGGGCGAGGGCTACGTGGGCCTCCAGCGTTTCGAGGAGGCCCTGGACTGCTTCCAGCGGGTGGTCAGCGTGTACCGGGAGGTCGGCGATAGGCAGTGTGAGGGCACTGCCCTGAACGACCTCGGTGCCACCTATGGAGAGATGGGCCGCCTCGAAGATGCCGAGCGCTGTTTCGCGCAGGCCCTCGACATCGCTCGCGAGACTCAGGATCCCGCCAACGAGTGCATCGCGCTGGGTAACCTCGGCGATGTCTATGACATGCTGCACCGGCCAGCCCAGGCGATTGAGTGCTACACACGCTCACTGTCCATCGCCGGGGACACCGGCGACCTGCGGTTCAGGGGCAGGACCTTGCACTTCCTGGCAGGGGCCTACCAGGCGCTGAGGAGCTACACGGAGGCGGCAGAGTCCTACCGCGAGGCACTGACCGTAACGAGGCAGGCCGACGACCGCCACGCCGAGGGTGAGATCCACCGTGACCTGGGCGACCTGTTGCACACAATGGGCCAGGCCGAAGGCGCACGCGAATCTTGGCGCCGGGCCCTGGCCATCTTCGAAGAGCTCAGCGACCACCAGGCAACCGAGGTCCGGGCCCGCTTCCTGACTCCGGAAGGAGCGTACACCTCAGGCCTTGAAACGGGCGCCGCGCCCGCTCGCGGGCCATCCTGACGGCAGGGCGCAGCGCACAGCAGAAGCAGTCGTGTCCTAAGGCATGAATCTTGGGATATAGACAAAAGGACATCCAGTAACAAGAGCCACGACCCAGCCAGTGAGCCGCAGCCCGGACCAGGCAGCACGTGGGCTTCGGATCGGTCGACGAGGTAGACCACAGGCGTCTACACCGTGCCCGCGGGGACGTTGTATCCCTCGAACCAGAGCTCGGGTGTATGTCCGGTCGGGAGGCCGCCGGTCCAGCTGAGGCTGACGTCCAGGCTTTCGCTGGGCAGCAGCCAGAGGAAGTTGTCGCTGTAGAGCGTCGGCAGGATCCGGTCGCCGGTCTGCTTGTCGCGCAGTGAGAGGCGGACCATCGCGGCGGCGGTGGTGCCCGTGTTGCGCAGTGTGGCGTTCATTTCACCGCCCTTCGCGTGTCGCACGTATGTCTGGGATACGGCGATCGTCGTCGTGCCGAGGGAGTTGAGGGCCTGCATGTCGGTCGCCTGGTTGTAGCGCCAGTACGTGTTCTGCGACAGCAGCGTGCCGTCGGCGCCGTGCAGTTCGAGGCGCAGCAGGTGCAGTGCCGGGAGGCCACCGTCAAACGGGACGGTGAACGCCGGCGCCATGCCGGAGGCGGCCACGTCGACCGTGGCCTGCAGCGCGGTGCCGAGTTGGTTGCCGCTCAGGTCGTAGAGCCAGGCCAGGGCCGTCGCGCCGCTGAGCGCGGAGGTGGTGTGGTTGACGGCCACGACCGACCAGTCGCTGAGGTTCGCTTGGATGTGCTGCGGCTCGCAGCCCTTGCGGGATCCGTAGTAGCTGCCGTTGACGTCGAGGTCGTAGTCATAGGTCTGCCAGACGGTGCTGTGCCACGCCGGGTTCGACATCCACAGCAGCACGCCGGTGGCGTTGTTCCACAGCCGGGAGTTCCAGGCCTCGAAGATGGCGCGCATGCTCTCGTAGTTGACGAACTGTGCCTTGCGGCAGAACTCTTCCATGCTGGTCGAGGGGGCGAGCCGGTCGTCGATAGCGCCCTGGTAGGACTGCGGGGCCTGGTTCCCCTGCGTGCACCAGTCGTGCATGAACCATGGCCCCTCGATCGGCCAGCCGCTCTCCTCCGGTCCGACGAGGTTGAGCATGCTCTCCCAGACGGAGACGGTCGGGATGCCGATCTCGCTGTGGAACCCGACGTTCCCGCCCGTCGCGTCGCCGGTGAAGTAACCGGTCGGATCGAGCCAGAAATACGGGCCGTCACCGGTGATGAAGCCCGCGTTGGAGTCGCTGCCATAGAGCAGCCCGGTGGTGGCAGCCACCGCGTCGCGCAGCGCCGAGTCGACCGCGGCCGGCGGGGTGCCCTCGTTGCAGCCGAACCAGACCGCGATGCTCGGGTGGGTGCGGTAGCGCGACAGCGTGTCCTGGGCGAGGGCCAGGTAGGCGGTGTGGCCGACCGGGTCGATGGAGAAGGCGTCCCAGAACTCGCTCCATACCAGCAGGCCATTGGCGTCCGCGGCGGCGAAGAACTCCTCGCGGTGGCTGGTGCCGACCCAGCTGCGCACCATAGTGAAGTTCATGTCGCGGTGCATGGCCATGACCGCGTGCATCCGGCCTGGCAGCATGCGGCGCAGCAGCTCATCCCAGCCCCAGCTGCCGCCGCGGCAGAACACCGGCACGCCATTGACCACGAACTTCAGCGGAGTCGGCGAGTTGTCGACGGCGATCACATCGGTCCACGTCGCGTTGTCGTTGGAGACCTGCACGGCAAAGGTGAGTGCGTACGCCCGCTCCCACAGGATGTAGGCCTGGTCGAAGGAGACCACCGAACCGAGGTCGACGGTGATCCACTGGTTGTCGGTGTAGTCCGAGGACCAGCGGGTGGCGGGGTTGCCGTCGACGGCGTTGCGCGGCTCGTCGTTGCCGTTGTCCACCGACGAGGCGGTGGCGGTCTTGCCCAGCGCGAGGTCGGTCCCGGGCGCGGAGGTGTCGAACACCGAGAGCGTCCACATCGAGATACCCCAGCCGGTGGCCCGCTTACCACCCTGGATGCGGAGGTAGCGGGCCTGCTGCAGGGGGAAGTCCACGGTCTGCGGGGCGGAGTCGGTCGCCGGGTCAACCACGATCGGGACCTCGTAGTCGTAGTCGATCTGCCGGATGCCGACCCGCAGGGTGCGCCGGTCGCTCTCGGCGCCACCGACCGCGGTGGTGAGCACGAGGTGGTGCAGGTTCGGGTCGCCGTAGCCGTTGGGCCACCACAGTTGCGGGTTGGTCAGCCGCAACTGTGGGAACGACGACGGGTCGAAGACCACGTCAGTGCTCTGGCCCCCGGTGATCGTCACGGTCTGGCCCACGCTCACCGCGTCGAGGGCGGCGGTCACGGTGACGGCAATGGTGCCCGGTCCGACGTTGCTGACCGGGACCGTGATGGTCACCTCGGCGACGGAGGTATCCGGGAGCGAAGGCAGTGTGCTGTCGAAACGGGGGTCTCCGATCACTGCGGCGCCGGTCGACCGCAGCCGAACGTGGTTCCAGATGCCGCAGACACGGTCGCGCACGGCCGGCATCCAGTCCCAGCCGGAGACGGAGAGGTAGGTCGGCGAGGAGAGGTTCATCTCGTTGATGCCGGCGTCCGTATAAGAAATGCCGGACGGCCCCTTGTCCCCCGGATTGCCGGGGAACGGCATCGGTGCGATCAGTACCGCGAGGTATTGCTGGCCGGGCGCGAGGTTCGCGGTGACGTCAATGGCCGCACGGGCGAAGGGATGCACCATCTGGCCGACATTCGCGCCGTTGAGCCAGATGTCTGCCTGGTGGTTGATGCCGTCGAACTCCAGCCAGATGTGCCGGCCGGCCGAGGTGTCGAAGCCCTTGGGGAAGACAAAGGGCCGCCGGTACCACCATGAGTGGCGGGACAGGGCCTCGGGTACCTGCAGGTTGTTCCAGCCGAACACCGGGTCCGGCAGGTGGCCCTGCTCGACGAGGGACGCCAGGACAGTCCCGGGCACGGTCGCGGGAAGCCAGCCGCTGGTGTCCACCGAGGGGCCCGAAAGGACCGCCCCATCGCTGCTTGGAGCCCAGTCGTCCAGGGT
This sequence comes from Streptosporangiaceae bacterium, assembly GCA_035946955.1. Lineage (GTDB taxonomy): Bacteria > Actinomycetota > Actinomycetes > Streptosporangiales > Streptosporangiaceae > DASYYE01. The sequence goes on along the minus strand of DASYYE010000218.1, from coordinate 70,976 downwards.
CAGCCGCCAGCCGGACTCCAGCGGCACAGTACCGTCCGCGCCGAGCTTGAGCGGGGGCGGCGGGGTGTGCTGGACCGGCCAGTCCGTCCAGCCGGTGACCGTGGGACGGGGGGCAGGAGCGGTCCCATAGACCTCGAAACCGTTCAGGCCCAAGGGATTGCCGTTGGAACGCCCGGTCACGCTCATCCGGACGTAGCGGGCCGTGACCGGCTGGGGCAGCGTGATCGTCATGACGCCACCGGTCCCCGCGTCGGTGCTGTACACGGTCGTCCACTGATTCCTGTTATTGGAGACGTCGATGGTGAAGGCCGTTGCGGCGGCGGAGAGCACCTCGAAGCCGGTCGTGTTGTCGCGCGGGTTTATCCCGCCGGAGCCGATGAAGGTCGGATCGCTCAGCGTCGCCTCGAACGTGAGAACCACCGACTCGATGAGACACGGTGCCTGCAGGTCCACCGCGATCCACTGCGGGTCTCCCTGCTGCGCCCGCCAGCCACTGCCCCTGACCCCGATCTCGCTGAGCCGGTCCACCGCGAACCAGGCGGGGGTCGCCGCGTAGTCAGTGGACGAGACCGTCACCGGCCGGTACTGCGCCAGTTCGGCCGTGTCGGCGCCGGTTGCGCCGCCGGTACCGGGGGCGGGGGCCGCAGGCTTCGTATGGGCGCTCGCCGGCGGCACCGCCGTGCTGAGCTGCAAACCCGCCAGCAGTGTGGCTCCGGCGGACATGAAGCCCCGTCGTGAGATATGGCCGGTGCCCTCTGGCATGCCCCGTCCCTCCCATCGCTCCTGGAATCGTTCCCGGCGCGGTGCGCCATTCCGGTCGGCCTGTTGCAGGATGACAACGTTGTCATAATGCCATTGATCAGCCTCGCCCTGATGCCCGAGGCTGTCAAGGGAATCGGATCGCCTTCCTCGCACCGAGCGGGCTAATCCAACGTCGCATCCTTCTCGGGGACGTTATGGACGAGTGCCGGCGATCCGCTTGCAGGCACGTGAATACCAGTACCAGGGACACCAAGACATCCAGAAATGGGTCGACAACGTGGGCTGCTTCCCGTGCGGACCAGGCCGGAACCGCTACACGACACACTCACAGATTCTTGAAACCCACCATCCATGCCCACGTGCTGCCGGCGCCCGCTGCGGTCCGGTGGCTGGATTGTGGCTTTTGTTACTGGACATCCTATTCTCGAAAACCCACCATCCCTGCCGGCGCCTCGGCGGTCACCGACCCCGGCGGGCTCACCGCTGACCTCAGGCAGGACTGGACGAGATAGTGGCGCTGCAGGCCTGAGGTCCGCGGGCCCCTTATTTACTGGCCCAGGCGCCCGTCGATCCGCTCGCGCAGCAGGTCGGCGTGACCCATGTGGCGGGCGTACTCCTGGATCATCCCGAACAGCACCTCGCGCAGTGATATTGCCCCGCCGCCGCTGCCATGCTGGTTCAAGGGATCGTTGCTGGTGATGTCGAGACTGGGCGCGCCGGCCACGAACTGCGTGGCGAAGTCAACCTCGGCGCGCCACGCCTGCCACGCTTCCGTGACCACTTGGGGGTCGGGAACGGCACCGTCGAAATCGCCGTCGCGGTCGGTGTCGGAGCAGAACAGCCGGGGCGCGTCCTGCCCGGCCATCAGCGCCCGGAAGGTCGCACGCTCCATCTCGGCCAGGTGGCGCACCAGCCCGAGCAGTGACAACGTCGAGGGCTCGACGGAACGCCGCGCCATGGCCTCCGCATCAAGACCCGAGCACTTCATTTCCAGCGTGAGGCGTTGACAGCGCAACTGTTCGACCAGTGTCGTGCGCTCGTCGCCCAGCCTTGGCCCGTGCTCACGTGGGTCGTCGCTGGACGGCTTGCCGTCCGCGGTGAACATGTCGGCTCGCCGGGTCGTGGCCATGGCCGCATCATCGCGTCCCGGGCGCCAGCCGGCAACGGATTTATCGCTGGTGAGCGATACCTGGACCGGCTGGGCGCCTGGGTCAGTTGCCGTGGGTGGGGGCAGAAGTACTGGCGCGGGGCATGCGGATCCTGAGCCACAGGAACAGCAGCGCCAGCGGCAGCACCAGGCCCCCGATTCCGTAGACCGCGAACGCGGCCGGGCCGGTGATGTGCCCGACCAGCCAGCCAAAGTTCTGGCCGAAGAAGCCGGTGATGAAGGTCAGCGGCAGGAAGACGGTGGCCAGGACGGTGAGCTGTTCCATAGTGGTGTTCTGCCGGAGGCTGACCCTGGTCTGCTCGACCGAGATCACTGCCATGTTGGCCTCCAGTACCGTGCCGAGCAGGTCCCGCTGGGCGGCGACCTCTTCGTCGACCAGCAGCAGGTGGTCGTGGACGTCGCGCAGGTAGGGCTGCAACTGCGGGTCTTCGGTGGTGCGTTCGACGGCGGTGACCACGGCGAGCAGTGGGTGGACGGCACGGTAGAAGTCGGTGGCTTCGCGGCGCAGCGAGTAGATCCGCTCGGTCGGCGCCGCGGAGCCGGCGAACACGGTGGCCTCGACCTGGTCGATGTCGCGTTCCAGCCCGGCGATGACGGGCGCGTAGTCGTCCACTACCTGGTCCAGGATCGCCCACAGCACGGACGAGCTGCCAGCGGCGAGCAGTTCGGGCCGCTGCTCCAGCCGCTGCCTGGCCCCACGCAACTCGCTGGCCACCCCCTGCCGCACGGTGATCACGAAGGTTGGCGCGAGGAAGACGCTGATCTCGCCGAACTCGACTTCCTCGGCGGGGGCGTCGTAACGTGCGGTGCGCAGGATGAGCAGCCGCACGTTGTGGTCGTAGGGCTCGATCTTCGGCCGCATGTGGAAGTTCTGGGCGTCTTCGACTGCGAGTTCATGCAGGCCAAAGGCCGCGCGGACCTGGGCTAGCTCTTCGTCGCCAGGTTCGAACAGTCCCAGCCAGACGAAGCCGCCCTCGTTGCAGCGAGCCACCGCCTCCGTCAAGGGCACCGGTCCCTCGTCGCGCCTGCGGCCGTTCTGGTAGTGGGCACAATCGATGATCATCTTGGCAACCCCCTTGTCGGGCGGCCGGGCGGGCATTCCGCTACCCAGCATGGATCACGCGAGGTACAGAGGTGATGCGGGCAGGTCGGTGGCCTCATATTGAAACGTGTTCTAGTTTTCTCCTAGGCTGGGCACGCTCACACGGACCCTGGGCACAGAGGCGGGACCATGATCCTTGATCGATTCCGGCTGACCGGACGGGCTGCCATCGTGACTGGTGCCAGCCGCGGCATCGGCGCCGCGGTCGCGGTCGCCTTGGCGGAGGCCGGGGCGGACGTGGTGGTCTCGGCGCGGTCCGAGGACCAGTTGAGCGTGGTCGCGCACCAGGTCTCCTCGACCGGGCGACGCGCCGTGGCGGTGCCTGCCGACCTCCGCGACCTCGATGCTGTGGCGGGGCTGGCCGCCACGGCGGCCGACCAGTTCGGGCGACTGGACATCGTCGTCAACAACGTGGGCGGTGCGATGCCCGGGCCGTTCCTCGGGACACAGGCGAGGCACCTGGAGAGGGCGTTCGCTTTCAACGTGAGTATCGCGCACGCCCTCACACAGGCGGCGGTCCCGCATTTGCTCGCCACCGCCAAGCTGGACGGCGAGGGACGCGCCCAGGAGCCGCCGTACACCGCTGCGGTGGTCAACATCTCGTCGGTGATCGGGCGGGTCTCGGGGCGCGGGTACCTCGCATACGGCACGGCCAAGGCGGCCCTGGCCCACTACACCCGGCTGGCCGCGGCTGACCTGGCACCCCGGATCCGGGTCAATGCCGTGGCGGCGGGCGCGGTGGCGACGTCCGCGCTCGACATCGTGCTCGCGGACGAGGCATTGCGCGGCCAGATGGAGCGGGTTACACCGCTGGGCAGGATCGCCGGTCCCGAGGAGATCGCCGCGGCTGTCGTCTACCTCGTGTCTCCCGCTGCCAACTACGTGACAGGCAAGATCCTCGAGGTGGATGGCGGGATCGACCGTCCCAACCTGGACCTCGGCCTGCCGGACCTCTGACGTCGGCTGCCCCGGCCTCACATGGTGAGACCGGCGAAGAGGCTGTCGACCCCCGCTGGGGTGAGACCGAAGTCGGCGAGGGTGTAACGGTGCGCTGTCACCTCGCCGGGTGAGGGGCCACGGGCCGCCAGGGCACGCATGGCGTCGGCGGCCTCACCCGACAGGGGCAGCCCGAAGTGGCCGTAGGCGGCTTCGACGGTGCCGAGTGGGTCGGCTGTGAAGGTGTCGAACGACACGTCGAAGAACTGTGCCTGGTCATGCCGGCCCCGGACGGCCATGAACCGCTTCAGCCCGTCGGCCCACAGTTCCACCTGGTCACGGCCGATGACAGTGCCCTCGAAGGCGGATGACCAGCCCGCCGTCGCCTGAGCGGCCAGGCTGCACGCCGAGGCGATGGCGGTCCTGGGCGGGCGGTGGGTCTGGATCACCAGTGCGTCCGGGTACACGGCCAGCAGCGCGTCCAGTGCGAACAGGTGGCTGGGGTTCTTCAGCACCCAGCGGCGTTCCGCCGCCGGCAGCCCGATGAGCTGCAGGTTGCGGCGGTGCCTGGCGTAGGCGGCCGTCCAGTCCTGGCCGCGCAGCCACGCGGAGTACGTCGGCAGGTGCGCGAGGCACTCGTAGGAGACCGACCGCATCGACTGGCGCAGCAGCCGCCAGCATTCCTCCACTTCGTCGGCGGCCGTGTAGTGGACCGCCATGAACTCGGGGTGCTCCGCGTGGTGCCGCTCGTAGCCGGCCTGGATCTGGGTGAAGACCGGGTTGGCGGCCCACGTGTCCCGCGGCGGCCGGGGCTGTGGCACCTCCGTGAGCCATGTCTGCAGGCCCTGGTGGGCGGGGTCGGCGGCAAGCAGCCGGTGCAGTGCGGTGGAGCCGGTGCGCGGCAGGCCGGTGACGAAGACCGGACGCTCGACCGCCACCTTCGCGTGCTCCGGGTGGGCGCGCCATCCGGCCTCGCTGAACAGCCTGGCTATCAGCGCGCCGCGCACGAACGACCGCACCACCTTGGCCCCCAGTGGCGTCAAGGCCGCGTCACGGGCGCAGGACTCCAGCAGCACGTCGAGGCCGTCACGGTAGTCGTCGTCCCCGAAGTCAGCCAGGCCGGTGGCCCTGCTCGCCGAGGCGTGCAGGGCCTCTGCCGTGCCGAGCGTTGCTGTGGTCATCGCCCCGCCTGCTCAGTGGTGGTACTCGCCGCCGTTGACGTCCAGGCACTGACCGGTGATGGCCCGGGCCATGGGGGAGGCCAGGAACACCACCGCGTCGGCGACCTCATCGGGTTCCGGCAGCGCGCGGAGGTCGGTCGTGGCCGCCGTCTCCTCGTAGACCTGCTCGGCGCTGACCCCACGCTGGTCGGCGAGGTAGCCGAAGTACCACTTCAGGGAGTCCGCCCAGATGTAGCCGGGTGCCACCGAGTTGACCCGGATGCCCCGCGGGCCGAGTTCGGTGGCCAGGCTCTGTGCGAGCGCGAGCAGCGCGGCCTTGGCCATCTTGTACCCGCCGAACGGGAGCCGCGAGTGCCGCAGCACCGCGGAATTGATCATCACGACGGAGCCGCGGCTCTCGGCGAGCGCCGGTGCGAACAGCCTGGACAGCCGCAGTGTGCCGATGACATTGGTTTCGAAGGCGTCCCGCAGCGCGGCCAGGTCGGCGTCCGCGAGACTGGTCAGCGGCGGTATCGCGAACGCGTTGTTCACCAGTGTGTCGACCCTGCCGAACTCGGCCAGCGCCACTGACACGAGATGCTCGGCCGACTCGCTGTCGGTGATGTCGGTGGGCACCGTCAGGCCGCGCCGCCCGAGCGCCGTGACCTCCTTGGCGACTTCGTCGAGCCGGGACGCCGTCCGCGCGGCAAGCACCACATCCGCCCCGGCCGCGGCACTGCGCAGGGCAATGGCACGGCCGAGGCCCGGGCCGATCCCGGACACCACCACGACGGTGTCACGCAGCAGCTTCATCAGCCCAGCATCCGTACTGCGACCGCCGCCTGCCGGGCCGCGATCCGGCTCGTGTACTCACCGGGGGCCAGCCGGGACTGTGCATAGTAGGGCAGCCGGGCCGGGACCTCGCTGACGGGCACGACCTCAACCTCCGGGCCGTCATCGGGGCCGAGTTCGCGGGTCAGCCGCTGCCACCTGATCTGCACATAGCCGCGGCGGTGCCCGAGGAGTTCCAGCCAGTTGACGACCCCGGGGTCGCGTTCGCTCACCACGAACCGCAGCATGCCGTCCGGGTCCACGCGGGCCTGGTCGGCGGTGAGGCTCGTCTGGTGGTTGATGTAGTCCAGCGAGATGTACCACATGCTGCCGAGCTGGATGCCCTGGTAGGGCGCGGTGGCCCGGCCCGCCGCTGGCACTGTGATGATCATGGCTTGGTCGTCGTCGAGGTCGTAGTGTCCGGCCGAGGAGAACTGGCTGGCCAGGCCGCCGGGTGTGGGGCGTGGCTCGGTCAGGGTGTTCACCGGCAGGTTCAGGTAGAACCACTCGGGGAACGCCAGGAACGTCCGCAGCCGCGACAGCAGGATCTTCCCCGCCACCGTGTAGCGCTTGCCTTGGGCGCCGGTGGCCGGTGCGGGGGGCGCGGACCCCGCCCGGTCGGCGCGGCGGACAGTGATCGTGCCGCGCCGCTCGCTGGCCCAGTCGCTGTACACCTCGCGGACAAGGAGCATCGCTGAGCCGGGGCCGAGCGTGAAGTAGTTGGGCCCGGGGGAGTCCTTGGCGGGGCCGAAGCGCACCTCGAGCGTCCCGTCGGCGGCTATCTCGATCTCCCGGTCATCGAACGCGGCCAGGCTGCCCGGCACCGTGACCGGTGAGTAGTCACCGTCGAGCACCTGGAAGCTCAGGTCGGTGGTCGTCCCCCGGCAGCCGGTGACGATGTACTCCGCGTCGTCGCGCAGGTAGGCGTGGAAGTACAGGGTGTCCGGGTTGTCCAGCCCCAGCTTGGTGTACGGGCCGACCGAGGCCACGAAGTACGGGAAGTCGCGCTCGTAGGCCCAGGCGAGCTCGAGCGCGCTGCGGATGTTCCCGGCGAGGTACTCGTACCCTTCGGCGAGGTCCTGCTCGGTCTTGACATGGGACGCGCCGGAGATGATCCGCTCGGCTTCCACCACCGCGTCAGCAAATGACTGTGTGAGCACCCGTAACCCTCCGACACCCGGACTGCCTCGCAGAGTAGAACAGGTTCTAGAAGGCGTCAACGGAAGCGCCCAGGTGCCCGGTCGCGCCGCCACCTGCTCCATGATCGACTTCATAGCGGTTCAGTTTTTGGCCCCGCTGAGGGCCAAAAACTGAACCGCTGTCGGTCGTCCACAGGGGGGGTCTCGGATAGGGGTGGGTTAGGCGGGCTGGGGGGCCCAGCGGTTGGCCGTGATGCGGAGGCTCGGCAGGTCGTCCAGGGAGAGCGTCACTTCATAGGTGCGGACGTAGCCGGTGTGCGCGATGCGCCAGGCGCCGTCGTCACCGCGGGAGTAGCGGTCCTCGTAGAACGCCGCGCCTTTGATCACCACGCGGTGCTCGGTCGCGATCACCGTGTCCTCGAAGCACCACGTGCCGCTGGCCGTGTCACCCTCGATGGTGATCTCCGGCTGGCTGGCGAAGTGCGTGGTGATGATGTCCGGGCCCAGGCTGCGCCGCATGAAGTCGACGATCGCCTCCCGCCCGGCCAGCCGCAGGGGCTCACCGAGCGCGGGCGTGCCGTAATCGGCCGTGGCGTCGGGGGTCAGCGTGTCCGCGAGTTCCTCCCAGCGCTTGAGGTCGACGCAGCGGAGGTAGCGGTACTTCACCTGGCGGATGCTTTCGAGCGCGGCGAGGTCCATGGCGACAGTCTCCTCGCACCGATTGACACAGGACAAGAACCTGTTCTAATTGTTGCGAACCAGGCTGCCAGACCCGGAGGTCTCGTGCGCTTCTGCTACGCCGAGTCGATGACGGACCCGTCGTACTACGTGCCGCTCGCCCAAGCTGCCGAGGAAGCCGGGTACGACTCCATGGTGGTGCCGGACAGCGTCTGCTATCCACAGCACGCGACCAGCCGGTACCCCTTCAACCCCGACGGCACCCGCGAGTTCCTCGAAGACAAGCCCTTCCTCGAGCCGTTCTCGCTGATCCCCGCCCTGGGTGCGGTCACGCGGCGGCTGAGGTTCATCACCTTCGTGCTGAAACTGCCGGTACGGAACCCGGTACTGGTGGCCAAGCAGGCCACATCGACCGCGGTGCTCACCGGCAACCGGCTTGTCCTCGGCGTGGGCACGAGCCCGTGGCGGGAGGACTACGAGGTGCTGGGCGTGCCATGGCAGCACCGCGGGCGGCGGATGGACGAAGCTCTCGCGATCGTCCGTGGCCTGTCCGCCGGAGGCTACTTCTCCTTCCGCGGGGAGGTGTTCGACCTGCCACCCGTCAAGATCGCCCCAGTGCCGGACCGGCCCATCCCCGTCCTCATCGGCGGTCACTCGGATGCCGCGCTGTGCCGCGCCGCCCGGGTGGGGGACGGCTGGCTGCATGGCGGCGGCGACCCAGCGGAACTGCCCGGGCTGCTCGCCAGGCTCCGCGAGTTCCGCCGCTGCGAGGGCACCGATGGCCGGCCGTTCGAGGTCCACGTGGTCTCCATGGATGCCTACACGGCAGACGGCGTGCTCCGGCTGGCCGACCAGGGTGTCACCGACGTCATCGTGGGCTTCCGCTGGCCGTACCACACCGGCCCGGACACGCAGCCGCTGGCGGAGAAGACCGCGAAGCTCCGGGAGTTCGCCGACACCGTCATCGCCACGGTCAACCGCTAACTACAGCGACGGCCGCCCGCGCACAACAGGTGAAACCGGCCATGACACAAACAACCCGCGGCCACCCTGCCACCTGAACCAGGTGATGGAATCCAAAGAGTTTTACTCAATTCAGAAAACCGGACGTAGTTCGTTAATGTCTCGATTCACCGCACTACGGCTCTCAGGGGAATACCTGAACTTGTGTTAATGAGTGGGGCGATGCCACACTATTTGGGGCGGCGGCCTGAAATCTGGTGGGGGGCTGACCGCAGGGGAGGGGACGGGGAGGTGGTTCGCTGAGCGTCTATGCCTGTTGGCTGCCCGGAGATGCCGGACGTGGGTCGGCTGTGAGGGCGGGCTCTGCTGAACAGGCAGTGAACTGACATAAAGCTAGGGGAAGCCGTTTTCCTGACGGCTTTTTTGCCAGGTCGCAGTGGCCGAGGGGGCCAGCGGCTGGAGGGGGAGTGTAATGCGATGGTTCCGAGCCTGCCCATTGTGGCGGCTGACCCGAATTTCGGTGGTCGCGGCGGTGGTGGCATGCGGCATTCCGGTGGCTGGGGGAATTGCTTCCGCAGCCGGATTTGCGGGCCATCCGCAAGCCAGGGCAGCGAAGGATTCGAGTGACGACTGGCCGGAGCTTCATGGTGGCCCGCAGTTGCAGGGCTGGGCCGTCGGCAGTTCCGTGACGACCGCCAACGCCGCGAGTTTGGGCGTGAGCTGGGCGGCAGGCATCTACGGGGCGGCAGTGGATTCCCCGGTCGTGGCTTACGACTCCGATTTGGGAGAGAGCCTGGCGTACGTCGGTACCCAGAACGGCGACCTGCTGGCTGTCAATACGGCAAACGGGCAGATCGTGTGGTCGGTGGGGCTGGGACCGCAGGTCCGGTCCACGCCACTGGTGACCGATGGCGCGGTGTGGGCTGCGACCTTCAATAGTTCGCGCGTGTACAAGCTGAACGCTGACACGGGGGCGGTGGAGTGTTCGTTCACTCCGGAGGGGGTGCAGATAGAGGGGACGCCGGTCGCGGCCACCCCGCCGGGCGGGGCACCGACGGTCTATATCGCCGCGAACGATACCAACACCGCGAGTGGCCCGGTGTACGCCCTGAACCAGAGCGACTGTTCACAGGAGTGGGCGTTCACCGGTTATGCGCAGAGGTCGGGGAGCTGGGACCCACTGTCGTACACGGTGGACGCGCAGGGAGAGCCGCTGGTGCTGGCCGGCAGTTCCGACCCGGACTCGCGGGTGTACGGCATCGACGCGGTGACGGGCCAAGAGGTCTGGAACTTCGCGATCTACGACCCGACCGGCCAGGCTGACGTGGGCGCGGGAGTGGTGGTCTCGCCGCCAGGGGCGAACGGCTTCGCCGACGGCGTGGCATATGTGGAGTCCAAGTACGGGATCATGTACGCACTGGACCTGACCACCGGGGCGCAGGTGTGGGCCGTCGATTACAGCAAAGAGGTCAACAGTTCCGGCACGAACATCAGCACGGCGGCGTTGGACGGCGACAACCTGGTCCTGGGCGATGCCAATGGGCTGGTGGACCTGAACGCGGTGACCGGGGCGGTGATCTGGAGCAACCACGATCCCGCCAACGTGGGCGTGGACTCCTCTCCCGCGGTCGCCGGGCCTTCCGGGTCGGAGGTCGTGGTGGTGGGGGATCTGGCTGGCGGGGTGGATGTTGATTCCCTGGCCGACGGGACGCTGTTGTACCACTACCAGACCGGGCAGTACATCACGGGTTCGCCAGCGGTGTCGGGCGGGAACATCTTGGTCACCTCGGCCGACGGGTTCCTGTACGACTTCGCGGTGGGCGGAGGAAACGAGACCCCCTTGCCCACCGTGACAGTGACCGCTCCCACGGACTCCTCTCAGGTTCCCAACCCTGACGGTGACCTGAATGTGACCGGGTCGGCGTCCGACACGGCGGGCCTCGCGCAGGTGACGGTGGCGGTGCAAGCCAGCGGTCCCCAAGGGCCGTGGTGGGATGCTGCCACAGGCCAGTGGGTGTCCGGGCCGGTCGCCAACCCCGCCACCGTGGACTCTCCTGGCAGCACCTCGAGCGGCTGGGAGTTCTCCTACCCAGTCCCGGCCGCGGGGGGCACCTACCAGGTCACCGCCTACAGCGTCTCGACGACGGGCCAGGCAAGCGTTCCTCCCGCTCGGTCCGGCTTCGCGGTCCTGCCCTCGGCCACCAGCCCGACGGTCCAAGCGAAACCCCATTTCGTGCCGCCGGGGGTGAAGACGAAGGTATCTGGCAGCGGTTTCGGCGACTCCGAGGCCGTTACCATCACCATGGCGGGCAAGACGACCATGACCACGACCACGACCGGTACCGGGCAGCTACCTGCCACTGCGGTGAAAATCCCTGCCAGCACCCCCTTCGGCCTCACCTCGCTCACAGTGACCGGCCAGACTTCGGGCGACACCGCTAGCGCGGCGATCACGGTCGTCAACCAGTGGGCACAGGCCGGGTACGGCCCCGGGCATACCGGTTACGAACCGAACGACCCTGACGTGTACGACAGCGTCGGCGCTGGCAGTGGAACCTATATGAACCTGGCCTGGGACTACCAGTCCAGCGCTCCCGTCAGCGTCCCGCCTGCCGTGGCGGACGACGTCGCCTACACCGCCAATGCCGCCGGGCAGTTGGTGGCGGTCGACGTCCATGACGGTGTCCCGCTGTGGACCTGGTCGCTGCCCTCGGGAGCCGCACTGGACGGCGCGCCAGCCGTGGACACCGCCCTCGGCTTGGTGTTCGCCGGCGCGAATGACGGCTCGCTCAATGCGGTCTCGACCAGCACCGGGCAAATGGCGTGGTCGGACGCCATCGGCGGTGATGTGTCCACCCCGGTCTACGGCGGCGGGGACATCTACGTGACCGCCAGCACTGGCGTCGTCGAAGCCCTCAGCGAAGCCACGGGACAGGAACTGTGGTCCACGACCTTGGCGGCCCCGGCACCCACCGCCCCCGCGCTGGATACGGCCGCGAAGACCCTCATCGTCGGCGAGACCAACGGAGCCATCCAGGCCCTCTCGACGGCATCCGGTGCGCCGCTGTGGACCTACTCCACCGGGACCGGCAGTGCGGTGACCATGCCTGCGGCCGTCTCTGGCGGGACGGTCTATTTTGGCGCCGGAAACTCGGTCTACGCCGTCCAGGAGACCACCGGGTCCGCTCTGTGGCAGTACAACACCAGCGGGCGGATTGGCAACTCACTCACGCTGCAAGCCACTTTCCAGCATGGACTGATCCTCGTGGCGGGCTCCGCCAACGGGCATCTCTACGGGCTCAATGCCGTCAAAGGCACTCTCGTGTGGAACACAAAGATCGGCAGCCCAGTCACCGGGGTCGCCTCGGCCTACGTGACCTACGTGTTCGACACTTCCACCGGAGTGTTTGGCGCTGGGCGCATCACCGACGGCCTTCGGCTCTGGAGGTATTCGTCATCCGCTGGCGCGACAACGCCACCCGTGGTCGCGAGCGGCGCCATCTATGCGGGCGGGCAGAACTCGGATCTCTACGCATTCACGACTGACGGCCAGCCACCCAACTGATCATGAGCAGGATGCCGGTAACAGCAGGAAAGGTGTTGCGCGGGGCCGTGGGGAGCGCGCGCCGCGCGTGAGAGACTCTCCGTCAGCCTGACGAGGGGGTGGGTGCTGTGGCCCGGACCTGGCTGGTACGTCCGCGGCCGCCCACATCGCCAGGCGTTCTGTCCAGGCCAGACCAGCGGAGAGCGACGGCGCTCATAGGGCTCCTGGCAGGGCTCGGCTTGGGCGTGCTGGCGCTCGGGCCCGCGCTGCGGCGCGGGTTCCTGCTCAGCTACGACATGGTGTTGGTGCCGCGCGAGCCGTTCAGCGCGGCGCTGTCTGGGCTGACGTCCGGTGCGCCCCGGGCCGTGCCGAGTGATGTGGTGGTGGCCGCCCTGTCCCGGGCCGTCCCGGCGGACGTGCTCCAGAAACTGGTGCTGCTCGCCATCTTCGCACTGGCCTGTTCCGGCGCTGTGGCACTGCTTGGCCGTGAGCCCTGGCCCGCTCGCTTGGCCGCTGGCGTGTACTACACGTGGAACCCGTTTGTTGCCGAACGGCTCCTCATCGGCCAGTGGGCACTGCTGCTCGGCTACGCGGGCCTCCCGTGGGTACTGCGCGCCGTGGTCGCCATGTCGGCGCCGTCATGGCGCGGCACAGGTCGGCTGAGCCTGGCGCTGCTGCCCGCGGTAGTCGGTGGGTTCGCGGCCATGAGCATCACCGCGCTCGTGCTGGTGCCTGCCGCCCTGTTTGGGCGGGTGCCGGGCCAGCCCACTGGCCGCGCGGAGACCAGTTGCGCGCGCCGGGCACAGGCAGTGGCGGTCGCGGTGGGCCTGCTGGTGGTGGGCAGCCTGCCGTGGCTGGTCCCGGCGGTGTTGCACTCGCAGTACGCCGACCCGGCGGGTGGTGCCTTGTTCGCCGCGGGGGCGGATACGCCGTTCGGGGCGTTCGGCAGCGTGGCGATGCTGGGCGGGGCATGGAACTCCCAGACGGTGCCGGCCGGGTACGGCGGGGCCTGGTCAGTGGTGTGGCTGGCAGCGATGGCCATCGCGCTGGCCGCATACGTGGCCGGGGCACGGGCCCGGCGCTGGCCCGGGCTGACGTTCGCGGGACTGGCGGGGCTGGCCATCGCGAGCATCGGGCTGACCACGCCAGGCCAGCACCTGCTCCGGGCGGCCACGAGCCTGTGGCCCGGGTTCGCAGTGCTCCGCGACGGCCAGCAGTTCGTGGCCCCGCTGGCCCTGGCCGAGGCCGTGGGCTATGGCCTTGCGGTTGCCTGGTGGCTCCGGCGAGGTGGCCAGCGCGCCGCCCACCCGCCCCAAATCCATGATCATGTCGACTTCTCAGTCATAGGGACTGAAATTCCTTCAGGATCATGGAGACCCGAGCGCCAGGCGGGGGTGCGTGGGGTGGTGGGGCACCAGTCCCGCAGCGGGGCAGGCTGCGGCCGACCCAACGGCGCTGATACAGGCTGCGACCGACCCAACGGCGCTGATAACAGCAAGAGGCGTCGGGGTGACCTGCCGGGGGTGGCGGCCGGGGTGATGGCGATACTCGCCCCGTTGCTGCTGCTGCCAGGGCTGTCCTGGGGGGCCGGGGGCCGGTTGCGCCCTGCCTGGTACCCGGCGGACTGGCTGGCGGTCGCCAGGATGGTCAATGCCGACCCGGCGCGAGGGGCCGTGCTGCTGCTCCCGTGGACCGCCTACCGCGACCCGGCCTGGAACGGCAGGCGGACGGTGCTCGATCCCTGGCCGCGGCTGCTGTCCCGCCCCGTGGTCTGGAACGACGGCGGCCTGGTGGGACGGGTGCAACTGGCGCCCGACGACCCTCGGGCGCGGCGCCTGGACCGGCTGGTCCGCTCCAGCGCGCCGCTGACGGCCGCGCTGCAGGCTGCCGGTGTGAGGTTCGTGATCGTGGACGCCGGTACTGCCCCCCGGCCCAGGCTGCCGGGCTGCACGGTGCTCGCCCCAGGCGGGTCGGTGCTCGTCCCAGGCGGGCCGGGTGCGGCCACCACCCTGCCTGGGCTGGTCGTGTACCGCGTCCCCCCGGCGGCGTGAGAACGCGGTCTGATGACCGGCCGCTATTGGTGCCAGCTAAAAATCCACCTAAACCACACGCTTGTGGGTCTTTGGCTACCCATCAGTACTAGAACCTGTTACATTTTCTGGCAGCTTGATGGGGGCTGGGCACGGTTGTGACGCGGCCCGGCTGTCCTGTGAGCCTGCACACGCTGGAGGTGAGGGGTGCCGTGGTCCGCTTGCTGATCGCCGTCGCTATCGGGGTACTGCTCGGTGCCGCGGTCGGCTTCACACTCCCCGCAGCGCTCGCCGGGACGGCCAACGGCACAGCGAGCCACGCGTCGCTCTACCAGTACGGCTCGCGCTGACCTGGCCGGGTGATGACCGGCATGCCCCCGGCGTCCCTTGAGATCGTTGTCCCGGCGCACAACGAGTCCAGCCGACTGCCCGAGGGGCTGGCCAAGCTGTGTGCAAAGGCCGCTGCGCTGCCGCTGAGCGTTGCCGTGATCGTGGTCGACAGCGCGAGCACCGACCCGACCCCCGAGGTGGTGCGTGGCTGGCCAGCCGGACCGGTGCCTGTTGGGTTACTGCGCTGCGACCGCCCAGGGAAGGGGCTCGCGGTACGGGCGGGGTTCCTCGCCACGCGCGCGCCGTTCGTCGGGTTCTGCGACGCTGACATGGCCACCGACCTGTCCGCCCTCGATGTCGTGGTCAGCCTGCTGGCCGTCGGTGCCCCCATGGTGATCGGGTCCCGCGCGCTGGCAGGCTCAGACGTCGAGGACAGGCACTGCCGTACCCGCCGGGTCGGCGCGGCCGCGTTCCGTGCCCTGGCCCGCACGGTGCTGCCGGACTGCACCGACACCCAGTGCGGGTTCAAGTTCTTCGCCGGGCCGCTGGCCCGTGCCGCGGCACGGGCACTCAAGACCACCGGTTTCGCGTTCGACATCGAGTTGATCGCCCACTGCCAGCGGCTGGGCGCGGCGGTGACCGAGATCCCGGTCTGCTGGCGTGACGTCCCCGGCTCGACGTTCTCCGTGGTGCGTCACTCGGCGTCGACCTCCCTGGACGTGGCCGCTACCTGGCTGCGGCTGAGGCTGAACCAGCCCGAAACCTCTGAACATGAAGCCCCCGAGCATGAAGGCGCCTTGCAGCCGGCGGCCGCCGGGGGCACCACGGGATGACCGAGCCCGGAACCGGCCAGGTGGACCTCAGCGGCACCCGGATCGCGATCGTCAACTGGCGCGACCCGTGGCACCCCGAGGCGGGCGGCGCCGAACGCCACGCCTGGGAGGTGGCTCGCGGGCTGGTTGCCCGCGGTGCGGTGGTGGAGTTCGTGACTTCCCGCGCGCCATGTCAGTCTCGCCGCGACCGCCGCGACGGCATCGGCATCGCCCGGATGGGCGGCCGGTTCACCGTGTACCCGCTGGTGCTCGCCTGGCTGGCGGTGCGGCGCTGGGCGTTCACCGCCGTGCTGGACTGCCAGAACGGCATCCCGTTCTTCACGCCGTGGGTGCTGTCGCGGCGGGTTCCGGTGCTGTGCGTGATGTTCCACGTGCACACGGCCCAGTTCGGGATGCACTTCCCCGGGTGGGCGGCGCGGGTTGGCCGGCTGCTGGAGGGGCCGGCGGCCAGGCTCGCCTACCGCCGGCACGCCTGCGTGGCGATCTCCCCATCGACCGTCACCGCGATGCGCGAGGGCCTGCGCTGGCCCGGCGACATCTACATGATCCCGACCGGAGTCATGGCCCCTGTCCTCGCACCTCCCGCCGGCCCGCCGGAGAGCGGGACGGCGCACGCCGACCGTGAGGGCCGGGAGCCGGTGGTGTGGGTCGGTCGGCTGGTCGCCCACAAGCGGGCCGAGTTGCTGCTGGATGTCGCCGAGCGGCTGGGGCCTGCCGGGGTGTGTGTGGAGGTGGTCGGCCGGGGCCCGGCAGCCGGGCCGCTGGCTGCCCAGGTGGCCGAACGCGGGCTGGGGGACAGCCTCCGGCTGCACGGCTACCTGCCCGAAGAGGCCAAGCTAGCGCTGGTTTCCGGGGCTATGCTGCACTTGAACACCTCCTGCGGCGAAGGCTGGGGCCTGTGCGTGCTGGAAGCCGCCGCGCTCGGACTCCCCACGGTCGCGTTCGACGTCCCCGGGCTGCGGGACGCGGTCCGGGATGGTGAGACCGGCTGGCTGGTCAAAGACGGTGAACGGATCGAGGACGTGACCCAGCGGGCACTCAAGGAACTCAGCGACCCGGTGAGGCGCGCGGCGGTCGCGACGGCCTGCCGGGACTGGGCGGCGAGCTTTCCCTGGGAGGCCAGCGTGGCGCGGATGGCTGGGCTCGTGCACGCGGCAATCCAGCACGGGACGTTCCGCGCCCAGTGCCGGGGGGCGTGGGTCGTGTCCGTGGCCGGCCCGGCGGGTGCCCATGAGGTGGTCGCCGAGGGGCCGGTGCTGGACACGCTGCTCGGTGAGGACTCTCCGGTCGCGCTCGTCCGGCCCGCGACCGCACTGGAACGTCTGCTGGGACGCCAACTGAGCCAGGTGGCGGACGGCCCACCGTGACCTCGGCTCCGGCGGCGGCGCTCATGGACACGTCGCCGCTGCTGCGCCGCGAGCTCCGGCGCGAGCGGGGCCGCTGGTTCGTCCGGGTACTGGTGTGCTGCCTGCTCATCGAGGCGCTGCCGATGGTCACCGCGCCCGGCAACGTCATCGCTGACACCAAGCTCGACCTGGCGGTCGCCCCGGTGCGGTTCCTGGCCCGTGCGCTGAACCTGTGGGACCCGCAGCAGTTCGGCCAATTGCAGAACCAGGCCGTCGGTTACCTGTTCCCGATGGGCCCGTTCTTCGCGCTCGGCCATCTCGCCGGGCTGCCGCCGTGGGTGGTGCAGCGGCTGTGGATCGGCGCGGTGGCGGTCGCCGCCTTCCTCGGCACAGTGCTGCTCGCGGGCCGGCTGGGCATCGGCACCCCCCGGGCGCGGCTGTTCGCCGGGTTCGCCTATGCGCTGTCACCGGCGGGACTGACTCTGCTCGGAACGCTGTCATCGGAGTTCCTGCCCGCCGCGCTGCTGCCGTGGATACTGCTCCCGCTGGTGGGAGTGGGGCGCGGCAGCGCACCGCCCAGCCCGTGGGGACGCACCCGGCCGTTCGCCCTCCATGCCCGCAGGCGCCCTCCCGGCCGGCCGCGCCCGCGCCGGCTCTGGCAGGCGGCCGCCCGCTCTGCTGTCGCCGTGGCGCTGTGCGGCGGCATCAACGGCACCGCGACCTTCGCCGTGCTCCTGCCAGCGGTCCTGGCCATCCTCACCCTGCCCAGGGGGGCGCCGAGGTGGCGGCTGCTCGCCTGGTGGGCACCGGCTGTGCTGCTGGTCACCTGCTGGTGGTCGGTGCCATTGCTGCTGCTGTCGAAGTATGGGGTGTCGGTCGTCCCCTACACGGAGAGCGCTGCAGCGACCACGTCGGTGACCAGCCTGTCGGACATCCTGCGGGGCACCGAGAACTGGGTCAGCTACCTGGTGGTCAACGGGCAGGCCTGGTGGCAGCTTGGCTACCGGGTGGCAACGGATGTGTTGCCGACACTGGCCAGTGGGCTCGTCGCGGCGCTGGGGCTCTCGGGACTGGTGTCACGTGGGCTGCCGGCGCGGCGGTTCCTGCTGTGCTCGGTGCTGCTCGGGGTCCTGATCATCTCGTCGGGTTATGTGAGCAGCTTCGGTAACCCACTGGCCGGGCCGGTCGACCACCTCATCAACGGCGCAGCGTCCCCGTTCCGCAATGTGCGGAAGTTCGATCCGATGATCCGGCTCCCCGTCGCCCTGGGGCTCGCGCACTACCTGTCCTCGGTCCGGGCACCGTGGCTGCGCAGCGCCCGTGAGCAACTGCGGGCACTGCTACCGCACGCCAGGCCAGCGACTGCCGTGGCAGCGCGGCCTCCCGGTGCGAGCCTGAACCTGGTGGCCGGGCTTGCCATCGCGGTCCTTGCCCTCCCCGGATACCTCGGCGGCCTGGCGAACCCGGGGTCGTTCCAGCAGGTCCCCGGCTACTGGGTGGCGGCAGCGAACTGGCTCGACTCCCATGCCGGGCACCAGGCCGTGCTCGTGGAACCCGGCGCCCCGTTCAGCCAGTACGTGTGGGGCAGCCCGCTCGATGATGTGCTGGAGCCGCTGGGCACGGTGGACTGGGCCGAGCGCGACATATCGCTCCTTGGGTCTGCTGGCAACGAGCGGCTGCTCGACGCGATCGACGAGCAGCTCGCCGCGGGGGAGGGTTCGGCGGGCCTGGCGCCGGTGCTCGCCCGGATGGGCGTGAAGTACGTGCTGGTCCGCAACGACCTGAGCCGCTCGGTGCTGGCCGGGGCCTGGCCCTCGCTGATCAGCCAGGCCCTGGCCGACTCGCCGGGGATCACGAAGGCCGCCCAGTTCGGCCCGCTGATCGGCAATGCCACGCCGGACGACGCGGCAACCAACTTCGACCCACCATTCCCCGCGGTGGAGGTCTATCAGGTGGCCGGGGCCGAGCCGGTGGCCACCGTGCAGCCCGCCGAGGCGACGGTCCGCGTCTACGGTGGGCCCGAGGCATTGCTCACGCTCGCCAGTGAGGGCCTGGTCAGTGATCAGCCGGTGCTGCTCGACGCGGACTCTCCGGGGCTGGCGGTGGCGGGTTCGGTGGTGACCGACTCGCTGCGGCGACGCCTGCGCAACTTCGGTGAGTTGCGGTCGGAGTATTCACCGACCCTGACCGCGCACCAGGTGGCCCGCACGTTCGAGGCGGCCGATGACTACACCGAGCCCGGCTGGCACGGCGACGAAGCGGTGGCCCAGTACCACGGCATCGCTGATGTGACCGCGTCGTCGTCCGACGCCGGGATCGAGGCCATCCCGGCGCAATGGGCGAGCGGCGTGCTGGCGTACTCAGCCGTCGACGGTGACCCGCGGACCGTGTGGGAGTCGGGGAGCTGGCACGGGCCCATCGGCCAGTGGATCCAGGTCGGCTTCGACCACCCGGTCGACCCGGGGACGGTGCGGGTCACCTTCGTGGACCAGCCAGTGGTCGGGCCGCCGGTCACCCGGGTCACGGTCCGCACGGCCGCGGGCCAGGCCGCCGACCAGGTACGGGCGACCGGCCAGTCCCAGCCCCTGCGTGTGCCGCCGGGGCCGTCACGCTGGCTCCGGATCACCATCACCGGTCTGGCGTACCGCCCGCACCCGTTCATCGGGCCACAGGTGGGCATCAGCGAGATATCGGTGCCAGGGGTCCACGCCAGCCGGACGATCATGGCGCCGGCGGTCCTCGCCCTGGGCACTGGCGGCCCGCAGGCGGTGGTGCTGGCCAAGGCCGAGCCGCAGCCACCCGGCTGCATGCTCACCTCGCTGCGCTGGGTCTGCGCCCCGTCGCTGAGCGCCGCGACGGAGGAACAGTACGGGTTCGACGAAGGCTTCACCGCGGCTGGGGCTGGCCAGGAGCAGTTGCGCGGCTCAGCGGTGCTGGTCTCTCCCGCGCTGGTGGCCAGGTACACCGACGTCGGCGTGGGGAACGCGCGGGTGGTCGCGTCCTCGGTGTACACCGGTGACCCGCAGGACCAGGCCCGGTCTGCCTTCGACGGAAACCCGGCGACAAGCTGGGTCGCCGGCCTGACCGACCCGCACCCGACACTCAAGGTCGGGTGGCCGCGCATGCGGCGGGTCAGTGAGGTGACCATCCAGCGGCCGCCCGGCGCGTCAGGGGCGCTCCAGGTGCTGCTCGCTGGCACTGGCGGGCACACACGCGGCGGTGTGGTGGGGCCGTCAGGGGCACTGCGTTTCGCGCCGATGCGGACGAAGGTGCTGAGGATGGTCTTCACCCCGGCGTACAGCCCGTTGCAGGTCTCGGACGTGTTCATCCCCGGCGTGCCGGAACTGGGCACCCTGCCAGGGGAGTTCCGGCTGCACTGCGGCCTCGGCCCACTCCTGGATGTCGACGGCCACACGGTGCCGACCCGCGCCTGGGGCACCTTCGCCGACCTGCTGACCGGCCGTCCGGTGAGCTTCGCCGCCTGCGCTCCGGCCAGTGTCGCAACCGGGGCGAACGCGGTGGTGGAGCCGGGGAGTGACGGTTTTGACGTCCAGGACGTGGTGCTCGAGCGCCAGGGTTCCGGAGCTGGGCCGTTCGCGGCGCCGGGCCACGGGGCCGGGCCACTGTCCTCGGCGCGGGTGGTGATGTGGACACCCTCGCGCCGTGTCGTCGCGGTGACCGCACGCAGCCGGTCGTACCTCGTGGTCAACGAGAACTTCAACGGCGGGTGGCGTGCGGTGGTCCACGGCAGGCGGTTGTGGCCGGTGCGGCTGGACGGGTGGAAGCAGGCCTGGCTGCTGCCAGCGGGCACCTCCGGGGTGGTGACACTGAGCTATACGCCTGTCCGCCCATACCGCGAGGCGATCGGGGCAGGCCTTGGCTGCGTGGCACTGGCCATACTGCTGGCCGCATGGCCGGTGACCGGCAGGCGCTCGCGCCGGGCCGCAGGCACCACGGGCGCCGGCCCTGCCCGGAAACCACTGCGGAACTGGCGGGTCCGGATAGCCCTGGCAGGCCGGGCATGGCCTGCCCACCTGCGGCTCGTCCGGTCCCGGCCGCATCTGTCAAACCGTGTGCTGCGCGTTTCCTGGCTGGCGCGGATGGTTGTGGCGGCCGGGGTGCTGCTCGTCGCAGGAGTGTGGCTGGGAGGGTACGCCGGGGCGTTCATCGTCACGCTGGCCTGCGCAGCCTTTGTCGTGGCGGCGCGGCGCCCGGGTCAGGGACTCCTATGGCGCGGTCTGCGGCAGACGCATCTGCTGGCGGGGGTGTTGATAGCCGCGTTCATCTGTGGTGCGGTGGGCGAGCACCTGCTGCGCGCCGGGGGCTCGGGCCCGGCGGTCCACCTGCTGGCAGGCATCGTGCCGCAGGCCCTCTGCCTCGTTGCGGTGGCGCGCCTCGCCGCGGCGCTCCTCGGCGACCGCCGCCCGCGCGCGGGGTGGTGGGTGCCGGTGCCTTCGCGCCCTGCCCAGGAAGGCGTCCCCGCAACCGCGCCGCTCGTCGCAGGCAGCATCGCCGACGTCACACCGGGTGGCGGAGGTAACATTGGCGACGCCGTGCCGGGTGGCGCCCCAGATACCGTCCCGGGTGCCGCGCCCGGTGAGACTCCCAGTGGTGTCTGATCCTCTGATCAGCCATTCTGAGTAGAACGTGTTATAGTCAGCGAATCTGCCAGTGGCCCCTGTGCGTCACACAGGTTGATCACAGCCGTTCCAGGAGGAACGATGCGCCGTGCGCTTGGGATCGCGCTCGCCGGCCTTGGGGCGTTCCTGCTTGTCCTCGCCCTCCTCGTCCGTGGCTACGTGGACAACAAGTTAATCAAGTACCCGCTGAACGAGTACGAGACCACCGCACTGCAGGGGAGCGGTATCTCGTACTTCAGCCCCAGCGTGCTCAAGGAAGTCCACGGCGTCACGATCCGGACCACCAGCACGGTCAAGTCAGTGCCGAGGTCGGGCACGTCGTCCACGGCGGTGTGGGACGAGTTCAGCTACCTCTATGACGAGACGAACCACAGGCAGTACCAAGTCCAGACCATGCAGTTCGCCTTCAACCGCCGCACCGGTGAGCTCGTCAACTGCTGCGGGTCAAACGTCAACGGCAACACGTCGATCCTGCAGACCGGGCTGGCCCAGGGCCTGTGGCCATTCGGCACAAAGCCCCAGACCTACCAGGTGTCCGACCCCGTCCTCAACAAGGCCAGGCCGGCGAGGTACGCGGGGACGTCAACCATTGACGGCATCAGCGTCTACCGCTTCGTGGAACATGTGGCTCCCACACCGGTGACCCACATCCAGTTCCCGCCTGCCCTGGCTGGGATGCCAGGCAAGGGCCTGGTGACCCTCACGGAGGTCTACACCGGGACCAACACCTTCTGGGTGGACCCCGTCACTGGTGCACAACTGGACACGACCCAGAGCCAGCAGCTCAGCTTGGTGGACGACACCGGCGTGCAGCGCCTCCTGCTGTACGACGGCACTCTGCGCTTCACACCGCAGAGCGTGCTGAAAGTGGCAGGCATCGACAAGTCCGGCCACAGCCAGTACGACCTCGTCGTGACGACTCTGCCGCTGGCCGGCGGTCTCGCCGGACTCGTGGCGCTCGCCGCGGGCATACTACTGGCCTGGCGCAGGCCCCACGAGCAGCCACGCCCCGCGGACGGTGTGGCCGTGGAGCCGGCCGCCGAACCCGGCGGTGCGGAGCAGGGCAAGGGGGAGCAGTTGTCGGCCGCGGCTGAGCGGCCGTCAGGGTCTGCGCAGGACGAGTAGCAGGCGCACCGAGCGGGCCGCGTCGGCCCGCCAGTGGCCGTCGTCAGTCACGGCCGCCAACCCCGCCGTAGCCCGTTCAATAACTAGAACAGGTTGCATTATTGCCTGGTGCCGCCAGGCGTGTTTACCTTGTTTTAACCAAACCAAGCAAGCGCACGCTTGGTATGCCACTGCCACCGACACTCACCAGGAGAGAGCCCCTGGCACCTGACCGGCCGACCTGAAGGGGAACGCCATGCAGCCTCGCCGCGCACCACACCGACCGACGGCCAACCCGTCCGGCGCCGGTCAGCGCCGTGGGAACGAGCCGCCTGGCGAGGCGGGCGGGCTGACGCGGCGTGCCATCCTGGCAGGGGCGGTCGCGGGCGGCGCATTGGTGTGGACGCAGGCGTACCGGGTGACACCGGCGAGCGCTGCGGCCACCAGCGCGGCACCGCCCAGCTTCCCGTCGTCGATCCCGCTGTACCAGCAGGCCTACCAGAACTGGGCAGGCATGATCGTCATCGACAGTGTGTGGACCTGCGCTCCGGGGTCTGCCGATGACGTGGTCTCTCTCGCCAACTGGGCGTACGCGAACGGGTACCGGCTGCGGCCCAAAGGCATGAGCCACAACTGGTCGCCGGTCCTGCTGCCTGCCGGCAGTGACGGGACCGGGTACGTGCTCGTGGACACGACCCAGTACCTGACCTCGGTGAGCATCAGCGCGGGGCCGCCCGCCACGGTCACCGTGCAGGCGGGCGCCACCATGGATGCGCTGACGAGCGCGACAGCCACCGCGGGCTACGGCTTCTGCGCGATCCCGGCGCCCGGTGACATCACGGTCGGCGGGGCGCTGGCGATCAACGCCCATGGCAGCGCGATCCCGGGTGCCGGTGAGACGCCGCTGCCTGGGCAGAGCTACGGTTCCCTGTCCAACCTCGTCGTGTCGCTGACCGCCGTGGTGTGGAGCCCGGCGCAGGGACAGTATGTGCTGCGGAGGTTCCAGCGGTCCGACCCGGATATCCGCGCGTTCCTCGCGCACCTGGGGCGAGCGTTCGTCACCGAGGTCACACTGCAGGTCGCGTCGAACCAGATGCTGCGCTGCCAGAGCTGGGTAGACATCTCGGCTGCCGACCTGTTCGCCCCACCGGCCCTGGCCGGGCCGTATTCGTTCGCCAGCTATGCCGAGGGCGCGGGCCGGGTGGAGGCGATCTGGTTCCCGTTCACCACCACGCCGTGGCTGAAGGTCTGGAGCATCGCCCCGAGCCAGCCGTGGTTCTCCGCAAAGGTGAGCGGCCCGTACAACTATTCCTTCACCAACGGCGTGACCACGCGGCAGAACACCTTCTACGGCCAGGTGGTGGACGGCGACACCACCGGCACGCCCTCTTTCGAGTCAATCGCGATCTCACTGGTGGACACCGGCCTGGTCTTCACCGGAGTCTGGGACATCTGGGGGCAGTCGCAGGACGTCCTGCTGTACGTGAAGCCGACCACCGTGCGGATCGTCGAGGCGGGCTTCGCGGTCGTGACCTCACGGTCGAACATCCAGCAGGTGGTCAGCGACTTCTACACCCAGTACACCAGCAGGCTCGCCTACTACCAGCTCCTTGGCCAGTTCCCGATGAACGGGCCCGTCGAGATCCGCGTGACCGGCCTCGACAACCCGGCCGGCTCCGTGGTGCCCGGGGCGCAGTCGCCGATCCTGTCGTCCGTGCGGCCACGGCCCGACCACCCGGGCTGGGACACCGCGGTCTGGCTGGACATGGGAACCCTGCCGGTCACCCCCGGCTTCTCCCAGTTCTACGCGGACATGGAGGCATGGATCTGGAGCCACTACACCGGCAGTTACGCTGCCGTGCGGCCGGAATGGTCGAAGGCATGGGCATGCACCCCGGCCGGGCCGTGGGCCAATGCCGCCATCCTGGGTGGCTCGGTCCCCGCCGCGGTGAGCGCCGGGCAGGCCGCTGGCGACGGCTGGAGTACCGCGGTGGCGCTCTTGACCTCGTATGACCCGTACGCCGTGTTCAGCAGCCCGTTCCTGGACACCTTGCTCGGCTGAGAGGCGCTCAGCGCAGCAGCAGGCGGGCGGCGAGCTCGAGGTGCCTGTTCACGTCGTTGGCCGACGCGCGCCGGGTCACCCAGGCGACGAGGTTGGACAGCCAGACGTCACCGATGATCCGGGCGATCGCGGCGTCGTCGGCTGACGGCTCGCCCTCGTGCATGGCCTTGGTGAGCATCCGCTCCATCAGCTGCGCCACAGCGTTGAGTTCGGCGGCGACGCTCGGGTCCGCGAACATGAACGCGCGCGTCATCGCCTCTGTCAGCATCGGCTCGCGCTGCAGTGACCTGGTCATGCGGCCCAGCACGAACAGCATGCGATCGTAGGGGGTCTCCCCGGGGATGGGGACGCGGTCCAGCCGTTCCTGCGTTCGCTCCAGCTCCCGGACCAGTCCGGACACGAGCAGGTGGATCTTGGACGGGAAGTAGCGGTACAGCGTGCCGAGGGCCACGTCGGCCTGCTCGGCCACGGTCCGCATCTGCACGGCGTCGTAGCCGCCCTTGGAGGCCAGCGCCAGCGTGGTGTCGATGATCCGCTTCCTGCGGTCACGCTGGGCCGATGAGCCGAACTCCGTCTCGTTGGGCACGGCAGGTGCAGTGGCAGTACGTCTTCTCGGCGGTGCCATCCAGGTCTCCCTCGTCACGGCAGGCACGGTCAGCCCACCCGACCTGCCACCGCCGCCGATTCACTGTTCAGGGCGCTGGCATCGCCCCTGCCTTGATCAGCGTAGCAATCGTGGCGCTGGCAGTACCGCCGCTGGCCGTCCATGACTGAAACGTGTTCTAATTCTGTCCAGTCGTGGCGGGAGGAGCAACGGTGCCGATTGCCTTCACCGAGGAGCAGCGTGCCATCCAGGACTCGATCCGCGACTGGGCGGGCCGCACCGGCCCACAGTCGCTCGTCCGTGGGCTCGAGCCCGCCGGGCACGGCACCGGTGCCGGGGCGTCCAGCACGCCGCTGACCAGCCAGTGCTGGGACGAACTGGCAGGCCTTGGCATCTTCGGGATCGCGGCGCCCCCGGCCGTCGGCGGGGCTGACGGCAGCGTGGCTGACCTGGCCGCCGCGCTGGAGGGACTCGGCTACGTGCTGGCACCGGGGCCGGTCATGCCCACCGTGCTGGCGGGGCTGGTGCTCGCCGGGCACGCGGAGGAGCCCGCCGCGCGGGCACTGCTTCCCGGCCTGGTGTCGGGCAAGTCCCCGGCGGCCGTCGCTTTCGGCAACGGCGCTCTGCGTGGCGTATGGGAGGACGGCGGCACACTCCGGGTAACTGGTGAGACAGGCCCGGTGCTGGGCGCGGGAGCCACCACCCACCTGCTCCTGCCCGCGGCAACAGACACAGGCGAGGTGTGGTTCCTCGCCACGCCCGGCCAGCCCGGCGCCACGGTCATCCCACGCCAGCCCGTGGACTTCTCCCGGCCACTGGCCACCATCCGGCTGACCGATGCGCCCGTCGCTGCATCGGCCCTCCTCCGCGGCGTGCGCACCGGCGCGGTCCGCGACCTGGCGGCGACCCTGTCCGGGGCCGAGGCGGCCGCGGTCGCCCGGTGGTGCTGCGACACCGCAGCCAGCTATGCCCGGACCCGTCACCAGTTCGGCCGCCCGATCGGCTCGTTCCAGGCGGTCAAGCACATGTGCGCGTGGATGCTGTGCCGTGCGGAGACTGCCGCGGCGCTCGCCTGGGACGCGGCCCGTGTGGTCGATGAGGCGCCGCAGGAGCACCCGCTGGCGGCGGCCGCGGCGGCCGCCAGCGCGCTGGACGCCGCCGTGGACAACGCCAAAGACTGCATCCAGGTACTCGGCGGCATCGGCTTCACCTGGGAACATGACGCCCACCTCTACCTCCGGCGGGCGCTCGCGCTGCGTGCATTGCTCGGCGGCAGCGCACAATGGCGGGCACGGACCGCCGCGCTCGCGCTCGCCGGGAGCCGCCGGCACCTCTCGGTGGACCGGACGGGCGCGGGCGGCGATGACGCTGCCCACGACGCCAGAGAAGTAGCCAGCCGTATCGCGTCCCTGCCGGTGCCGAGCCAGCGCGCCGCGCTCGCCGACGCGGGCTATGCGGCCCCACAGTGGCCCCCGCCGTACGGCCTGGCCGCCTCGCCCGCGGCCCAGCACGCCATCGATGAGGAACTGCACCGTGCCGGGCTGTCAAGGCCCGACCTCGTCATCGGCGGCTGGGCGGTGCCCGCGGTCATCGCCCACGGCAACGCCGAGCAGGCCGCGCGGTTCGCCGGTCCCACACTGCGGGGAGAAGTCACCTGGTGCCAGCTCTTCAGTGAGCCAGAGGCAGGTTCCGACCTGGCCGGGCTGCGGACGCGGGCGGAGCCGGCCGACGGTGGCTGGCGGCTGACCGGCCAGAAGGTGTGGACCTCACTAGCCCACGAAGCCGACTGGGCGATCTGTCTCGCCCGCACCGACCCGGATGCTCCCAAGCACCGTGGCCTGACCTTCTTCCTGGTCGACATGACCAGCGACGGCATCGAGATCCGCCCGCTGCGTGAGATCACCGGGCGCGCCGTGTTCAACGAGGTGTTCCTGGACGGGGTCTTCGTGCCCGGCGACTGCGTGGTCGGCCGGCCTGGCGAGGGCTGGCGGATCGCCCGCAGCGCGCTCGCGACCGAGCGGGTGGCCATGGGCCAGGGCTCCGCCCTCTCAGACGAGGTGGAGGGCCTGATCAACGCCGTCACGGGCGCAGGGCTGGCAGACGACCCCCGGGTGGCAGACCAGGTCGGTGGGCTGGTCGCGGACGGCCTCGCCGGGTCGCTGCTGGACCTGCGCACCGCGCTTGCCCAGTTGCACGGCCAGGACCCGGGGCCTGCAGCGGCCGTGCGCAAGCTGGCCGGTGTGGCCCACCGGCAGGCGGTCGCGCAGGCTGTGCTGGACCTCTACGGCCCCGATGCCGCCGCCACGGACGGCGTGGCCGAGCAGGCCGTGCACGACTTCCTGCTCACCCGGTGCCTGAGCATCGCGGGCGGCACCACACAGGTGCTGCTGTCGGTGGTCGGCGAACACGCGCTGGGCCTGCCCAGGGAACCAGCGGCCGTGACGGAGGCCCCGGCGGGCAAGCCCGCCGGGGCGAGCACCCGATGAACGGAGCACAGGTGACAGCCATCGAGGAAGCCGCCGCAAAGGTCATGGCGGCGGGGGAGTGCGCGCCCCGGCTGGCGCGCGACCCGGTGAACCTGCCGATGGTCCACAACTGGGTGGAGGCGGTCGGCGACGCCAACCCCGTCTACACCGACGCAGAGTCCGCCGCCCGGTCCATCCATGGCGGCCTGGTGGCACCCCCGGCCATGGCACAGGTGTGGACGATGCCCGGCCTGCATCCCAACCGTGGCAAAGACGACCCGCTCGGCCTGATGTCCGCCGCGCTCGATGAGGCGGGGTTCACCTCGGTCGTGGCCACCAACTGCGAGCAGGTCTACCACCGCTACCTGCACCACGGTGAGCGGGTCAGCGTCACCTCGAGCCTGGCTGAGGTCACCGGCCCCAAGCGGACGGCGCTTGGCGAAGGCTGGTTCGTCACCACCCGCAGCACCTGGTACGCCGGGGATGAGCCGGTCGCCACGATGCTGTTCCGGATCCTGAAGTTCCGGCCGTCGCAGGCGCCTCCCCCCGTCCCAGCACCCGCGCCGGGATCGGCCGTGCCCGACGTGCTGCGGCCGGCCGTCTCACAGGACACGCGGTTCTTCTGGGAAGGGACGGCTGCTGGCGAGCTGCGGATCCAGCGGTGCGGGCAGTGCGGCACCCTCCGCCACCCGCCGGGCCCTCTGTGCCTTGGCTGCGGGGACGCCAGGCCCGGTTACCAGGTCGCCGCCGGAACCGGCGAGGTCTACAGCTACGTGGTCCACCACCACCCGCCCATCCCCGGGAAGCGGCTGCCCATCGTGGTCGCTCTCGTTACCTTGACCGAGGGTGTCCGCATGGTTGCTGAGCTCGTCGGGGTGGACCCCGGTCAGGTGCGCATCGGGATGCCGGTCCGGGTGGGCTTCCACCGTGTCGATGATGGGCTGACGCTGCCCGTTTGGCGGGCGGAGCACGAGGACGGCCAGCGCCTGCCCGAACTTGTCGTGGACGTCACCCCCACGTTCGTGGTCGCATCCGCGATCGCGACCCGGGACTTCCAGGACGTCCACCACGACAAGGCGAAGGCCATGGAGCGCGGCGGGAGGGACATCTTCGTGAACATCCTTACCACCGCCGGCCTGGTCCAGCGGTACGTGACCGACTGGGCCGGGCCCCAGGCGGTCGTGCGCAGGCTCGCGATCCGGCTGGGGGTGCCGTGTTATGCCGGGGACACCCTCACCCTCTCCGGCCGGGTCAGCGAGGGTTCCGGTGACGAGGGCGACCACGTCGTGGAAGTCACCGGCCGCTGCAGTCTCGGCGACCACGTAACAGGGACGGTCCTCCTCAGCGGGGTGGGCACACCATGATCTCCGGGCAGGCGGCGATCGCCGGGATCGGCGCGACCGAGTTCTCCAAGGACTCCGGCCGCAGCGAACTGCGCCTTGCGGTGGAGGCAACCCTGGCCGCACTGGCCGATGCCGGGCTCGGGCCGGGCGACGTGGACGGCCTCGTCACGTTCACCATGGACCACACCGCCGAGATCGCACTCGCCCGTGAACTGGGCATCTGCGAGCTGCGGTTCTTCAGCCAGATCGGCTACGGCGGCGGCGCGGCCTGCGCGACGGTGCAGCAGGCCGCCATGGCGGTCGCCACTGGCATCGCCCAGGTCGTGGTCTGCTACCGGGCGCTCAACGAGCGCTCCGGCCACCGGTTCGGCCAGGTGTCACGGGCCGCCGTGGCGGCGCCCACGTCGTCGGGGGTGGACAACGGCTGGCACTACCCGATGGGCCTGGGGACTCCGGCCGCCACCGTGGCGATGATCGCCCGCCGGTACATGCACGACCACGGTGCTACGAGTGAGGACTTTGGCCGGGTGACCGTGGCCGACCGGCGGCACGCCGCCGCCAACCCGCACGCATGGTTCTACCAGCGGCCCATCACCCTCGCCGACCACCAGGCCGCCCGGTGGATCGCCGAGCCGCTGCGGCTGCTGGACTGCTGCCAGGAGAGCGACGGCGCCGTCGCCGTCGTGGTCACCAGCCTGGACCGTGCCCGTGACCTGCCGTACCCGCCAGCGGTCATCCGCGCCGCCGCCCAGGGCAGCGGTCCCGGCCAGTTCACCATGACCAGCTACTACCGCGACGAACTCGGCCTGCCCGAGCTGGGAGTCGTCGCACGCCAGCTCTGGCAGCAGGCAGGACTCGGCCCCGCCGACATCCGCACGGCCGTGCTGTATGACCACTTCACGCCGTACGTGCTCCTGCAGCTCGAGGAGCTCGGCTTCTGCGGCAAGGGCGAGGCCCGCCACTTCATCGGGGACGGGGCGATCGAACTCGGCGGCCGCCTCCCGCTCAACACCCATGGCGGCCAGCTCGGTGAGGCCTACATCCACGGCATGAACGGCATCGCCGAAGCCGTCCGCCAAGTCCGCGGCACCTCGGTCAACCAGGTGCCCGGCGACGGACCCGTGCTGGTCACCGCCGGCACCGGCGTCCCCACCAGCGGCCTCATCCTCGGGGGCGCATGAGGACGTGGCGGTCATCTCCGCACCACTGCTGTGGGCTCACGGTGCGAAGTCCGCGATGAGATAGAGCCGGGCGGTCGTCGCCGTGGCTGTGGGCTCGAGGCGTGGGCGACGCGGCCGGAGGTAGGCATTCCACACAAAGCGGAGCAGTGCCTTTGGGTCATGGCCCCAGCGGGCACGGACCCCGTCGAGCAAGAGTGCGTTCCCACTCGGGTAGTCGCCGTAGTAGAGGCATCTGACCTGGGCGCCCGGGGCAGCGGCGCGCACCATTGCGATGACATCCTCTTCGCGAGGAAACCCGAACTCGAGATGTTCTTGCAGGTAGGGCAGGGTCGAGCCGACTACGCGCCGGACAACGTCGGCGACCTGGAGCTCGGCCTCCTGCTTCTGCGGTGAGCCGTAGGGACAGCAGATGACAAGCCGCCGGCTGGCGACTCGGACGAGCTCGGCGATGTGCTCCGGCCGCCGTACGGCAGGCATGTGCTCCAGGGTGTCGCAGCTCGTCACGACATCGAATTGACCGTCGGTGAATGGCAGTACGCGCGCGTCAACGATGAAGTCGGCAGGCGGCGCGATATTCGCGGTCCCCACCTTGGCGGACGGCAGGAACCAGGCAAGCTGATGCCCACGGCCGCCCACATCCATTACGGTGGACGCCGTGCCGACACAGTTAGCGGCGAGTACGAGACGGTCCCACATGTCGGGCTGCCACAATGCCCGTGCGGCAGCCCGTCCGAGCAGCGCCCGGGCGGAAGCGCGATTCATCGGACCCTGCGCCTATTCACCTGGCTTGCGCCGGAAGATGATAAGCGTGTTCCAGTTGCCGACCTCGCGTACGCCGGGAATATGCGCGATCCAGCGCATCCAGTCCGGCCAGTAGCGCGGGGCCATCCGGACGATCTCCACGTCGTCGCGGGCCCGGAACCAGTCCAATACCTCCTGTATATGCAGTGGGAACAGGCTGATGCCGAAATCATTCTTGGGACGCCGCCCGTACCGGCGCCCGTATCGGTCAGCGGCTCGGTAGCCGCCGAAGTAGTGCCAGGGCGACGTCTCGTGTCCGCCCCAGGGGGAGTACCAGTTCCCGAACGTCAGGTACCCGAGGCCATGAACCGGTTCGAGTGCCCGCAGCATCTCTGCGAGAGCGGACTGCCACTCGGCGACGTGCTCAAGCATGTTGGAACTGCATACGATGCGTACCGACCCGTCACGCAACGCCAGTGCCCGTGCATCGCATTGGACCGCGGATTCCGGCTCGCGGTCGTGTAGCCGCAATTCCTCAGCGCTTCGGTCGAGGACCACACAGCGCGCTCCGGCGGCCCTCAGCTTCTCGGCGATATACCCTGGGCCACCGCCGATATCGGCAGCGAGGACACCTCTCGGAGACTGGAATCGCGAGATCTGCCGTACGACATCCGCCGCGAGGTAGTGATAGAAGCGATCGGGGTCGGTGGCCTCGTGACGGAACAGCCTGAATAGGTGAATGCTGCGCGCCAGTCCCCTCGTGGGACCGCTGGCTACCGGATTGGGCTGGACGCCTGTCCCAGGGTCAGCGGAGCCAATCACGATGCCCCGTGCCTGGGATAGCTTCAGTAAGCATGGCGGTAGTTTAGGCGTATCTGCTCAGGCCTGGTTCGGGGGTTCGCAACGGTGGGCGCGGCCGCGTGCGGTGTCGCGCAGTTCGCGGCAGGAGGCGGCGAAGACCGACCACCAGCCGTTCCGGCTGAGTAGGCAGGGGCTGCCCGACAGCGGGGGCTATGTTTTCAATGTGATGGCACTGACCTCCATCGAGATGTGGGCGCGCGGCCGCGGTCTGGAGATCGTCCTGCTGGTGACCGGGGCGGTCCTGCTCGCCCGTCTCACGGCCTGGGTGGGCGGCAAGATCACGGACCGGATCGACGCCCAGGCGCGGGAGACGGACGCACTGGTCCGTTCGGAGGCGGCGAAGCACCGGCACGCTGTGGCGCAGGTGGTCACCTGGGCCATCCTGGTGGTCATCTACAGTGTGGCCGGGGTGGCTGTC
This sequence comes from Streptosporangiaceae bacterium, assembly GCA_035946955.1. Classification (GTDB taxonomy): domain Bacteria; phylum Actinomycetota; class Actinomycetes; order Streptosporangiales; family Streptosporangiaceae; genus DASYYE01. Next base: position 38,735 of record DASYYE010000218.1, on the reverse strand, counting down.
GCGGGTCGGCTGGGTGTTCCCCTGACGAGCCTGGTCGCCCCCGCCGCCGTCGCGGCTGTCGCGCTGGGGTTCGGGGCGCAGCGGGTCGTGCAGGACGTCCTCGCCGGGTTTCTCATCATCACCGAGCGCCAGTACGGCTTCGGGGACCTCGTCCGCCTCTCCGTGCCGAGCCTGGGCACCCCAGCAGCCGGTACCGTCGAAGACGTCAACTTGCGGGTGACCACGGTGCGGACCGCCGACGGCGAGGTGGTCATCACCCCCAACGGCCAGATCGGCCAGGTGACCAATCTCTCGCGTGGCTGGGCGCGTGCCGTGGTTGACGTGCCTGTGCCAGCGACCGTGGACGTCAACAAGGTGAGCGAACTGTTGCGGCGGGTCGGGGCGCAGGCGTACGAGGAACAGGACCTGCGCGCGCTGCTGCTGGACCCCCCCGCCGTCATGGGTGTCCAGAGCATCGACGTGGACCAGTTCCAGGTCCGCATGGTGGCCAGGACGCTGCCCGGTAAGCAGTTCGACGTCGGCCGTGTCCTGCGGGCCAGGGTCGCGGCCGGGCTGCTGCGGGAGGGCATCCACGTGCCAGCGGGCCTGGACACCGCCGAGCCAACGGACCTGGAAACCACCGGGCCAACGGACCTGGAAACTACCGGGCCAACCGGGGGCGGCTGATGCGGCTGATACGGCTACTGCAGGGGGTGCGGACCTCGACCTGGGTGCTGGCCCTGGTCTTTGCCGCTGCCTTGGCGGCCTACACGATAGTCAAGCCGCAACAGGCGGCCCCCGGTGACACCCCGCCGCCGCCCACCGCCTCACCTGCACCCAGCCCGCCACCGGTCAAGCCACAGCCGGCCCCCCAGGTCACGCCCGCCAGGTCCGCGGCGCCCCACCGCACGGCCCAGCCGTCCCCGACGGCAACACCATCCCCGTCCAGTGTCTCGGCCACACCCACCCCCGCGCCGACGCCAACTCCCTCCACCACCGGCCCTTGAAGCAGGGCTGTCAGTCCAGGGCCAGCGGCGGGTTGGCGGGCCGGGCCTGGTGGCTGCTACCTGGCCGGGGTACCTGCTCCGGTGCGGGCTGCTGGGGCAGGAACAGAGTGAGGGCGGTGACGAAGGCCAGGAGTTTCGAGGTGATGTTCAGCGCGAGGGGGAGCGGGGCCGACGGGTAGCCGAATCCGGACAGGGCCCAGACCGCGAACACGCCCAGCATCAACGCGAAGGAGAAGAACGTGGCCCGCCTCAGCCGCACCATCGGCGACAGCCGCAGGAGCAGCAGGGTGGTGATCTCGATCAGGAACAGGGGCACGAAGAACAGTGCCCGGTACAAGGCCGGGTCGGGCGGGATCGGGGGGTAGGTCCTGGTCATCACGATGAGGTCGAACGGGAGCTCGAAGATCATCGGTGCGGCCATCGCGCAGATAGCGCCGCTGGCCAGCCTCGTCCCGAAGCCGGGTGAGTCGCGCGAGATGATGATGACGAAGACGACGGCGGCCGCCGTCAAGGTGATCGGGGCGATGCGGTTCTTGGGCGCGGCCGTGGCCGCGCTCAGGTCATACTCGTGAATGTATTGCTGGACGTAGATCCCCAGGCAGACGAAGAACGCCACTATCGAGATGGCCCAGGCCGCGATCATGGCGATCCGGCCGGCCCGTCCGGGCGGGGGTGCCCTGACAGGCAGTGGCAGCCGGATTCCGGCCAAGGTCGCAGCACCCGCGACGGCCAGCAGGCCGGTGGCGAGCCAGATCCTGGCGTCCCCGCCGTAGCTGACCCATGTGCCGTACTGAGTCATGGTGTGCACCTGCTCTCATAAGCCACGCTGTGCCCGAGTGGGCTGCGTTAAACTGATATCATAATGATAGATTTTGAATATCAGCCCTGTCAACGGGATTGCCTGCGCGATCGCAGGAGCAGGCCGGGCGCTCTTCAGTCGCTCTGACCAGCGGCGGTGTGCCGCGCCCGCGATATGGGCCGATTGGGCGCAACCAACTGCAGGCACGGTGACCCCCATCCGCACCGCCACCGACACGGTCCTGCCGCCGATCAGGGTCGGCATCGACCCGCAGGACATTGCCATCACACCGGACGGGAAGACCGGCTACGTGGCCAATGAGACTTCGGGCACGGTGAACCCGATCCGCATCGCCACCGACACGGCCCTGCCGCCGATCAAGACCAGCAACATCCCCGGCGCCATCGCCATCACCACCACCCGTGGCCCATCACCGATGCACGGGTGCTGCCGTGTCCAGGTCCAGTCAGGTCTGGTTCGGGGGTTCGCGGCGGCGGGCGCGGCCGCGCGCGGTGTCGCGCAGCTCCCGGTAGGACGCGGCAAACACTGACCACCAGCCGTGGGGGTCAGTCGATCCGATCGCCTGGGCCAGTTGGCGGCCCGCATCGGTGCGCAGGGCGGCCAGGGAGGTCTCCCGCCAAGGATCGGTGTTGTGGCCCTGCGCGCGGTACTCGGCGGCCTGCAGCAGGGTCTCGATCTTGTCGGCGTCGTGGGCGATCCGGGACTCCAGCGTCTGTTCCGCCTCATACTCAGCGACAAACTCGTGGAAGACCTTGCCCACGCCGTCGGGCATCGCCGCTGTCTGGTGTGCTGAGATCGCTTCGGGCACGGCCGAGGTGACATAGGCGCGGCCCACCGACGGGATATCGCCGATCCGGGTCTCGTGCGCGTCGTGCAGCAGGCACATCGCTGCCGTGCGCCCGACGTCCGCGCCTTCCAGGACGGCCAGCGCCATGCCCACGATCCCCACCCGGAATGAGTGCTCAGCGACGGACTCCGGTGACGATATGCCGAGCAGCAGCCATCCGGCACGGGTCGTCTTTTTGAGGTGGCCCATTTCGAACAGGAACGACGCCACCCCGGCCAGTGGGAGGTCCTCTCCGTCCAGCGCGGGCAGGCTCGCCTGGTCACGGACATAGACGCCGCTGCCACTGCGGCTGTGGACGAACCCTTCCTCACGGAGCGTGCGGATCGCGGTCTGCACGGTCATCCGGGAGACACCAAAGAAGCCGGCTAGTTCGTGGCCGGTGGGGAGCTGGGCACCCGGCTCGAGTTCGCCGGAGAGGATCGCCGCCCGGATCGACGCGGCAATCTGGACATTCGGCTGCCGCTTATCGGCCGGGTCGATGGGCTGCATACTCCACATGCTAGAGCTGCCTAGGCAGGTTTTACTAGTGGGGGTTGACCATGTTGTCCAGGCAGGCTTACGATCTGCCTGGTCTAATTATGAACCTCCCTAGGCAGATATTGGGACCGTGCGGGGCAATGTGGCCCCGCGGGAAAGGCGGCGGCGTTGTCTCAGTCCGTCCGTGCCGGACTGGCCCCGGATACGGCAGACCCCGACTTACCACCTGCCCACGTCGACGCCCAGCAGACCTTCCGGGCCACACCCGACCAGGTGCGTGAGGCGCGCCGGTTCCTCGCCCGCACCCTCGGTGAGTCCGAGGTCACCGAAGACGCTGTGCTGTGCCTCTCTGAGCTTGCCACCAACGCGACACGGCACAGCGACTCGGCCAGGCCGGGCGGCCAGTTCACAGTGCGGGCCGTGCTGGCCGCCGGGTGCGTGCACGTGGAGGTCGAGGACGACGGCGGCACCTGGCGGCAGGGGGGCCGAGCCAACGACGGCGTGGGCGGCCGTGGCCTGCGCATCGTCGCTGAGCTAGCGGACTCCTGGGGCACCACCCGCTACGAGGCCAGGGGCAAGCGGACGGTCTGGTTCGAGATCAGCAGCCCCCCCAGGCCACCCCCTGCCAGTCAGCACACCCGCAGCTATGGCGTCCGGGTCCGGGCCGTGTGACTCGGCCGCGTGGGGGCCGGCCGAGACACACGGCCTGAGTCACGGCAGGCGGCCAGCAGCGCGCAGGATCCACAGCGCGTTTGAGAGCAGTGCATTGATAGTGGTCGTCTCGTTGGTGGCCCCGGGGTCCCCCCGCTGGTGAAGTAGTGGGTGATGTTGAGTGTGTGGGTGTTGTGGTGGTCTGTCCGGTTCGTGTGGCGCTAAGCTTTTGGGGACGGTGCTCTGGCTGCCATGACGTGGACCAGTTCCAGGTCCGACCAGTCGGCTGCCGCTCAGTCTGCGGCGGCGAGGTCGAGGGCGGCGATGTAGCCGAACGTCATCGCCGGGGCGATCGTAGCGCCGGCCCCGGCGTAGCTGTGCCCCATCACCGACGCACTCGCGTTGCCAGCGGCGTACAGGCCGGGGACCGGGGTGCCGTCGGGGCGCAGCACCCGGGCGCGTTCGTCGGTCACCAGGCCGCCCTTGGTGCCGAGGTCGCCGGGCACGATCTTGACGGCGTAGAACGGCGGCTGGCGCAGTGGCGCGAGGTTCGGGTTCGGCCGCTGGCGCGGGTCGCCGTAGTAGCGGTCATAGGCCGAGTCGCCGCGGCCGAAGTCCTCGTCGCGGCCGGCCTCGGCGAAGTCGTTGAACCGTGCCACGGTCTTCGCGAGCGCCTCCCCGTCGACGCCGATCGCCTCCGCCAGGCCGGTGAGTGTTTGCGCATGGTAGACCGCGCCCGCCCGGTACCAGCGGCGCGGCAGCGGCTTGCGCGGCGGGAACCCGGCGAAGACGTACCTGTTGCGGTACTGCTGGTCCGTAACCAGCCAGGCGGGAATGTGCGAAACGGAGTCGCTGTGCCCGTCGTACATCGCGTGCACCGCATCGACGTAGGGGGCTGACTCGTTGACAAAACGCTGCCCGGCGCTGTTCACCAGCAGGCAGCCTGGCAGGCTGCGTTCGGCCAGCACGAAGAACGGGCCACGCGGCAGGGGGATCGAGGGCCCCCACCACGCGTCGTCCATGAGGCCGAGCACACCGCCGGCGGCCTCGCCCGCGGTGATCGCATCACCGGTGTTCCCGGCGGCCCCCGTCGTCCACTCCGTGCCGATCGGCTGCCGCTGGTAGCGGGCACGCATCTCCCCGTTGTGTTCGAAACCACCCGCCGCCAGCACAATGCCACGGGCCGCCCTGAGCAGACCGTCCTGGCCGTCACGGATCACCCGTATCCCGGTGACCCGCCCGTCCTCGGTGCGCAGGCCAGTCATGGGCGTGTCCAGCCACACCGGGACCTCTTTGCTCTGCAGGCCAGCGCGCAGTCCGGCGGCCAGGGCCTGGCCCATGGTGAGCATGCGGTGGCCGAGCACGCGGGTCCGGGCGAGCCTGGCCAGCACCGTGGCCGTCGCGAGCAGTGCCCGGGGGTGGCGGGGCCCGAGGCTGAGCCAGCGGTACTCGGCCTGGGTGATGGTCACCCCGTTGGGGGCTGGCACGTAGGGGGGTTCCAGGTGTGCCAGTTCGGGTCCGAGGATCCGGCCGTCCAGTGGGCGCGGCTCGACGCTGCGTCCGGCCGCAAGCCCGCCGGGGGCCTCGGGGTAGTAGTCCGCATACCCGGGCACCCACGCGAAGTCCACGGGAGTACTGGCGCGCACCAGTTCGAGCATGGCGGGCCCGTGGGTCAGCAGCGCCTGCTGGCGGATCGCTGGCACTCCGTCGCCCGCGACATGGGCGAGATAGGCGCGGGCGTCCTCGGGGGTGTCGTGGACGCCGGCCTTGCGCAGCACCTCGTTGCCGGGGATCCAGATGCCACCACCAGACCGGGCCGTGGAGCCGCCGAAGCAGGCGGTCTTCTCCACGACCACCACACTCAGCCCACGGTCGGCGGCCGTGAGTGCGGCGGTCATGCCGGCCGCGCCGCTCCCTACCACCACCACGTCGAAGCAGCCATGGTCCGTTGTCACGGCACCTCCCGAGCCACATACTAGAACACGTTCCAGTTTTCGCCGAGGGTGGCGGAGCGTCGCGAGGGCGGAGGAGCTGTGCAGCCGGGAGATGGCGTGGCGGACGCGGCGGGACGCGCGGAGAGACCGGCGACGCGGGTGCCTGAGCGGTGGGATGTCGAGGCGGATGTGGTCGTCATCGGCTTTGGTGCGGCGGGCGCCTGCGCGGCGCTGGCTGCCGCCGAGCTGGGATGCGACGTGGTCGTGCTCGACCGGTTCTGCGGGGGCGGTGCGACCGCGCTGTCCGGCGGCGTGGTGTACGCGGGCGGCGGTACGGCCCAGCAGCAGGCGGCGGGGGTCAGCGACTCGGTGGACGCGATGTTCCGCTACCTGAGCCAGGAGGTTGGTGACGCTGTCTCGCCAGCGACGCTGCGGGCCTTCTGCGAGGGCAGTGCCGGGATGCTGACCTGGCTGGAGGGGCACGGCGTGCCGTTTGACGCCAGCCTGTGCCCGGACAAGACCTCGTACCCCACCAACCGGCACTACCTCTACTACTCAGGCAGCGAACTGTCCGCCCGTGACACCGCGCCCCCGGCGCCGCGCGGCCACCGGACCCACGGGCCGGGCACGTCGGGGTACCTGCTGTTCGAACGGCTGGCCCGCGCCGTCGCATCCTCGGGCGCCCGGGTGCTCCCGCAGACAACTGCCCAGCGGCTGGTCACCGACCAGGCGGGACGAGTCGCCGGGGCCGAGTGCTCGTCCTTGCGCGGCGCCCCGCGCTGGGTCCGGCTGGCGCACCGTGTCCTGCACCGCGCCTGCGCCAAGCCGTTCTTGTATGTCCCGAAGGCAGGCAGGGTCATGCACCGGCCGGTGGCCTGGCTGGAACGCCGCTACAGCAGGCCGCTGCTCGTAGCCGCGCGCGGCGGGGTGGTCCTGGCGGCCGGCGGGTTCGTCGCCAACCGGCCGATGCTGCGTGAGCACGCCCCGGGTGCGCGGGGCGGGCTGCCGCTGGGCACGCCAGGCGACGATGGCAGCGGCATCACGCTCGGCGTCGCGGCCGGTGGTGCCACCGCGCACCTCGGCCGGGTTTCGGTCTGGCGGTTCCTGACACCCCCACCGGCCCTGGTGCACGGCGTGCTGGTGGACCGCGAGGGCCGCCGGGTATGCGACGAGTCCCGCTACGGCGCGGCGATCGGCGCCGCGGTCGTTGGCGAGCACGCCGGCGGTGCGTGGCTGCTCATCGACCAGGCCACGCTGGATGAGGCGCGGCGCCAGGTACGCGGGACCACGCTCTGGTTCCAGCGGCTGCAGGCGTGGTACCTGCTGAGCTTCGGCCGGGTGAGCGCGCCCACCCTCGCAGGGGTCGCGGCGCGGGCCGGGGTCGACGCGGCAGGACTGGCCGCGACCCTGGACGCCTACAACGCCGCGGCGGCGGCTGGCCGTCCCGACCCGGCCGGCAAGCCGGGCGAGCTGGTCCGGTTGCTGGCGTCACCGCCCTACTCGTTGCTGGACTGTTCGGTGCGGCCCCGGCTGGCCAACCCGGCACCCGTGCTCACCCTCGGCGGCCTGGTCGTTGACGAGCAGACCGGCCAGGTGAGGCAGGCGGACGGCAGCCAGATCGCCGGGCTGTACGCCGCGGGCCGTACCGCGGTGGGCATCTGCTCGAACTCCTATGTCAGCGGTCTCTCGCTCGCCGACTGCGTGTTCTCCGGCCGCCGCGCCGGCCAGCACGCCGCAGCCTCCCGCGAGCCAAAGGGCCGCTCCGCCGCCTGGACTGACGAGCGCCCCCCGCGAGCCGAAGGGCGCGGCGCTGTCTGGACTGAGGAGCGAGAAGCGAGCGCAGCGAGCGCAGGAGCGACGAGGGAAGACAGTGCCTCCAAGGCGCCCGGAGGCGAGCGGGACTAGCAGGGTGAGCGCGGGAGCGACGAGGGAAGACAGTGCCTTCAAGGCGCCCGGAGGTGAGCGGGACTAGGGCGTGTCCCGTAGATCAACGATCCCAGCCGCACCCAGCGATACCAGGCGGTCCCTGCCGTCCAGGAGTTCAGCTAACCTCCACGCGAACCACTCGCGGCCTGGGGCTCAAGAGGCGGGCAATGCAGGACCGCCCCGGTCTTTCCGGCCGGGGCGGCTGGCGGTCCTTGCGGACCTCTAACCCGCAGCCCTGCCTTTCAGGTCAGGATCCGCACGAGCGCCCCGGTGGACGCGTTCAGCTCCGTCACCGAGCTGCCAACCACGTTGGCGACCCACACGTGCGTGCCGTCCGAGGAGATCCCGTTGGGAAGAGAGAACCCGAAGCCCGGCCCTTTCAGGACGTGCACGAGCGCCCCGGTGGACGCGTTCAGCTCCGTCACCGAGTTCCTGCCTGCGTTGGTGACCCATACGTGCGTGCCGTCCGAGGAGATCCCGTACGGAAGAGAGAACCCGAAGCCCGGCCCTTTCAGGACGTGCACGACCACCCCGGTAGCGGCGTTCACCTCGGTCACCGAGTTGTCATTGACGTTGGTGACCCACACGTGCGTGCCGTCCGGGGAGACCGCCCAGGGCCCACTGAAATGGGGGCCCGACGCATAATGCCCGCTCTGCGGCGTCTCGGTCCGGGAGGCCGCCGCGGCTCCGTGGGCCCGGCCTGCCTCAGCGGCTCGCCGGAGACCGTGGATTGCGCTGGAGACGGCCGCGGTGCCGGCCACCACGGCGACGACCGCGGCGGCGGCGGCCAGGGGCGCCACCCAGCCTGGCCAGCGCCGCCTGAGCTTGGCCTGGGTGGCGAGCCCGGGCGTTCCTGCGCGCCCCAACGGCCACCGGGCGATGGCCCAGCGGCGCCTGCGGTTAGCGTGCCGGATGACATCGGCCACCGGAAGCGGCCGGGCTTGGCGGGCGGCCTCATCGGCCAGCCGCAGAAGTTCGTCGTTCAGGTCAGACACTGGGATACCTCCGGGCCAGTTACTCGCCTACCGGTGCGGTCGTTTCCCGCAGGTAGGGCGTGAGGGCTGCCCGGCCGCGCGCCAGCCGGGCCTTGACCGTCCCAGGACGCACACCCGTTTCGGCCGCGATCTGCTCCACCGTCAGATCAACCAGGTGAAACAGCACCAGCGCGCGGCGCTGCTCGGCTGGCACCCTGCGCAGCGCCGCCACAAAGGCGACCCGATCGAGGCCAGGCCCGGCCGCGCGATCGGGCCCGGCCGTCAGCACCATCAGCCGGATACCCTGCTGGGCACGCCGCCACCGGGAAACTGCGATCCGCCAGGCGGTAACGCGGACCCATGCCTCGGCCCCCGGACCGGTGTGGAGCCCGCTGCGGTGGACCCAGGCTCGGACAAACGCCTCCTGCACGGCGTCTTGGGCCTCGGCCCTATCGCCGGTCATCGCATAGAGCTGGCCTACCAGCCGGGGGAAGCTAGCGGTGTAGAAGCTGGTGAATTCCTCACGATCCACTAAGCCTCGCCTCCCCGCGCCACCGGCGCCGCGCGCCACCTAAGACACATCACGCCAGGAATACCTGTGGGATCACCAACTGGTTGCGCCCAATCGGCCATCAACCGGGTGCGGCACACCACCGCTCGTCAGAGCCTGGAAGGCGCACAGTGCCGGTCTAGCCCCATGATCTACGGGACACGCCCTAGTACGTGATGCTGACCTCGGCGGTCAGCGGGATCGCCTGGCAGGCGAGGATGAAGCCGTCGGCGAGGTCGGCCTCTTCGAGCGCTTCGTTGTGCGCCATCGTGACCTCACCGCTGGTGAGCTGGCAGGCGCAGGCGCCGCAGACACCCTCCCGGCAGGAGTAGGGAGCGTCGAGCCCCTCGGCCAGGAGCAGGTCCAGCATCCGTGTGCCGGGCGGCCAGTTGAGCTTGCGCTCCTCACCGTCCAGCGTCACCTGCAGCGTCGCCGCCACGCCCCCCTCGTCGGGCGTGGCCTCGAACGGGTTCTCCGCCAGCGACAGGAACCGCTCGGCGTGGATCCGCTGAGCTGGCACCCCCACCTCACGCAGGGCATCGCGGACCGTCGCCATGAACGGGTCAGGGCCGCAGAGGAAGGCCTCGTAACCGGCATAGGGGCGGGCCAGCGCGGCAAGCGCCGCGGGCGTGGGCGCGCCCTGCAGCGAGTCCAGCCAGTGCACCACGGCCAGCCTGGGCCCGGCTTCCTCAGCCAGCCGGCGCAGTTGCGCGGCGAAGATGACCGAGCGCTCGTCGCGGTTGGCGTAGCACAGGACGACCCGGCCGCGCCCCCGTGCCAGTGCCGACTTGAGGATGGACATGACCGGGGTGATCCCGCTGCCCGCGGCGAACAGCAGGAAGTCGTCATCCAGCGACGCCGGGCAGAATGTGCCGGCCGGCGGGAGCACGTCCAGCACGGCCCCGGCGCGGACGTGGTCGGCGATCCAGTTGGACGCATGCCCCCCCGCCATCCGCTTGACCGTGATGGTGTGCTGGTCGCCGGTGTGGGGCGAGCTCGACAGCGAGTAGCACCGTGCCACCGAGCCGTCGTGGTCGTGGGGGATGCGGACGGTGAGGAACTGCCCAGGACGGTACGCGAACGTGCTGACGAGTTCCGGGGGCAGCGTGAACACGACCGAGCAGGCCTCGTCCGTCTCGGTGACCACGTCGGCGACCTCCACCTGGTGGAAGACCCGGGGGCCACTCATGGCGGGGCCACTTCCAGGCGCCCTTCGGCCACGGCACGGTCGATGCTGGCGCGCAGGCTCAGGCAGGTGTCGATGAGCGCGGTCCGCTCACCCTCGGCTGCCCGCACGCTGAACTCGGCGCACCGGCCCACCGCCGCGGGGTCCCACTGCACGCTCGTGTGCGCCGCGCTGAACTTGACGGCCACCACCGTCGCCGCGCACCGCTCACACGTCACCGGCTGTGGCCGTCCCCGCCGTTCGTCCGCGCTGGCCGGACGGTGACCATTCACAGCTAGGGCGTCAGCGGCCGAACCGTTAATGGCCTGGCCCGGCTCTGCCGCGCTGTCACGGACTGGCCCGTTGGACATGGTCAGCCGGTCCCGGTCTGCGCTGCGAGGTTCGCCGCGACCTCCGTCTCCCATTCGGCCACGGCGCGGGTGGTATCGACCTCGAACTCGAACCTGGCCACCATCTCGGGAGTGATGTCCTCGACGTCGGTGTAGAACTGCTCGTACCAGCGCCGCAACTGGTACACCGGCCCGTCCTCCGCGCACAGCAGCGGGTTGTCCACCCGCGCCTTGTGCCGCCAGATCTCCACGTCCTGCTCGAAACCGAGGCCCACGAACTTCGCCAGTGCCGCGGCGACCTTGTCCGCGTGCTCGTCGGACAGGCCCTGGGGCCGCTTGACCATGACCCCCCACTGCAGCAGGAACGAGGTCGCGGTGACGGGGTAGTGGCAGTTGATCAGGATCGATTCCATGCTGGTGCCGTGGTAGTCGTGCCACAGCCTGTCGATCATGTAAGACGGGCCGAAGTACGAAGCCTCTGAGCGCAGCTTGGTGTCGGTCCCCGAAGCGTAGTTTGACCCGCCGGTGGGCACGTCGGGCCGGGCACGGGTCCGCAGGTACTGCGATGCGACGTGCCCCTCGAAGACGTTCTTGAAGTAGGTCGGGAACGAGAAGTGGATGTAGAAGAAGTGCGCCATATCGACGACGTTGTCGATCACCTCGCGGCAGTTCGCGCCCTCGACCAGCACAGAGTCCCAGGTCCAGTGGGTCCATTCGGGCGAACCGACGGCCTCGATCTCGGGGATGGTCACCTCGGGCGGCGGCTGCTTTCCCTGCGGGTCGTGCCAGACGAACAGCTGGCCGTTACGTTCCAGCGTCGTCCACGACCTGGTCCGGGCGGTCGGCGGCACCCGCCGCGCGTAGGGGATCTTGGCGCACCGGCCGTCCGCGCCCCAGCGCCAGTCGTGGAACGGGCAGGCGACCGTGTCTCCCTTGACCGTCCCGCGGGTCAGGTCGCCGCCCATGTGACGGCAGTACGCGTCCAGCACGTTCAGCCGGCCCGCCGAGTCGGCGAACACCACCAGCTTGGTGCCGAACGCCTCCACCGCATGGGGTGTCCCGTCCCGGAAGGTGCCGGTGAGTCCCAGGCAGTGCCAGCCACGCGCGAACCTCGCAGGCGGCGCGCCGCTGTCGATGGTCCGGATGCCGTCCCGGTCACTCACGGGCATCTCCGCTCATGGCCTGCGCCCTGTGGCCGGGCGCTCTTACGCCTAGACTAGAACATGTTCTAGTCTAGTGGCGAGATGGCCAGCGCCCGGCCATGTGATCGGAGGACGCTGTTGACAGAGGACAGGCCAGTGTCAGAGGACAGTGGGCAGGCGGTCATCGCCGGAGTCTCCGAACTCCTGCCCGTGCTGCGCGAACGTGCCCAGGACGCGGAGGACGCCCGGGAGGTGCCCGCCGAGTCGGTCAAGGCGCTGGCGGAGACCGGGTTCTTCCGGCTCCTGCAGCCGGCCAGGTTCGGCGGGTACGAGGCGGACCCGGTCACGTTCCTGACCGCGGTACGGATGATCGCCAGCGCCTGCGGGTCGACCGGGTGGGTGGCGTCGGTCCTCGGCGTCCATGCCTGGCAGCTCGCGCTCTTCCCAGCGCGGGCACAGGACAATGTGTGGGGCCCCGACTCCAGCACGCGGATGTCGTCGTCCTACGCTCCGACCGGCCGTGCCTCACGCACGGAGGGCGGGCACCATCTGAGTGGACGGTGGAGCTTTTCCTCCGGGTGCGCGTACGCCAGCTGGGTGCTGCTCGGCGCGATCGTGCCGGAGGACGACAGCGGCCCGGCTGACTTCCGCACGTTCCTGCTGCCTATCAACGACTACGTGATCGACGACGTGTGGGACACCGTGGGGCTGCGCGGGACAGGCAGCAACGACATCGTCGTGGACGGCGCTTTCGTCCCCGAGGACCACTCACTCAGCTTCACCGACGTGTTCCGCTGCGCCTGCCCAGGGCAGCAGGCCAACCCGGCGCCGCTGTACCGGCTGCCCTACGGCTCGCTGTTCTCCTATGCGATCACCACGCCGATCATCGGCATGGCGACCGGTGCCTACCAGGCGCACGTGGCCTACCAGCAGGAGCGGGTGCGGGCCTCCTATGTCGGGCAGAAGGCGGCCGAAGACCCGCACTCGCAGGTCAGGGTCGCCACGGCAGCCGCCGACCTGGACGCCGCCTGGCTGGCGCTGGAGCGCAACATGGCTGACCTGATGGCCCACGCCCGCGCGGGGGAGAAGATCCCGCTGCCGCTGCGCCTGCGGGTGCGCCGCGACCAGGTGCTCGGCACCGGCCACGCGATCAGCGCGGTGGACCGGCTGTTCGAGAACTCCGGCGGCAGGGCACTGAAGATGGGCACTCCCATTCAGCGGTTCTGGCGGGACGCGCATGCGGGCCGGGTGCACGCGATCAACGACCCGGAACGGGCGCTGACCATGTTCGGCCGGGGCGAGTTCGGCCTGCCCGCGCAGCCCGACGGCATGGTGTGAGGAGGCCCGGTGACCGTTCCCGCGGCCAGTGACTTCGAGGCGACGAGCCGCTCCGCCGACGCGGGCGGGATGCAGTTGCACTACCACGAGGCCGGGGATCCCCCGCCGGGTCGGCTGCCGGTGCTGCTCCTGCACGGTGGCGGGCCTGGTGCCTCAGGGTGGAGCAACTTCGGGCAGAACCTGCCGGTCTTCGCGCGCCACTTTCGTACGCTCATGGTCGACCTGCCGGGCTTCGGCAGGTCCGACAAGCCACCTGTCACCGGCAACTACTTCACGTTCGCCGCGGACGCACTGGCCAAGCTGCTCACCACGCTCGGCATCGACCAGGTCCACCTCGTCGGCAACTCGCTCGGCGGCGGCACCGCCACCCGGTTCGCGCTCAGCTATCCCGAACGCGCCGGACGGCTGGTCCTCATGGCGCCAGGTGGGCTCGGCCCGAACGTGTTCGCCCCCGACCCGACCGAGGGCGTCAAGCGGCTGATGGAGTTCGCTGCCCCGCCCGGGCCCACCAGGGAGAAGCTCGCTGCCTTCCTGCGCACGCTCGTACACGACCAGCGGCTGGTGACCGACGAGCTCATCGACGAACGCTTCGCCGCCGCCAGCGACCCGGCGGCGCTGGCGGCCATGGCCTCACTCGGCGCCTCGTTCTTCGACCCGGCCACCGCCGAGGACGGGATGCTGTGGCGGGAGGCGCACCGGCTGCGCCAGCGTGTGCTGCTGGTCTGGGGCCGGGAGGACCGGGTGAACCCCCTGGACGGGGCGCTCGTGGCGCTCAAGCTCATCCGGCGCGCACAGCTCCACGTGTTCGGCGGCTGCGGCCACTGGGCGCAGCTGGAGAAGGCCGGCGAGTTCAACTCACTCGTCATCAGCTTCCTGGAAGGGGACGCTCTATGACAGCCGTCACCTCCCTGGGCTACCTGCGTATCGAGGCCACGGACGTCGCGGCCTGGCGCGAGTTCGGGGTGCGGGTGCTCGGCATGGTGGAGGGCCGGGGCCCCGAGGGCGGGGCACTGTACCTGCGGATGGACGACTTCCCGGCCCGGATCGTGGTGGTGCCCGGCGAGGCCGACCGGCTGCTCGCCTCCGGATGGGAGATGGCCAGCGACGGCGATCTCGCCGCCCTGGGCCGGGTGCTGGAGCAGGCCGGGGTCGCGGTCAAGGCGGGCACGTCCGCGGAACTCGCCGAGCGCCGCGTGGGGCAGTTGCTGCGCTTCGACGACCCCGCGGGCAACACACTGGAGGTCTTCTCCGGCGCGGCGCTGGAGCACCGCCCGGCGAGCAGCCCCTACGGCAACCGGTTCGTCACCGGCGACATGGGCATGGGCCACGTGGTGCTCCCGGTCAGTGAGGAGGACGCCGCCCTTCACTTCTACACCGGCCTGCTCGGCTTCCGGCTGCGTGACTCGATGAGGATGGCACCCGAGCTCTTCGGCAGGCCCGCGGACGGTCCGCCGCTGTGGCTGCGCTTCCTCGGCTGCAACCCGCGTCACCACTCGCTCGCACTGGCGCCGTTCCCCGCCCCGGCCGGGATCGTGCACCTGATGGTCGAGGTGGACTCGCTGGACGACGTCGGCCGCGCGATGGACCGCTGCGCCCGGCGCGGCGCACCGATGTCCGCCACCCTCGGCCGGCACGCCAATGACCTCATGGTGTCCTTCTACGTGAAGACACCGGGCGGGTTCGACATCGAGTACGGCACCGATGGGCGCATGGTCGACGACCGGACGTGGGTGAGCCGCGAGACCACGGCGATCAGCCTGTGGGGACATAGCTTCGCTGCCGGGAGCGCGCACTAAGGGGGTGCCTGCGGTGACCATGGTCCCTGACGTGACGCAGGTGGGGCCCGGGCCCGGCTCGGTGGGGCCCGGTCCCGCCCCGGCCGGGTTCCGGCAGGTGCTCGGTCACTTCTGCACCGGGGTGACCGTCATCACCACGGCTGACGCTGAGGGGCCGGCAGGGTTTACGTGCCAGGCGTTCGCCGCCCTGTCGCTGGACCCCCCACTGGTGCTGTTCTGCCCGTCCCGGCTGTCATCCACCTGGCGGAGGATCGAGCGGACAGGCCACTTCTGCGCCAATGTGCTGGCCGATGGCCAGCAGGAGCTTGCCCGCGTCTTCGGCACGTCAAGGACGGACAGGTTCACTGGAGTCCGCTGGTCACCGTCGTCATCAGGAGCGCCGGTCCTGGACGGCGTGCTGACCTGGCTGGGCTCCATTGTCGAGGCCGTCCACGAGGCCGGGGACCACCACGTCGTCATCGGCCGTGTCACCGAACTCGGCGACTGCCGCCCGGGCCAGCCTCTGCTCTTCTACCGGGGCCGCTTCGCCGCGACCCCCGCCCGTGCCGCCGATGAGCCACCCGAGGTCGTCGACACCCTCCTGGCCTGGCCCCGCCACACCGACTGGATCTGACGAGCGCCGCAAGACGAGCGCGAGCACGGCGGCTGTGGTCAGCGACCCAAGGACGTAGCCTGCCTCGACCCGGAGCCGGACCTGGCCAGGGCCCACCGTGACCGCGATGAGCACGCAGGCGCCCGCCAGCCAGGATGCCAGCAGGTCGCGGTGGCGGGACAGCGCCATGGCCCCCAGGCCGAGCACGAGCGCAAGCATGTAGCACAGGGTGCCGAGCGCGAGCAGTGCGAAGTCCTCCCGCCCGAGCACGGGGCGCGCGGCGAACAGGATCCTGATCAGCCACGGGCCAAGTACCGCGCCTGGGACACCGGACCCCACCCCGAGCACCACCACGACCACGCACGCCCGGGACAGCAACCGCCGGTAGCGTGCCCGGTCGCCCATGGCCACTGCCCGGGCCAGCCCGGGCAGCAGGGAGACCTGCAACGAGGTGAAGACGAAGAGTGGCACCCGCACCAGCACCATGGCGGCCAGCAGCGCGCCGACTACGGCCGGGTCGCCGGGAGACAGCAGGCGCACGTTGATGACTGCGGCGTTGATCACAAGCTGCGCGAGCAGCATGGTGCCGATGAGCAGCCCCAGGCCCTGGCACATCAGCCGCCAGGTCACCGGCGGCCCCGGGCTCAGGTTCCGTGCCAGTGGGCCGAGCGTCGCGGCCACCGAGAGCAATGGGGCCACCGTCACAGTCAGGCCGAACGCGGCAGCCGAGTGGACACCTGCGGCCCCCAGGCCGCCTGCGAGCAGCAGCCGCAGGCTGCCGTCGGTGGCCAGTTGGGCCCCGTACGCGCCGAACCGGCCCATCCCGGCTAGCAGGCCCCGGCTCACCGCCGTGACGGCGAGCGCGGCCAGCCCCGCGGCCAGCGCCGCCACCATTGACTCGCTGCCGCCGAACAACCGGTCCGCGAGCGGCCTGGCGGCGACGGCAAGGGGCAGCACCGTGGCCGCCCCGGCCACGGTCGAGAGGACGGCCCCCCGCCGGGCCACCGGGATGACACCTTCGCCCCTCGCCCTGCGTGCCGCGGTCAGCCGGATCAGTTCCTGCTCGACGGGCAGGAACACGCCGAGACCCGTCCAGAACACGATCGTCCACAGCACCGACATGTCCGCCATGCCTGCGGTGGTGAGGCTGTGGCCTGCGACCCCGAGCTGCGCGTACTGGCCGACGCCCAGCACCGCAAGGCCCGCCCCGACCCACAGCGTCCCAGGCGGCAGTAGCGCCGTAAGCCGCTTCGTGAGGCCCACCACGCTGGGCCCACTGCCAGCGGGCACCGGTACGAGCGGGTGCTCACGCAGCCGCGGTGCCATCAGCCGACCAGCTCCGCGGCGAGGCGGGCCAGGTGCTCGGCTGGCTGGCCGAAGAGCTGGGCCGTGCTGTGCGCACGTTTGAAGAAGCGGTGCGCGTCGTGCTCCCACGTGATGCCGATGGCGCCGTGGAGCTGGATCATCTCCGCCGTCACCTGGGTCAGCGCCTCGGAGCAGTACACCTTGGCGGCGGCGGCACGCAGCCCGAGGTCCGGTACGGCCTCGGCGGCGGCCGCCGCGGCCGCGTACGACAGCGACCGTGCCGACTCGACCAGCACGTGGAGGTCGGCCATGCGGTGCGCGAGCGCCTGGAAGCTGGCGATGGGCCGCCCGAACTGCACCCGGGTGGTGGTGTAGCTGGCCGTCTGGGCCAGTGCCTGCTGGGCGGCACCCACCTGCTCGGCGCTCAGCGCGATACAGGCCAGGTCGCGGGCCCTGGCCAGTGCCGCGCTGGCAGGCCCGCCGAGGCGCCTGGCGGGCGCTTCGTCAAGTGCCACGACAGCGAGGCGGAGGGCGGGGTCCATGCTCGTGACCGGCGTGCGGGTGACGCCGCCGCCCCGCGGGTCCACCTCGAACAGGCCGGTCCCGTCCGGGGTGTCCGCGGCGACCAGCAGCACATCCGCGCGGTCGCCGTCGAGCACGTAGTGCGCGGTCCCGCTCACTGCCCAGCCGCCGTCCGGCGTCCCGGGCGTATCGGCCCGCACCGCCCTACCCGCCACCTCACGAGGATCCCAGTGGCCCGCGGCGGTCGTCCACGCCAGGGCGGCGACTGCGCTCCCGTCCGCGACCGCGGGCAGCAGCCGAGCGCAGGCGCCGCTGTCGCCGCTCGCCAGCACTGCCTGGGCGGCCAGGACCACTGAGCCGACCAGCGGGGAGGGGACCAGGTGGCGGCCGAGTTCCTCCGCCACCACGTGGGTCTCTACCGGGCCGGCGCCAGCACCTCCGTAGCACTCGGGCACGGCGAGTCCCGCGACACCGACCTCCGTGCACAGCCGCTGCCATGGCGATGGGCCGGTGTCGTCGGCTTGCTGACCGGGACCGCTGTCCCGCTGCTGCCGCGTCAGCAGCGTGCGGACCGCATCGCGCAGGGCACGCTGCTCCTCGCTCAGCCCCAGTTCCCCGGTCAGGTCCATGACGGCTCTCCATTCGCCGGGCCGTCCCCGGTCAGGGCGGCCATGACCGCGGCCCGGTGCTCCGCCTGGGTGCCCCAGGCGGAGCGCAGCGCGGTGACCTTGGTGAGCCAGAGGCTGAGGTCGTGCTCGTGCGTATAGCCGATGGCCCCGTGCACCTGCAGCGCGGTCCGTGCGGCCCGGTAGGCCGCGTCGGCACCGGCGACCCGGGCGGCCGCGACGTCCCGGCCAGCGCTGGCACGGCCGGCGTCCATCGCCTCCGCCGCCGCGTAGGCCAGCGGCCGGGCGAACTCCAAGTCGATGGCCACACCAGCCAGCGCGTGCTTGACCGCCTGGAACGCGCCGACCGGCCGGCCAAACTGCGTCCGCTGCCGCGCATGGGTGATGCTGGCCTCCAGCAGGGCACGGCCGGCGCCCAGCAGTTGTGCCGCGCTGGCGAGCGCCCCGGCACGCAGCGCCCGGCCGGCCGCCTCGGCGACCGCTGGCCCCTGGGCGATGACCGGGCCGCCGCAGACCTCCGACAGCCAGCGGGCACCGTCCACCGACTGGTGCCGCGTGCCCGGCGTAGCCAGCCGTACGGTGCCGGCCTCGGCCAGCAGCACCAGGTCGGCCACGTGGGCGTCCAGCAGGTACGGCAGCCGGGGCGGCAGTGCGAGGGTGGCGACCAGGCTTCCGTCCGCCAGTGCGGCGAGCCAGCGAGCGCACTGCTCCCCGTCTGCCGAGGTATCGCACAGGTGCCCCTCGCACAAGGCGGTGAGCAGGTGCGGGACCGCGGCCAGGGACTCGGCGGCCGGGCCCGGCAGCGCATGGTGCCCGAGTTCCTCGCAGGCCACCACGACGTCGAGCATGCTGGCGCCGAGGCCGCCCCATTTCTCCGGCACCGCCAGGGCCGTCACTCCCTGCCCGGCGAGCCGGTGCCACAGCCGCAGACCGGCGGCAGGGTCACCGTCCGCCCACTGCCGTGCGGCACCAGTGCTGCCCGTGGCGGCGAGCAGGCCGTGCAGCGCCCGGCCGAACTGCTCCTGCTCGGCCGAGGGCATGGGCGCGGTAGGTGTCATTTCGGGAGCCCCAGGAGCCGCTCGGCAATAAGGTTCCGCTGCACCTCGTTGGTGCCCGCGTAGATGGGCCCCGCGAGGGAGAACAGGTAACCGTCGAGCCAGCGGCCATCCGGTCCTGGCTCGCCGCGCAGCTCAGCCTGGGGCCCGAGCAGGTCCAGCGCGGTCTCGTGCAGGGCCACGTCCAGTTCGGACCAGTACACCTTGCCGAAGCTGGACTCGGCGCCGAGGGTGCCGCCCGCGGCGAGCCGGGCCACTGTCGCCAGCGTGTGCAGGTGGTAGGCACGGGCGTGGATCCACGCGTCGGCGACCCGGTCCCGCATGGCGGTGTCGCCGGGGTCCGCGGACCGCTGCCACAGGGCGAGGAGGCGGCTGGCAGCCGCGCTGAACCTGCCCGGGCTGCGCAGTGAGAGCCCACGTTCGTGGCTGGCCGTGCTCATCGCGATCCGCCAGCCCTCCCCGGCGGCCCCGACCACGTCTTCGTCGGGCACGAACACCTCGTCGAGGAAGACCTCCGCGAAGCCGGTCTCCCCGCCAAGCTGGCGGATCGGCCGCACGGTGACCCCCTCGGCGTGCAGGTCGAAGAGCAGATAGCTCAGCCCACGGTGCCGCTGTGCCGCAGGGTCGGTGCGGAACAGCCCGAACGCCCGGTCCGCGAATGCCGCCCGGGAGCTCCAGGTCTTCGTCCCCGATGCCACCCAGCCGTCGCTGACCCGTTTCGCCACCGACCGGATCGCGGCGAGGTCACTGCCCGCGTCCGGCTCCGACCACGCCTGGGCCCACACGTCGTCCGCCCTGGCCATCCTGGGCAGCAGCCGCTCCCGCTGCTCGTCGGTGCCGTGCGCGAACAAGGTGGGTGCCAGCAGGAACAGGCCGTTCTGCCCGACCCGCACCGGGGCGCCTGCGGTGTGGTACTCCTCCTCGAAGACCAGCCAGTCCAGCAGCGAGGCGTCCCGGCCGCCGTAGCTGGCCGGCCATGACACCACCGCCAGCCGCGCCGCGGCCAGTTCGCGCTCCCACGCGCGGTGGCGTTCGAAGCCTTCCCTGGTGTCCACCGATGGCAGCGGCCCGGCCGGGACGTGCGCGGCCAGCCAGGTGCGCACCTCCTCCCGGAAGCCGGGGGTCTCACCCAGGCTCACTGGCCGCCTGCTTCGGCGTCAGGGGCGTCGCTCGCTGCCCGCTTCATGCTGTGCGCGTCCTGTCCGGCGAGGGAGTCGCCGCCCACTTCGGCGTTGTGGGAATGCGCGAGATGGTGCAGGCCGAAGACCGAGTCCATGCCCGCCCGCATGCCCATCAGGTCCTCGCACTGGTTCACCGCCCGCTTGGCCAGGGCCAGGCCGAACGCGGGCATCGCGGCGATCTCCTCAGCCAGCGCGAACGCCGTCCCTTCCAGCTCGGCCCGTGGCACCACCCGGTTGACCATGCCGAGTTCGTAGGCGCGCTGGGCGCTGAACCGTGCCCCGGTGAACAGCGCCTCCTTGGCGAACCGGGGGCCGAGCACCCAGGGGTGGGCGAAGTACTCCACCCCAGGGATCCCCATCCGCAGCACCGGGTCGGCGAAGAAGGCGTCGTCGGCGGCAACGATCAGGTCGCACACCCACGCGAGCATGAGGCCGCCCGCGATGCAGGCGCCCTGCACCATCGCCACCACCGGCTTGGGAACCTCCCGCCACCGGCGGCACATGCCCAGGTAGACCTCCATCTCGCGGGCGTACCGGGCGTCCGCGCCGGATCTGCCCACGTGGTCCCACCACAGCACCGCCTGCCGGTCGAACGAAAGGTGCGCGTCCCGGCCCGGCGAGCCGATGTCATGGCCCGCGCAGAAGTGCTCACCGGCCCCGGCCAGCACGACCACCGACACCTCGCCGTCATTGACCGCGCGCGTGAACGCGGCGTCCAGGGCATAGGTCATCGCCGAGTTCTGCGCGTTGCGGTAGCGCGGCCGGTTCAGCGTCACCACCGCGATCGCGCCACGCCGCTCGTAGCGCACGGGTTCCCCGGCCGTGCCAGTCTCCTCGGTCAACCGGACTCCTCCCTGAGTACGCGCTTGAGCACCTTGCCCGAGGCGTTGCGGGGCAGGTCCGCGCGGAACTCCACCTGCCGGGGCACCTTGTAGTTGGCCAGCCGCTCCCGGCAGAACGCCACCACCGTCTCCGTCTCCAGTACGTGGCCCGGCCTGGCGACCACGAAGGCCTTTCCCACTTCACCCAGCCGTCCGTCGGGCACACCGACAACCGCCGACGCGGCGACCCCTGGCAATGCTGCGAGGGCCTGCTCGACCTCCGCGGGGTACACGTTGAAGCCGCCGCAGACGTACATGTCCTTGAGCCGGTCGGTGATGGTCAGGTATCCGTCACCGTCCAGGGTGCCGATGTCGCCGGTGTGGAGCCAGCCTTCCGCATCGATGGCCTCCCGCGTGGCAGTGGGGTCGTCCAGGTAGCCCACCATCACGTTCGGCCCACGCAGCAGGATCTCGCCTGGTTCCCCAGGGGGGAGCGGGCCGCCGCCTGGGCCCGCGACCCGCACCTCGAAACCGGCGGTGGGCCGGCCCGACGTGTGTGACACCGTCTCCGGGGCGTCTGCGGGGCGGCACATGGTCACCACCACGGCCTCGGTCAGCCCGTAGGCAGTGAGCACGGTGCGGAAACTCAGCTCACGGCGCATCCGTTCAATCAGGGGCACCGGCACCGGTGCCGCCCCGGTGACCGCCAGCCGCAGGCTCGTCAGGTCGTGGGCGGCGCGGGCCGGGTGGTCGAGGATCGTCTGGTAGAGGGTGGGCGTGCCCGGCAGCACGGTGATCCGCTCGGTCTCGATGACCCGCATCGCCTGCTCCGCGTCGAACACCGGCATCGGCACCAGTGCGGCACCCGACACCAGGCAGGCCAGGATGCCCGCCTTGTAGCCGAAGCTGTGGAAGAACGGGTTCACGACCAGGTAGCGGTCGTCGCTGGCCAGTCCGCCGCATTCGGCCCAGGCGCGGGCGACGCTCAGCGCCTGGGCGTGGGTGCTCATCGCACCCTTGCTCCGGCCGGTGGTGCCCGAGGTGAACAGGATGTCACTGATGTGGCCGGGCTCGACCGTGGCCGCGCGGTCCGCAGCCACCGAGGGCGGGACCGCCGCGGCCCGTTCCGCGAGGCCGTCCCAGCCGAGACTCTCCCAGTCGGGGAGGGCCCAGGCCTCCTCAGCCGTCGCCCCGTCCGTGCCGGGCTGTGCTGCGGTCCTGGCCGTGCCGGGTTCTGCCTCGGCGAGCACACTGGCGTCGGCCGCCGGTCCGCTCCCCATCGGCACCCGGATGACCAGGCCAAGCCTGCCGGGGGAGACCGGTGGCTGCGCGTGGTTTGGTATCCCCGAGGCCTCAGCCCGCGCCTGCGCGGCGGCCGCGCGCAGTGCGGTGAGGCGGTCCACGCCGAGGAACTCGTCGGCGACCACGAGCACGCGGGCACTGCTGCGGCTGAGGACGTCGAGTGCCTCGACGCCGGTGAACCTCGTGCTGACCGGGACTAACGTCGCCCCGGCGCTGAGTGCGCCCAGTGCGCTGACCACCCAGTGCCACGTGTTCGGGGACCACAGCGCCACGCGGTCCCCGGGTGCCACGCCGGAGGCGATGAGCGCGCGGCTGACGGTCCTGGCACCCTCGTGCAGGTCCGTGAAGCTGAGCCGGGGGCCGCCCGGCTCAGCGAGCGCGGTCGCGTCGCCGTACACCTGCGCCGCCCGGGCCAGCGCCGCGGGGACCGTCAGCTCCACGCGCGCTCCTCTGTCAAGTCCACGCGCGCTCCTCTGTCAAGTCCGTGCTCTCCTCTGTCAAGTCCACGCGCGTCCCTCTAATCAAGCAAGTGCTTGGTAGGCTGAGCCTACGCGCGTGGGCGCCTCGCCGGCCAGCCGTGGCCACGAGGCCGGGGCCACGGAGGCCGGGGCCACGGAGGCCGGGGCCTGGAGCGTCCCGGGATGACGGGCGCTGGATGGAGGCGACGGTGCTCAGCGCAGCGGACGAGGACTTCCGGGGCAGGGTCGCGCAATGGCTCGCTGACAACTTGACGGGCCGGTTCGCCGCGCTCCGCGACAGGGGCGGCCCTGGCCGCGAGCACGAGGCCCACGACGAGCGCGTCGCCTGGAACCGGCACCTCGCCGCGGCGGGCTGGACCTGCCTGAGCTGGCCCGCCGAACACGGCGGCCGGGGTGCCTCACTGACCCAGCAGATGGTGTTCCACGAGGAGTACGCCCGCGCTGGCGGGCCCGCCCGGGTCGGGTACGTGGGGGAGGAGCTGGTGGGGCCCACCCTGATCGCGTTCGGCACACCGGAGCAGCAGCGGCGTTTCCTGCCGCCGATCGCCGCCGTGACCGAGTTGTGGTGCCAGGGCTACTCGGAACCGGGCGCCGGATCGGACCTCGC
The DNA here is from genome assembly GCA_035946955.1 of Streptosporangiaceae bacterium. Taxonomy (GTDB): domain Bacteria; phylum Actinomycetota; class Actinomycetes; order Streptosporangiales; family Streptosporangiaceae; genus DASYYE01. Next base: position 15,289 of record DASYYE010000218.1, on the reverse strand, counting down.
TTCGCTGGCGACCACGGCGACACGCGACGGCGACGAGTGGGTGGTCACCGGGCAGAAGGTGTGGACCTCCCTGGCCCACGTGGCCGACTGGGGCTTCGTGCTGGCCCGCAGTGAGCCCGGATCACGGCGCAAGGCAGGGCTCACCTACCTGCTGGTGCCGATGCGCCAGCCGGGAGTGACGGTCCGCCCGATCCGGCAGCTCACCGGAACCTCGGAGTTCAACGAGGTGTTCTTCGACGGCGCCCGCACCCACGTCTCCAACGTGCTGGGGGAGGTGGGTGACGGCTGGCGGGTCGCCATGGCGACACTCGCCATCGAGCGCGGGGCGGCCACGCTGGGCCAGCAGGCCGTGTTCCGGCGTGAGTTCGACAGCCTGCTGGCGGAGGCCCGGCGCACCGGCGCGGCCGGCGACCCACTGCTGCGGGACAGGCTGGCCAGGGCGTGGATCGGGCTGGAGGTCATGCGGGCGCACGCGCTGCGCACGATGGCGGCGGGCAGCCCAGACGGACCAGGCAGCGCCGGGGCGGTCGGGGACGGGCGGCGTGACACTACGGCTGCGGCGGTGATGAAACTGCTGTGGTCGCGCTGGCACCAGCAACTGGGGGAGCTGGCCATGGCGGTGCTGGGACCGGAGTCGCTCGTGGCCCGGGGCACCCCGTATGACCTGGACGACTGGCAGCGGCTGTACCTGTTCGGCCGGGCCGAGACCATCTACGGCGGTTCGAGTGAGATCCAGCGTGGCATCATCGCTGACCGGGCGCTCGGGCTGCCCAGGCTGGGTGGGTCGTGACCGCGCCGGGTTCCGCGGTGCCGCCTGAGGTGCCGGGGCCGCCTGAAGCACTGGTGCCGCCTGGGGTGCCGCTCCCGCCGCCGGGGCAGCCGGTGCCGCCACCTGGGCGGGGCCTGCTCACCGGCAAGGTGGTCGCGGTCACCGCGGCGGCCGGCACGGGCATCGGGTATGCGACCGCGCAGCGCTGCCTGGACGAGGGTGCCCTGGTGGTGGTCAGCGACCACCATGAGCGGCGGCTCGCCGAGGCCCACGCCCGGCTCAGCGAGGCGGATGGCAGCCGGGTCTGGTCGCAGCGCTGTGACGTCACCAGCGAGGCCGAGGTCGCGGCACTGGTGGCTGGCGTGGTGCGCCAGTTCGGGCGGCTGGACGTGTTCGTCGCCAACGCAGGGCTCGGCGGCACGTGCTCCGTGCTGGAGATGGCCGATGATGAGTGGGTGCGTGTGCTGGACGTCACGCTCACCGGGACGTTCCGGTGTGTCCGGGCCGCGCTGCGCCAGATGGTGGCCCAGGGACACGGCGGCGCCGTGGTGACCAACACGTCGGTGCTGGGCTGGCGGGCGCAGCCGGGCCAGGCCCACTACGCGGCCGCGAAGGCCGGGGTCATGGCGCTCACCCGCTGTGCGGCAATGGATGCCGCCCCGTACGGCATCCGCGTCAACGCGGTCGCGCCGAGCCTGGCCACCCACCCCTACCTGGCCAAGGTGACGAGTGAGGACCTCCTCACCGAACTGGCCAGCCGGGAGGCGTTCGGGCGCGCCGCGCAACCATGGGAGGTCGCCACCGTCATCGCCTTCCTGGCCAGCGACTACGCCTCCTACCTCACCGGCGAGGTGGTCTCGGTGAGCAGCCAGCACCCGTGAGGTGCTGATCGTGGCTCAGAGGTCCAGCATCAGGCCATCGTGTGCCACCTCGATGCCGGCCGCTGCCAGCATGGCTCGTTCGGGTGAGTGCGCGGCCAGCGCGGGGTTGGTGTTGTTGAGGTGGGTGTACAGCCTGCGGGCCGCTGGACAGGCCCGCAGGAGGGGGCAGGTGTGGGTGATCGGCAGGTGCCCCATAGAGCATGCAGGGCGGTCCTGGCCGGTGGCCCGCAGCATCTCATCGTCGCGGAAGAAAGTGCCGTCCAGGACCACGCACGTGGCACCGGTCAGTGCTTCGCTCAGGGGCTCGGTCCAGGCGGCCAGGCACGGCGCGTAGACCAGCGACCCGCCGGTGACCAGGTCATCGAAGCGGTAGCCCACCACCCAGGGGTCCAGCGCGGCGGCCCCCTCAGTCATCTGGGTCTGAGCCGCGGCAATGTACCGGGGCCGCTTGGCACTCAGCGGAACCACCGTGACGGACAACTGCTCGTCCAGTATGAACGCCGTCCCTGGGCGGACCTCGTGCCAGGACACCGAGCCGTAGGGGCCCAGGACCAGCCGGACCGGGAAACCGCTTGCCAGAGCATCCAGTACCGGTGCGGGGCCATACACCTCCAGCGGTGAGCCTTCACGCAGCATGAGCAGCCCGATGGTGTGGTCCAGTTCGGCGTCGGTGAGCAGCGCACCGGCCACCGGCGTTTCGCGCCGTCCGGGGCCGGCAGCCAGTTCCGGCGTGGCGAGGATCTGCGCGCGGATGTCCGGGGACGCGTTGACGAGGTACCACTTTTCGCCGGCCCCGGTGACCGCCAGGCAGTCCTGCGTCCGGGCACCGCCACGCTGGCGGGCCTGGATGCACATGGCACACGCGCAGTTCCACTGCGGCAGCCCGCCCCCTGCGGCGGTGCCCAGCAGGCAGGCCCTCACCCGTTGTCCGCGCTGGTTTTTGAACGGGCAGGCATCACCCGCGGCTGCCATGCGTCTGCCGGGGTGCTGGTGAGCAGGCTCGTGATGAGTCCGTGGTGGGGGGACAGCGCGCAGGCCGGGTCAGTGGCCGCCGGGTCGCCGGTGAGCTGGTAGGCCTGGCAGCGGCAGCCGCCGAAGTCTGTTTCCTTGCGTGGGCAACTGCGGCATGGCTCGGGCATCCAGTCCGTCCCGCGGAACCGGTTGAAGGCTGGCGAGGCGTACCAGATGTCGGACAGCGACTCGTTCCGCACGTTGACCATGCCAAGGCCGGGGAGCTGGCCGGCCGCGGGGCAGGGCAGGGCGTCGCCGTTGGGGGCGACGATGAGCTGGCGTACCCCCCAGCCGTACACGCAGGGTTTGGGGCGGTCTTCGTAGTAGTCGGCGAGGACGTAAACGATCTCCATGCGTGACCCCAGCCGGGCACGGGCGGCCTGCGCGTCCCGTTCGGCTGCCTCGACCTCGGCGCGGGTCGGGAGCAGGGCGGCCCAGTTACGCTGGGCCCAGCCGTAGTACTGGGTGTTCGCAAGCTCCAGCCGGATGGCACCTAGCTGGTCGGCCAGGTCCACAAGAACTGGCACATGGCCGATGTTGGCGCGGTGGAGCACCACGTTCACGGTGAGTGGCAGCCCGTGACCGGTCACCATCGCCGCGGCCGCCAGTTTGCGCTCATGCGCCCGGACACCCGCGATCAGGTCGGCGGCCGCAGGCGAGGCGTCCTGCACCGACAGCTGCACATGGTCCAGGCCTGCCTCTGCCAGCGCGCCGAACCGCTCCTGCGTCAGCGGGACTCCGCTGGTGACCAGGCCGGTGTACATGCCGAGCCGGTGCGCGTGGGCGACCAGTTCCACCAGGTCCCGGCGTGCCAGTGGCTCCCCGCCCGTCAGGTGCACCTGCAGCACACCCAATTCGCGGGCCTCGTCCAGCACCCGGCACCACTGCTCAGTCGTCAGCTCTTTGCGGTAGGCAGCCAGGTCCAGTGGGTTCGAGCAGTACGGGCACTGCAGCGGGCACCGGTAGGTCAGCTCGGCGACCAGGCCCAACGGCACTGGCGCCTGCCTGTGCCCCGGGGCCGCGGGCGCGACCTGGGGCACTCCCAGCCGCCTCAGGCCGACCATCGGGCCGACCGTGATCAGCCGCCTGGCCAGCAGGCCGTTCAGCAGCGTCAGCACATCCGAAGCCACCGCGCCCGCATAGAGGCTGGCGAGTTCCGTGGTGATCCCCGCCACGGTCCTGGTGCCGTCACAGCGGCTCAGCACCGCACCAGCAGTCTCGTTCAGCAGCAGCACTCCTTCCGGATACAGGAGTGCGTCACGCTGGCGCGCCTCGTCGTGGACTAGGCGCACCCCACAACCCAGGGCGGGACGGCACTGGGCGGTCAGCCCAGCCGCTGAGTCCCGGGCGGGGTCGGCCATTCAGGCGTGCCCGGCATAGTCGATCGCGTCCAGCATGGCCCACAGCACATCGCACTTGAACGACAGCGCCGCGATGGCCGCCTCCTGCTGCTCGCGGGTCACGCAATGCTCGACAACCAGGTCGAGTGTGTATTCGGAGTCCTTGCGGACGGTCGGGATGCGCGCCTCGAAATACGCGTACCCTGCGGGCTTGATCCATGGGTAGTGCCGCTGGAACACCGCCAGCCGGTCAGACATCAGGCCTGGCGAGAACAGCTCTGTCAGCGCCGCGCCTGCACCCTCTGTCCAAGGCCGTGTCCGGCAGAAATTCACATAGGCATCGACCGCGAACCGGACCCCCGGCAGCAGGTGCCATTCTTCCTGCACTTCCTGACGGGTGAGCCCGACCGCTTCGGCCAGCATGAGCCAGTCCGCCAGCCCGCCCTCGCTGCCCGGCGTGCCGTCCTGGAAGGCGATCCGCTCCACCCACCTGCGCCGCACCTCAGGCAGCGGGCAGTTCGCGATGACCGCGGCGTTCTTCTGAGAGAGGTTGCGCTGGTAGTACCAGCGGTTGGCCACCCAGCGGCGCACCTCTTCCTGGGTGCAGCCGCCCTCGTGCAGGCGGGCGTGGAACGGGTGCTTGTCCCAGTAGCGGGCCCCCAGCGCCCGCAGCGCCATGACGAACTCCTCCCGCGGGAGCGGGTCGCGTGTGAGCGACCCGTCCCGCGCACCAGCAGACCGCACGTCAGCGGTTTGCCGCATACATGGCCGCTTCCGGCCTGATCTCGAAGTCCTGGATGCTCGGCGGGAACCAGGCACGCCGGGCCGCAGATGACGAGGCGGGGTCGCTGGACTCAGCCGGCCTGGTCGCATTGTCCCGCGGCGACCTGGCGGTATCAGGGTGAACGGCGGCCTCGCTGCTGGGGTGGGTCATACCTCGCTCCTTTGATCGGCGGCGCGTGGTTACGGCAGGAGCCTGCCAACGCCAGACACGCAAAGCCACCCTGCCCCAGGGCACCAAGCGTGACCCCTGGGACGGTACATCTAACGGCTGTGAAATGCCGAAAGATACTCCAGGGTAATGCTAAAGATTCGTCACCCCTGACGACGCCCTAGAGGCGTTCCAGGATGGTGGCGGTGGCCATAGCGCCACCGGCGCACATGGTGATGAGAGCCGTGGTGGCGTCGCAGCGTTCCAACTCGTGCAGGGCGGTGGTGAGCAGCCGTGCGCCGGTGGAGCCCACGGGGTGGCCGAGTGCGATGGCCCCGCCGTTGACGTTGAGCCGGTCCTCGTCCGGTTCGAGCACACGCAGCCAGGACAGTGGCACCGCGGCGAACGCCTCGTTGACCTCGTACAGGTCGATGTCGGCGAGTGTCATGCCGGCGCTGGCCAGCACCCGCTGGCTGGCGGCGACCGGCCCGTCCAGGTGATAGTAGGGTTCGTCCCCGATCAGGCACTGGGCGAGGATCCGGGCCCGTGGCCGCAGGCCAAGCTCGTGCGCCCGGGTCTCTTCGACGAGCAGCACGGCCGCCGCGCCATCGGATATCTGCGAAGAGGTGCCCGCGGTGTGCAGGCCGTCCGGGACCACGGGCTTGAGCTGAGCCAGGCCGGCCAGGCTCGTCTCCCGCAGGCCCTCATCTTTTTCTACGAGTACCGTGTCGCCGCTGTCGTGGCCGTCTGCGTCCAGGGCGGGCGCCTTCACGGGTATGACCTCGCGGTCGAACCGTCTCTGCGACCAGGCACGCTGGGCGGCGGTCTGTGAGCGCACGCCGAACGTGTCCAGTTCGTCGCGGGACAGGCCACGGCGGCGGGCGATCCGTTCGGCGGCCACGAACTGGTTGGGCATGTCGATGTCCCATGAGGCGGGCTTCGGCTTGCCCACGTCCGTGCCCATGTTCGAGGCCAGCGGCACCCGGCTCATCGCCTCCACGCCGCAGGCGATGGCGTGCCGGACCGCACCGGCCGCGATCAGCCCGGCCGCCAGGTGCGCCGCCTGCTGGGACGAGCCGCACTGGGCGTCCAGGGTGAGGCAGCCGGTCTGGTGGGGCAGTCCCGCATGCAGCCACGCCGTGCGCGTGACGTTTCCGGCCTGCTCGCCCGCTTGTGTCACACAGCCACCGAGGACCTGCTCGACGGCGGCGGGGTCCAGCCCCGCGCGGTCGAGGAGGGCCCGCTGCACGGTGCCCAGGAGTTCGGCGGCGTGCAGGCCGGACAGCCTGCCGCCGCGCTTGCCGATCGGTGTCCGCACCGCTTCGACGATCACCGCATTGCCCACCGAGGGTTCCTTCCGCTCTCCTGAGCGTGCCAGCCTGTCAGCGCGCTGGGCACACAGTCGGCCAAAACTAGAACGTGTTCTCTTTCATGGTAGGCCTGGGCATTCCCCGATGCCACGGTGCCCCGTACAATGCCAAAATAGAACAGGTTACACCGGAGGCAGTGATGGCCATGCCAAATGTCCCCCCGGGCTTCGATTTCACCGACCCTGACCTGTACGCGGTCCGAGTCCCGGCCGAAGAGTTCGCGGAGCTGCGGCGGGCCGCGCCCGTGTGGTGGAACCACCTGGCGAAGGGGGCAGGCGGCTTCGACGACGAAGGATTCTGGGCGGTCACCAGGCACGCCGACGTGATGGCGGCGTCGCGTGACAGCGATACCTACTCGAGCTGGCAGAACACTGCGATCATCCGGTTCGGGCAGGAGATGACCCGCGACCAGATCGAGATGCAGCGGCTGATCATGCTCAACATCGACCCGCCCCAGCACACGGCCCTGCGCGGCATCGTGTCCCGCGGCTTCACGCCGCGGGCGATCGCCAGCCTCCGGGAGGCCCTGACGGCGCGGGCGGAGCGGATCGTCGCCGAGGCGGTGGCGGGTGGCAGCGGCGACTTCGTCACCGACGTCTCCGCCGAGTTGCCGCTGCAGGCCATCGCCGAGTTGCTCGGCGTGCCGCAGGAGGACCGGGGCAAGATCTTCACCTGGTCCAACCAGATGATCGGATACGACGACCCCGAGTTCGGGGACGCGGGCGTCATCGCGGCCGCTGAGATCGTCAACTATGCGATGGCGATGGCCGAGGACCGGCGGAACTGCCCCCGCGACGACATCGTCACCAAGCTGGTCCACGCCCAGGTCGGTGACGGGCAGCTCTCCCCGGACGAGTTCGGCTTCTTCGTCATCCTGCTGTCCGTCGCGGGCAACGAGACCACCCGCAACGCGATCTCCCACGGCATGCTCGCGTTCCTGGACCACCCGGACCAGTGGGAGCTGTTCTGCGCCTCGCGGCCGGACACGGCGGCGGACGAGATCGTGCGGTGGTCGACGCCGGTGACGGTGTTCCAGCGCACGGCAACACGGGACACGGCGCTCGGCGGCCAGGAGATCAAGGCCGGGCAGCGGCTCGGGCTCTTCTACCGTTCGGCGAACTTCGACGAAGAGGTGTTCGACCACCCGGAGCGGTTCGATGTCACCCGCACGCCCAACCCGCACCTGGGGTTCGGGGGCAACGGCGCCCACTTCTGCCTCGGCCACAACCTGGCCCGGCTGGAGATCGAGCTGATGTTCAACGCGATCGCGGACACGATGCCCGCCATCGCCAAGGCGGGCGACCCCGAACGGCTGCGTTCGGGCTGGCTCAACGGCATCAAACGGCTGCCGGTGAGCTACGCCTGACCGGGGTACACCGGGCGGCCCGCGTCAGTGCAGTATCAGCCCGCCAACCGGGATAGGAGCGACGTGGCCGGTTGGCGGGACGGTCTGTGCGAGGGCGAGGCCGACGTCGACCAGGGATGACCGGAGAAGTTGAGCGACGCCCGGGACCGGCGTCCAGACCGACTCAGCGGTCTCGCCGTTCGGCTCCGGCCGGAGCTGGCCGCCTGTGATACGGACCCGGTAGAAGATGCCGACGTTCTGGTGGGGGAGCTGGCCGGGCACGCGGAGCTCGGCCACGGGGATCACCCGCGAGTCCACGCCCAGCAGCCGTTCGACCACCGCGTCGCAGCCGGTCTCTTCAGCCACCTCCCGGATGACCGCGTCGAACGGGTCCTCTCCGTGCTCGACCCCGCCGCCTGGCAGAGTCCAGTGAGTCTCGCCCACCGGAGGGACATAACGCGCGAGCAGCACCCGCCCGTCCTCGATGCACACGGCGTACGCCGCCAGCCGGAAACTCATCCCAGCACCGTATCCCGGCGTCCAAGACCCGCCAGCCGTCCAGGGACGGCCCTCATGCGGGCGCTCGTCAGCCAGGGGTGTCGGCAACCACCCACATTGAGAAGTACTGGGATCCGCCGCCGTAGGCGTGGCCCAGCGCGGTGCGTGCCCCGGGCACCTGGTGTGCGCCTGCCTTGCCCATGACCTGCAGCGCTGCCTCGGCGAAACGCAGCAGGCCGGAGGCGCCGATCGGGTTGGAGCTGAGCACCCCGCCAGAGGGGTTCACCGGGATCGCGCCCCCGATCTCGGTCTCGCCGGCCTCGGTGAGCCGCCAGCCCTCGCCCGGGCCGGCGAAGCCGAGGTTCTCCAGCCACATCGGCTCGAACCATGAGAACGGGACGTAGATCTCTGCCACGTCGATCTCATCCAGGGGGTGGGTGATCCCGGTGGCCCGCCACAGCGCGGCGGCCGCGTCGGCTCCCGCACGCGGGTTCACGTGGTCCTTCCCGGCGAACTGGGTGGGCTCGGTGCGCATCACGGTGCCGCGGACCCAGGCCACGGGCTGGCCCGCCGTCAGCCGCTCCCCGGCCGCCGCCTGGTCGCCAAGCACCACGGCGCACGCGCCATCGGAGGACGGGCACGTCTCGTCGTAGCGGACCGGATCCCACAGCATCGGGGAGGCCTGCACCGACTCCAGCGTGATGTCGGGCTGCTGCAGGTGGGCATAGGGGTTGCGGCTGCCGTTGCGGCGGTCCTTCACCGCGACCATGGCGCCGATGTGCCGCGGTGCCCCGCTGCGGCGGATGTAGGCGCGGATGTGCGGGGAGAAGTAGCCGCCGGCGCCTGCCAGCAGCGGCATGCTGAACGGCGGGCTGATCGACAGCGCCCACATCGCGTTCGACTCGGACTGCTTCTCGAACGCCACCGCGAGTACCCGGCGGTGCAGCCCCGCCTGGACCAGGTTGGCCGCGACGACACCGGTCGAGCCGCCCACGGACCCCGCCGTGTGCACCCGCAGCAGTGGCTTGCCCACCGCGCCCAGCGCATCCGCCAGGTACAGCTCGGGCATCATCACGCCCTCGAACAGGTCCGGCGCCTTGCCCACGACGACCGCCTCGATGTCAGCCATGGTCACGCCCGCGTCGGCGAGGGCCCGGTCCACGGCCTCACGGCAGAGCCCGGCGATCGACACGTCCGCCCGGCGGGAGCGGTGCCGGGTCTGGCCGACGCCCAGGACGGCGGCTCGCTGCTTCACTGTGCTCTCCCTGCCCCTTCTGCCTCCATGACGCAGACCAGGTTCTGCTGGAGTGCCGGGCCGCTGGTGGCGTGGCCGAGGGCACGGGCCGCGCCGCCGGACATGATGGACCGGGCCGCCATCCCGATGCGCGCGAGCCCGGCGGCGAACATCGGGTTGCCGCACAGGGCGCCGCCGGATGGGTTGACGCAGGTGCTGTCGCCCAGGCCGAGTGCCTGGCTCAGGATGATCTCCTGATGGGTGAATGGCGCATGGAGTTCCGCGACATCAACACCCGGGGCCCCGGCAGCCGCTCCTGCGGCCGCGGCGGACGGTGCCGTGGTCAGGTCACGCGCACCCAGCGAGGCCGAGTCGATCCGGTGATCGAACCCGGTGATCCAGGCGGGCCGTGGGCACAGTTCCGCTGCCCGTTGGCGTGAAGCCAGCACCACGACCGCCGCGCCGTCACCGACCGGTGCGCAGTCATGGGCGCGGAGTGGTTCGGCGACATAGGGCTGGCCGAGCAGGTCGTCGGCGGACACCTCGCCACGCACCTGCGCTTGGGGGTTCGTGACCGCGGCGGCGCGGCAGCGCGCGGCGACCGCTGCCATGTCCTTCTCGTCCCACCGGCCCGCGTCGATGCCGAGCCGGGCCTGCAGGGCCGCGATGCTCACCGAGTCGGGCCACAGGGGCGCCAGCACGTAGGGGTCGAGTTGCAGGGCGAGCACGCGGCGCAGTTGCCCCGCCGAGGACTTGCCGAAGCCGTACACGAGCGCGGTGTCCACCTCGCCCGTGAGGATCTTGACCCAGGCTTCGTACAGGGCCCACGCCCCGTCCATCTCAACATGGGACTCCATGACCGGTGGGAAGGCCCCGATCGCGTCCACCGCCTGGACGAACGAGAACGGCCGCCCCGCCAGGTAGTCCGAGGAGCCGGAGCACCAGAAGCCGATGTCCGCCTTGGTCAGCCCCGTGCTGGTCAGCACTTCGGACATGAGCGGAACGAGCATCTCCACCCCGCTGGTGGTGGTGTCGGCGTGGGCGAGGCACGGGGACTGTGCGAAGGCGACGACAGCGGCCTCAGGCACGGGCATGTCCTTCATAGGTGCTCGGCGTATGACTCGAAGGGGGCATCCGGCTCACCGGTGGGGCGGAAGTGGTCGATGTTCTCCATCGTCGTGCCCCACTCCTCCCGCGGCTTCCAGACCGCCTCGACGCGCATGCCCATCCGCACTTCGTCTGGCTCGCAGCCCAGGATGAGGTGCTGGATGGGAATGTCGGCACCGTCGAGCAGGATGGCCGCGGCGGCGTAGGGCGGCGTGACCCGCTGCCCCGGGTAGGGCACGTTCACGATGCAGAACGTGGTGACGGTCCCCTGGTCCGCCAGTTCAACCTCATCGGTGGTTGGCACGCCGTCGGTGGGGCAGGCGGCCCGGGGCGGTATGTAGGCCTTGCCGCACGCCGGGCACCGCTGGCCGATCAATCGCCCGGTCGCCAGTGCCCGCAGGAACCGGTCGTCTCCGGGAGAGACCGTGTGCTCGTAACGGAGCTGCACCGGAGTGGTGACCATGGTGACAGGCTCGGGAACGGCCGCGTCCGGTTCAAGGGCCGCTGCGCCCGGCTCGGGTGCGGCGCCCGGCTCAGCGGTGGCACACGGCTCGAAACAGGCGATGTCGCGGATGCTGCCCGTAGTGGCCGCCGCCCATCGCACCCGGACACGCATGCCGGTCCGCATCGCACCGGGCGAACCCACGTCCACGGCGTGCAGCATCGCCGTGTCCGCGCCGTCGAGCCGGACCAGCGCCCACGCGAACGGATGTTCCAGGGGCTGGCCAGCCAGTGGCCGCGCCATCCAGGACCAGCTCGTCACCACCCCTTCCGTGCCGACCTCCACCAGTTCGGCGGGCGGCGCGGACGTCACCGGGTCGTACTCGAACGGGGGGGCGTGGACCTTCCCGGCCGCGTCGCGGGCGCCGAGCATGCGCCGGCTGGCCAGGGCGGTCATGAACTGGCCGAGCGTGTGCCCCAGCGACCGGGTGTAGTCGAAGCCGATCTCCAGGGGAGCGCTCAGCCGCGGGGGCGGGGCGGTCGCTGGTGTGGACGCGGCGCTCGTGGGCTGACTCACTCATGAAGTGAAACACGTTTCTTTCTGGTGTCGCAACCAGGGCACGGACGTGGGAGGCCATCGGAGCAACCAATAGATAGAACGTGTTCTAGTTGGAGTTGCCGGTGCGTAGAACGTGTTCTAGATTGAGGCCCGTGAACGCCATTGGTCTGTGGGCCATTGCCGCGGACTCACCAGACGCGGCCGCGGTGATCGAACCTGACGGCACCGAGGTGAGCTACGCCCAGCTCGCGGCGGAGGCCGACCGGTACGGCCGGGGGTTCCAGGCGCTGGGCCTGCGTCCCGGTTCCAGTGTGGCTTTCCTGCTCCCCAACAGCGCCACGGCGCTCGCGGTGATATTCGCCGCATTGGAGACAGGGCTGTACGTGGTGCCGCTCAACTGGCACCTGGTCGCCGCCGAGCTCGCCTACATCCTGCGCGACTGCGGCGCTGAGGCGTTCGTCGCGCACGAGAGGTTCGCCGAGGCGGCAGCCCAGGCGGCCGACACCGCTGGCATTGCCGAGCGTGTGAGGTTCGCTGTCGGCTCCGTGCCTGGGTTCACGCCACTGAGTGAGCTGGGGGCGGAGGGCTCCGGCCGCCCGGACCAGCGCACCAGCGGCGCGCCGATGATGTACACCTCGGGGACCTCGGGCCGGCCCAAGGGGGTGCGGCGGGAGCTGACCGGCACCGACCCGGACGGCCCGCCCGTGAACGCGATGGGGTTCTTCAGCATCTTCTCGCTGGCGCCGTTCGACGGGCACGTCCACCTGTGCTGCTCCCCGCTGTACCACACCGCCGTGCTGAACTTCACCACGATGTCGCTCCAGCTGGGCCACCCGGTCGTGATGATGGACGGCTTCGACGCGGCCGGCGCGCTGCGGCTCATCGCGCGTCACCGGGTGACCCACACCCACATGGTCCCGACCCAGTTCCGCCGCCTGCTCGCGCTGCCCGCCGGCGTACGCGAGGCCCACGACGTGTCGTCGCTGCGCACCGTGATCCACAGTGCTGCGCCCTGCCCTGGCCCGGTGAAGCGGCAGATGATCGACTGGTGGGGGCCGGTCATCGTGGAGTACTACGCGGCCACCGAAGGCGGTGGCACCGTGATCACCGCGCAGGAATGGCTGGACCGCCCTGGTTCGGTGGGCAGGCCGTGGCCGCACTCCGAGGTCCGGGTCGTGGACGACGCGGGCCAGGACCAGCCGCCCGGTGAGCCTGGCCTGGTCTACATGCGCATGGGCACCTCGACCTTCACCTACCACCAGGACCAGCAGAAGACCCAGGCCGCCTGGATGGACGGCGCCTTCACCGTCGGTGACATCGGGTACCTCGACGCCGACGGCTACCTCTTCCTCTGTGACCGCAAGAGCGACATGATCATCTCCGGGGGAGTGAACATCTACCCGGCCGAGATCGAGTCGGAGCTCGCGTGTCACCGAGCTGTCGCCGACGTCGCCGTCTTCGGCATCCCGCACGAGGAGTGGGGCGAAGAGATCAAAGCCGTGGTCGAGCCCGTGGCCGGGGTGGAGGCGGGCCCGGCGCTCACCGAAGAACTGCTGGCGTTCCTCGGCGGCCGCGTGGCCAGGTTCAAGCTGCCGCGAAGCATCGACTACGTCTCGGAACTCCCGCGCGACCCCAATGGCAAGCTCCTCAAGCGCCGTCTGCGCGACCGCTACTGGGCAGGCCGTGAACGCGCGATCTGACGAGCCCATGCCGGGTGGCGCACCACCCTCCGTGGGCCGTGACCATGGTGACGCGGAAATCGACAAGCTGATTGAAGAGCTACAGCAGACCAACGAACTGCTCGCCAAGCTGGTAGCCCCCCGGCCGCTGTCCCGCTAACGCCCTACAGGCCAGCCCACAGCACCGGCCCGTTGCTGGCAGGTTTGGTCACCCTTCCCGGGCTGACATCCGATTGCTATGTGTTCTATTGGGCGATCCGGGACTTGACGACACTCGGCGCCTTGTGCAACCGCTGCGCGCCCGGAGGCACGACGAATGCCCTCAGAATGGCCGCAGAATCGGTAACGGCACGCTCGTGCGACCGCCATCGCGGTCAACATCGAGCGCCTCAGCCAGCTGCCGCCCGGCGAGAGTACATCCCCGCGACCGCCGACGGCCTTCCAGGACTACCTCGACCAGCACGACATCCAGCGCCTGCGCTCATGGCGAGCCGTCAGCTAAGCCGCAGCGACCAAGATCCCCGACAGAGTCAAGCTAGCCGGTTCCATCGCTTCCGCCCTGACCATCTGACCCGCGCCCGGTTCCGGGGTCCGGAAGCGTTCCGGTAGGGATTCGGTAATGCCACCCCCGAGCATTGCGGCTGTCGATGCTCAGTTGGCAACGGCCGGTCAGCACCCCTACAAGCCACGTCTGAAGTGGTCATGCGAGCGGTCAGCCACAGGAGTTTCCACGTCTAGGCACAGAAGGGCTGGGTGTTACGATGCGGGCGCTGCTGGTGCGGTCGCGTGGCTTGCGGCGGTTCACGGTCATGATGGCGGCGAGCACTGCCGTGCTGGTGTCGTTCGTGGCACCTGCGGCAGCGTCAGTCCGCGCTGGGATGCCAGCGGGCCGGCAGCCGGGACCACCGGCCATCCCGGCGGGCAAGGCACGCGAGAGCGCGCCGCACGGCGTCCGCAAGGCGGCGGCGTCACTGCCCGTCCACCCGGTCCGGCGGGTGGCGCCCGGGGACGAGATCGTCGCGGGACGCGGAGACTCCGACGGGTGGCATCTGTACGCGGCCAGCGCTGGCGGCGGATGGGCATGGCAGCCGCTGGCTACGCTTGCTCCGGCCGGGCTGGACCCGGAAGGCGAGCGCTGGATCGGGCGGCAGTGCATCACGGGCGATGGCCGGTATGTGGTGGCGGTGGTGGCGCCCTGGGGAGCTGACAACGCCCCCGCAGGTAACGACCGGGGTGGTGTCGCCTACGTCGTCGACGCTCATACCGGAGCGGTCCGCCCGCTGGTCAGCGGAGTGTCCCTGTACTACTTCACGCCGTCGTGTGGGGCCGGGAGCACCGTCGCGCTCACCCGCTACCTGCGGACAGACGAGCGGAGCACCCAGCTCGTGCTGGCCGACGCCGCCACAGCCACGGTCCGTGCAGTGCGGACGCTGCGCGGCCAGTACACCAGCGCTGCCCCGGCCGGTGGTAACGGGTTCTTCGCGGTCTCGGGCGACAAGGTCGTGGATCTCGCGCCAGGGCGGAGCACCGTGGCCGCCCGCGCCCCCGGGCTGCCGTTCGGCCTGGTCGCCAACGCCGCCGGCGGGGTGGACTACCTGGTCGGAACCGGCCGCTCCACGGCTTCGGTGTGGCATCTCGGCCCCTCGGGCGCCCGCAAGGCCGGCGGCGGAGTCTTCAGCCAGCTCGCCCTGTTCGAGGGACTGCACGGGCACACGGTCGCGGCCGGGGCCACGGGGCTCGACCGGGCCGCCGGAATCACCGCACTTCCAGGTCAGAGCACTCCTATCGAGGCCGCGTCACTGGCGGGCACGGCCTACAGCCCGGTCCCGGTCCTCGCCCGCGGCCACGCGGCCCCGGCCCGGGTAGCGACAGCGGGCACACTGCCCGCCACGCCGCTCCTGCTCTCCACCGGGCACGGGGATCCCCGCCACGTCACCTCCTGGATGCCGGCCGCGGCGGCGCCGGCCACCAGTACCGACCCGCCTGTGCTGCGGCCCGACGGCACGCTCGCCAGGGTGCCCGGCGCCCTCACCATGACCGGTTCAGCGAAGAGCGCCAACCACGGGGGCAGGAAGACCAGAGCAGAGTTCTTTTCGGACTGCGCCGTCCCGCGCAACGACGTCT
>DASYYE010000217.1:0-4636 GCA_035946955.1 Streptosporangiaceae bacterium | reverse complement strand
GGCGGCGATCAGCAGGTCCCGGTACTCGGTCCAGGTGAACGCCTTGGTCTCGCCCTTGCGGCCGCGGTAGCAGTGCAGCCGGTAGATCAGCCGGCTGCGGTGGCCGGGCCGGTAGCAGGCCAGCCCCGCCACCGAGACGTGCCCGGTCCCGCCGCCGCGGACCCGGATCACCGGGGTGATCCCGCGCCGCCCCCAGGTCCGCGACCGCGGCGGCCGCATCGACTGGCCGCACTCGTCCTCGAACACGATCCACCCGCTCAGGGCCGCCGCTGTCCTTTTAACCGCGGCCAGGTCTCCTTCTTCCACACCTCGACCGCGCCGTCATCGCGCTCGATGGCCCGGCGTGCGCCCAGCTGGCAGGTCCAGCCGCGGCGGCGCAGCAGGTACCAGATCCCCGCCACCGTGTACGCCACCCCGAACCGGCCGGCCACCAGATCCCGGACCCGCGCCAGCGTCCACCGCTGGTCAGCCCACCCGGCGGCCAGCGGCCCGGCCTCCAGCAACCCATCCAGCGCAGCCAGCTGCCCCTCATCCAGCCGGCACCGCGCCGCCTGCCCCCGCGACGCTAACCCGGCCGCCCCGCCCTCCAGCCACGCCTGCCGCCACCGCCGCACCGACCGCTCGCTGACCCGCAGCTCCGCAGCGATCACCCCAGCCGGTACCTGCTGCTCGAACCGCTCCACCGCCGCCAGCCGGACCCGCTCCCGGCGGCTCCGCGCCTCGGCGGTCAACCCGCCACCTTGCGCATACCGCATACACCCTGCATACCGCCAGAAGCCAGGCCCGTCAGCCCCGCGGACACCACCAATTAAAGATCTTTAGCTGCCTCCCGCTGCCCGGGCAGCGGATCGGAGCGAGGCGGATGCCATCTCCTAGGGCGGCTTCACTATGTGGCCGACGTTGGAGTTGCGTGAGGTCCGCGACTTTCTAACGCTGTGCGGGCACCAATTCCAAAGTCACGTTCTTGCGGTTGCTGCGGACCTGTGTTAGTCATGTGCGTAACACCTTGTTAGTCGGTTGAGTAACACCTATGTCGGATGGAAGTTGCGCCACAAGGGAGGACGGGTCATGGCGGATGTGGCCGAGCGGCCGGCCAGCCGGACCGGGCGTTACCCGGAGCTGGGCACGGGGCTCGTGTCGTATGAGGATTCCATCTCGCCGGAGTTCGCCGAGCTGGAACGGGAGGCGATCTTCCGGAGGGCGTGGCTGAACGTGGGCCGGGTCGAGCAGCTGCCCCGCAGGGGGAGCTTTTTCACCAAGGAGCTCGCCGTCGCCAGGACGTCGGTCATCGTCACGCGAGACCTCGACGGCCAGGTCCGGGCCTTTCACAACGTGTGCCGCCACCGCGGCAACAAGCTGGTGTGGGATAAGACGCCACGGGACGAGACCAGCGGCTTTTGCCGCCAGTTCATGTGCAAGTACCACGGCTGGCGGTACGGGCTGGACGGACAGCTGAAGTTCGTCCTGCAGGAGGAGGAGTTCTCCGGCTTGGACAAGGCCGACTTTCCCCTCGTGGCGGTCAGCTGCGAGGTCTGGGAAGGCTTCATCTTCGTCAACCTGGCCGCCGAGCCTGGCCAGTCGCTGCTGGAGTTCCTCGGGCCGATGGTGCGCGGCCTGGAAGGCTACCCGTTCCACCTCGTGACTGAGCGGTATGCGTTCAGGGCCGACATCCTCAGCAACTGGAAGATCTTCCTGGACGCGTTCCAGGAGTACTATCACGCGTCGATCCTGCACTCACAGCAGCAGGTCCCGGCCCTGCGGGACTTCGAGACGGGCTTCAAGGTACCGCACTTCCAGGTCAGCGGGCCGCACCGGCTGCTCAGCACGGGCGGCTGGAAGGGCGTGCCGCGGCATCTGACCCCGCCCGGCCAGATGTACCCGATCGAGAGCGCCACCGGGGCTGGCCTCATGGGCCCCTGGGAGCGCCCGGACATCCCCGAGCTCGACCCTGCCAGGCTGCCAGCCGGGATCAACCCGGGAAACCTCGACCCGTGGTCGATCTCGAACTTCCAGGTCTTCCCCAACTTCGTGATCCTGCTCTACGAGCGGGGCTGGTACCTCACCTACCACTACTGGCCGACCTCCCACAACACCCATGTCTGGGAGATGTCGTTCTACTTCCCGCCAGCCCGTAACGCCAGCGAGCGGATCCGCCACGAGGTGACTGCCGTCGTGTCCAAGGAGGCCGGCCTGCAGGACGCGGGCACACTGGACGGCACCCAGATGGGCCTGGAGTCAAGGGTCCTCAGCGAGTTTCCGCTGTCCGACCAGGAGATCACGGTGCGCCACCTGCACAAGGTCGTCGGTGACTGGGTGGAGTCCTACCTGCGCGGCGGACAGGCGGCCCGGGCGTGAGCGGCGGGATGCTCCCGGATGAGTTCGCGGACCTCGAGCCGTTCGCCGGGAAGTGGTGCCTCCCCGCTGAGGCGGCCCGGTACGCCGAGCGGCTGGCCAGCACGATGGCGGAGCTGCAGGCCTTCTACGACGCCGCGTTCCCGCGCGTGCGCGATGCCATGGCCCACCTCGACCAGTTCCCGCTGCGCGAACTCCCGGACCGGGAGCTGAACCTGCTCCACCTCGTGTATTCGCTGGTGATGGTCTCCCTGCCGGTCGAGGTCTGGCACCAGCCCAGGGTCATCGACTCCGGGACCGCTTACTTTGACCGCTACCTAGAGCCTGTGCCATGACGACGACAATCAGCTGCGAGCCTCTCGCGGCCACGGTCGGCGCCGAGGTGCGCGGCCTTGACGCGGCGCAGCTCGCCCACGACGACGGTATCGCGGGGGCCATCGCCGGCGCGCTCGAGCAGTACGGCGTTCTCGTCCTCCGCGGCCTGCACCTCCACGCAGAGGATCAGGTTGCCTTTGGCCGACGCCTCGGCGAGATCGACTATGAAGCGGGGCACCATCCCGTGCGCGGGATCTACCGCGTGACCCTGGACAAGTCGAAGAACGCGTCGGCTGACTACCTGAAGGCGACCTTCCACTGGCACATGGACGGATGCACGCCGCTGCACGGGGAGCCGCCGCAGAAGGCCACGATCCTGAGCGCCAGGGAGGTGGCGGCCTCCGGCGGCGAGACCGAGTTCGCCAGCACCTACGCCGGCTACGAGGCACTCAGCGACGCGGAGAAGCAGCACCTCGGTTCCCTGCGCGTCGTGCACACGCTCGAGGCGTCCCAGCGGAGCGTCACGCCCGATCCAACCCCGCAGCAGCTCGAGCGGTGGCGGAGCCGGCCGGCCTCCACTCACCCGCTGGTCTGGACGCACCGCAGCGGCCGTCGGTCCCTGGTCATCGGCGTCCATGCCAGCCATGTCGTGGGCATGGGCCTCGATGAGGGCCGGGCGCTGCTGCGGGGCCTGCTTGACCGGACGACCGCGCCAGAGCGGGTCTACCGCCATCGCTGGTCGGTGGGGGACACCGTCATCTGGGACAACACCGGCGTCGTGCACCGCGCGGCACCGTACGACGCCAGCTCGCCCCGCGAGCTGCTCCGCACGACCGTCTTCGGCGACGAGCCGATCCGGTGACGCCTCATGATTCGCTGGCCGGCCCCCGGCTAGCTGGCCTGACGGCCGGCGACCTCGTCGCCGGCCGGGCGGCGTTGCCCCTCCAGGGCACCGATCTCGCGCTCGATCACGGCGACCAGCTCGGCGTGTCCGATGTGCACGTCGAAGGCATCCTCGATGTGCAGGAACCGGGAGGCGGCGGCCATGGCCAGGATCAGGGCCGCGGGCGGCCACCGCCCGGGATCCACGCCGTAGCCCTTGATCACGTCCGAGAGCGCCTCGAGCTGCAGCGTCCGGAACTTCCTGGAGTACGCGGCTATCTCGGCCCGGATCGCCTTGCGGTGGTTGGCCAGCGCGATGAACTCCATCGTGAGCGCGTTGCTCGTGAAGTCATGGGTCAGCTCCCACAGCGCCCACAGCGGCTGGGGGGAGTGCAGCGCCTGCCTCAGCCGCGCCAGGCTCCGTTCCGCGCCGCGGCGGAACAGCTCGATGAACAGGCCATCCATCGTGCCGAAGTAATAGGAGACGAGCCCGTTGTTGACGCCTGCCTGCTGCGCCACCCGGCGCGTGGTGACCGCTGCGTAGCCCTCGTCGAGCATGAGGGCCGCGGCGGCATCGAGGAGCGCCGTGCGGGTGGCCGAGTCATCGACGGGACTCCGCCGTGCCGGCGCCATGTACGTCCTCCCGCAGCTCTCAGGGCACTGCACCCAGCCCCAGCGTCGCACCGGGCCAGCCTGCAGGCCGGCCAACGCGCCCATGTTAGTCACATGAACAACACCGAACGTTACCCGGCTGGCGTGATGCATGCCGAAAAGGAGGAGGCGTGACGGCGGCCCCGGTCGTCGAAGTCGCCTGCGAGTGAGGAGCACGAGATAATGCCGCCTAGCAACCCGCAGCAGTCCCGGGTGGCCGTGGTCACCGGCGGAGCGTCGGGCATCGGCGAGGCGACCTGCCACCACCTGGCCGCGCGCGGCCACCGCGTCGCCCTACTCGACCTCGACGGCGACGGCGCGCAACGGGTGGCCAAGGACCTGCGGGCCGACGGGTCAGCTTCGCTCGGCCTCGCCGTCGACGTCACCGACCGCCCCGCTCTCGACGCCGCCTTCGCCGAGATCCGTTCTACCCTGG
>DASYYE010000216.1:0-1797 GCA_035946955.1 Streptosporangiaceae bacterium | reverse complement strand
GTTCGGTACCGAACTGGACGGCCCTGAGGTCAGCGCGCTGCTCACCGAACTGCGCGATCCCCGGTGGTCACTGCTCACCATGCAGGGCACGGGCCTGCCGCCGCTCACGTCACCGGATGACGTGCTCTCCGTGCACACGGTGGCACCGGGGGCACTCTGCTACGCGCTCGGTCTGGGGGCGGGCCGCTGGGTGCTGGTGCGCCCGGACGGCTACGTGGCGGCACGGGGTGACTCCCCGGCGACACTGCCCGGCACACTGGCCAGCCTGCCCGGCCTCGGCCCCCGCAGAGTGGCCGCGACGCACCAGGCCGACTGACCCATGGACCTCGGACTGGCCGGCCGGCGTGTCATCGTCACCGGCGGGACCAGCGGGATAGGCCTGGCCGTGGCGAGATTGTTCGCGGGCGAGCAGGCGAAGGTCGCGCTGACCTACCGCAACCAGCGTGAGGCCGCGGAGCGGCTCGCGGCGGAGTTCGGCGGCCCCGGGCAGGCCATGGCGTTGCGGTGCGCCCTGGACGAGCCGGGGTCGGCGGAACAGGCGGTGGCGGCGGCTGACCGGGCCTGGGGCGGTCTCGACGTGGTGGTGGCGAACGCGTTCTGCCGCGGGCCCCGCCGGCCGCCGGGTATGCCCGCAGAGTCGGTCAGCCCTGGTGCCTGGCGTGGGCTGGTCCAAGCCAACCTCTGCGAGACCATGGCCACGGTCCTGACCGCCCTGCCAGGCATGCGCGAACGGCACTGGGGACGAGTGGTCCTCATTTCCTCGCACATCGCCCACGACGGCGCCCCCGGCCAGGAGTTCTACGGTGCGGCCAAAGCCGCCCTGCACGGGTTCGCCCGCAGCCTGGCCTGGGACACCGGCCCGGACGGTGTCCTGGTCAACGTGGTCTGCCCGGGGCTGACGGCGACCGAGGGGGTCCTCACCGACCTGCCGCCTGCCATCAGGGAGCGAGAGACCACCCGGACCGCCACCGGCCAGCTGAGCACGCCAGCGGACGTGGCGGCGGCCGTGGTGTTCCTGTGCTCCGAGGCCAACGGCAACATCAGCGGGGAAGCGCTGACCGTGGCCGGCGGCCGCTGACACGCAGGTCAGCACGTGCCTGGACACAGGCTTGAGCGAGACCAAAGCGCCAGCCGCCAGCCTGGGGCGGTAGTCGGCGAACCGCAGAGGAATGGTGGGTATGCGCATCCTGTTCACCACGTTTCCGTGGCGCTCGCACCACTTCCCCATGGTGCCGCTGGAGTGGGCGTGTCAGCTCGCGGGGCACGACGTCCGGGTGGCCAGCACTCCCAGCCTGGTGGAGACCATCGTGGACTCGGGGCTGCCCGCGGTCCCCGTTGGCGAGGACGTGAACCTGCCACGGCTGTCCACCGATTCGAGCCGGGCGTCGTGGCACCTCCAGCAGCAGTGGCCTGACGACTGGCCGGTGCGGCCCGAGGTACTCGGCGACGCTCAGCACGAGCTGATCGCGAACCTCGGCCGGATGCAGGTCAGCATGGCCTGGGCGATGCTCGACGACCTCATCGGCTATGCCCGCGACTGGCAGCCCGACCTCGTCGTCCACGACGCGGTCACGCTGGCCGGGCCGGTCACTGCCGCGGCGGTCGGCGTGCCCAGCGTCAGCCACCTGTGGGGCACACCGGGACTGCAGCGCATCGAGATGCAGCAGATGGGCAGTGAGCCACTGCCCGAGTACGCGGACCTGTACCGGCACGCGGGCGCGCCGCTGCGCGCCGAGCCGGTGGCGTGGGTGGACCCGTGCTCTCCCGCCACCCGGTACCCGGCGGCTGCCAACGTGC
>DASYYE010000215.1:0-18685 GCA_035946955.1 Streptosporangiaceae bacterium | reverse complement strand
CAGGCCCCAGGCCCCAGGCCCCAGGCCCCAGGCCCCAGGCCCCAGGAGACAGAACATGCGAGCTGCGTCCATGTCCATGCGGAAGGGAGTCAGCACCTACTCACAGGACATGACGCTTCGTGGATACCTTGAACCTGGGGATTTTGGCGCATGTAGACGCCGGTAAGACCAGCCTGACCGAACGGCTGCTGTTCAACGCGGGGGTCATCGACGAGGCCGGCAGCGTCGACGACGGCAGCACCCAGACCGACTCGCTGGCACTGGAACGCTGTCGCGGCATCACGATCAAGTCCGCCGTGGTGTCGTTCCCGGTCCAGGGCGTGACGGTCAACCTCATCGACACACCTGGCCACCCCGACTTCATCGCCGAGGTGGAACGGGTACTGAGCGTGCTGGACGGCGCCGTTCTCGTCGTCAGCGCGGTCGAAGGCGTGCAGGCCCAGACCCGCGTGCTGATGGCGGCGCTGCGGCGGCTGGATATCCCCACCCTCATCTTCGTGAACAAGATCGACCGTGCTGGCGCCCGGTATGAGCATGTACTGCGCTCGATCCCCGAGAAGCTGGCGGTGCCAGCCGTTGCCATGGGGTCGGCCGAGGACCAGGGCACCCGCGGCGCCCGCTACCGGCCATACAGCGCGGCAGACGCCGGTTTCGTCTCCGGCCTGCTCGATGTCCTCGCTGACGGCGACGACGCGCTGCTCGCCGCCTACGTGGCCGACGAGTCGGCGGTTTCCTACCAAACCCTGCGCCACGAGTTCGCGGAACAGGCAAAGCAGGCACACCTCTACCCGGTCTTCTTCGGCTCGGCGACCACTGGCGCGGGTGTGGACGCGCTGAGCTCAGGCATCACTGAGCTGCTGCACAGGGCGGGCGGCGACGCCGCCGGGCCAGTGGCGGGCACGGTCTTCAAGGTGGAACGAGGCCGGACGGGCGAGAAGGTCGCCTACGTCCGCATGTTCTCGGGGACGGTCCGGGTCCGGGAGCGCCTGAGGTTCGGGCCGGGCGGCGAGGGCAAGGCCACCTCGGTCAGCGTGTTCACCAACGGCCAGGCCGTCCCGCACGCATCGGTGACAGCCGGGCAGATCGCCAAGGTCTGGGGCCTGCCCGGGGTCCGCATCGGCGACGCGGTCGGCGGGGACCGTGCTGCTCCGCCAGAGCACCATTTCGCCCCGCCCTCGCTGGAGACCGTAGTCCTCCCCCGCCGCCGCGCCGACACGGCCGCCCTCCACCTGGCCCTGACCCAGCTCGCTGAGCAGGATCCCTTGATCAACCTGCGGGAGGACGGTCTGCGTCACGAGGTCCGCGTCTCGCTCTACGGCGAGGTCCAGAAAGAGGTCATCCAGGCGACACTCGCCGATGAGTTCGGCGTCGAGGTGACATTCCGCGAGACCACGACTATCTGCGTCGAGCGCCCCGCCGGGACCGGCGCTGCCGTGGAAATTATCGATAAAGCGCCAAACCCGTTCCTCGCGACCGTGGGGCTGCGCGTGGATCCGGCCCCGATTGGCTCTGGGGTCCGTTTCGGGCTGGAAGTCGAACTCGGCGCGATGCCGCCCGCGTTCTTCAAGGCGGTCGAGGACACCGTGCAGGAGACGCTGGCCGAAGGGCTCTGCGGGTGGCAGGTCACCGACTGTCTGGTCACCATGACGCACTGCGGCTACTGGGCGCGCCAGAGCGCCGCGCATGCCGTCTTCGACAAGAGCATGTCGAGCACGGCCGGGGACTTCCGCAACCTCACTCCCCTGGTCCTGATGAGCGCACTGAAAAAGGCGGGGACCACCGTGCATGAGCCCCTCCACCATTTCCGCCTCGAAATACCCGCGGACACCACCGGCGCGGTACTGCCAGTATTGGCCAACTTTGGCGCCGTGCCCCATTCCCCTACCGTCCGCGGCTCTTTCTGTGTGCTGGAAGGGGAAGTCCCCGCGGGCCAGGTGCACGGCCTCACCCAGCAACTCCCAGGGCTCACCCGGGGTGAGGGCGTGCTGGAGTCCGCGTTCAGCAGCTACCGGCAGGTCCGTGGCGACGTCCCGGCCCGCCCGCGCACCGACCACAACCCGCTCGACCGCAAGGAGTACCTGCTCCAGACCCTTCGCCGGACTGCCGTGCAACGGGCCTAGTGAGGTGAGGCGCCGCGTCCCTACACGACTGACCAGACGGTGCCGTTCCAGTGCAGGATCAGCGTGTCCTGGGCGCCACTGGAGTTGTGGTAGAGACCAACAGCCCAGGCATCAGCCGGCGTGACCGCGGTCACGCCGTTGAGCCGGCTCCCTATCGGGTAGTGGTTGGGGTTGGGACTGGGCACCTGCGACCACACCGAGCCGTTCCAGTGCAGGATCAGTGGCACACCGATATACCCCGTGGCCCGGCTGGAGTAGTAACCAACGGCCCAGGCGTCGGTGACCGAGTCGGCACTGACAGCGTAGGTATTGGTCAGGCCATGGTCGCCGCCGGGGTTGGGGCTCGCGACCTGGGACCATTTGGTGCCGTTCCAGTGCACCAAATACGTGTCATTGACCCCCGGGGTCTCGCCGTCCACTCCGACCGCCCAGGCATCAGTCCTCGAACGGGCGCTCGCCCCGTTGCACGAAGTGGTGAACTGGCCCAGGTCAGTGACTCTTGCGCGGGACCATGCCGAGCCGTTCCAGTGCAGCACCATGTGCGCCTGTCCAGCGTCTCCGACTGCCCAGACGTCGTTGCTGGTGACAGCGCCCACACCCATGAGATCGGCGCCCTCCGCCGGGCGGGAAGGATTCGGGCTTGGCACAAGGGACCAAACCGTGCCGTTCCAGTGCAAGGCCAGGGTCTTGAAAACATCGGTCTTGGTGATGTAATACCCGACGGCCCATACATCGGCCGGTGATAGGGCGCTCACGCTGTTGAGGAATTCTTGGGGCTTGCCCGGGATTTTCGCACGTGACCAGGAAGTGCCGTTCCAGTGCAGGATCAGGCCGGTGGTGGTCGCGGCCGACTTGCCGTACACGCCGACCGCCCATGCGTTGGTTGGGGACAGCACGCTCACTCCGAAGAGGTTGTCGACAAACGCTGGGTTGGGTGTCGGCACCTGGGACCAGGACGTGCCGTTCCAGTGCAGGGCGAGCGTGCGGGGAGGCAGAGTGGTGGAGCATTTCGAATAGTCGCCAACCGCCCAGGCATCCGTCGGCGAGTCGGCGCCGACAGCGCTCAGGTCGTTCGCGCACGGGCTCGGGTTAGGGCTGTGGGCAGCCGGCGAGCGAGCCGCGGTTGGCGCCGCCTCCGCCGTGGTGCCGGCCACGGCCAGGCCGGCGGTCAGCACGACGGCCAGCGAGGACCCGGTAGCTCTGTGGTTGAGGTGGACCACGATGCTCCTCCTGCGTCCTGTGAACGGAGAGGAATCAGTACACGGACGTGCCAACCATAACAATTCGATTAGCCAGGCCAACCGTAACAATTCGGTCGCCGGCAGGTGCGTCTGGGGCGCGCAAATTGCCACGCAATTGTTGGTCCTGGTGAGGCTATGGACAAGCACTGGTACGGGCATGCTACTCATGAGGCCATGGCAGAACTCATCCCTCGGCGTGTCCTCTTCGGGAACCCGGAACGTATCAGCCCGCGCATCTCCCCGGACGGGACCACCCTGGCCTGGATCGCCCCCAACAACGGTGTGCTCAACGTCTGGATCGCCCCCATAACCCACGACGGACCGGACTGGTCCGCCGCCCGTGTGGTCACCAACGACACCGAGCGGGGCATCCGCACACTCGCCTGGGCCCATGACGGGCGTCACCTGCTCTACATGCAGGACACCGGCGGAGATGAGAACTGGCACCTCTACGGCGTCGACCTGGAGACCATGACATACCGCGACCTCACGCCGTTCGACGGCGTGCAGGCACAGGTCATCGCCCTGGAGAAGAAGCACCCGAGCGAGCTGCTGGTGGGCCTGAACCGCGACAGCCCCGAGCTCCACGATGTGTACCGGCTGGACCTGGACAGCGGGGAACTGACCAAGGAGCTGGCGAATCCGGGCTTCGTCGCCTGGATCGCCGACTCAGACCTCGAGATCCGGGCGGCCGCGGCCTCCCTGCCCGACGGGGGCATGATGGTCCTGCTCCCCGCCGACACCGAGGCGGGCTGGCGGCCGCTGCTGTCCGTCCCGGCCGAGGACGCGATCACCAGTTCGCCGCTCGCGGTGACCGCCGACGGGACCAGTCTGCTCACGACCAGTTCCGTCGGTGCCAACACCGGCCGCCTGTGCCGGGTCGACCTGGCCACCGGGGCAGCGGAGGTACTGGCCGAAGACCCAGAGGCCGACGTGGCAGACGTCCGGGTGGACACCGAGACCCGTGAGCCCCAGATCGTCACGTTCCTCAAGGACCGTATGGAGTACCAGGTGCTCGACCCGACGATCGCGGACGACCTGGCCGCCATCCGGGCGCTGCACCCCGGCGACCCCGACATCATCGGCCAGGACGACAGCGACCAGGTCTGGCTCGTCGCGTTCACCAACGACACCGGCCCGGTGCCCTTCTTCCTGTATGACCGGGCCACCCGGGAGGCCAGGTTCCTGTTCGAGCACCAGCCCGAACTGTCCCGCTACGAACTGGCCCCCATGGAGCCCTTCTCCTACACCGCGCGCGACGGCCTGGTCATCCACGGCTACGTCACGTTCCCGCCCGGCGTGGACCGCACCGGCCTGCCCATGGTGCTCAACGTGCACGGCGGGCCGTGGATCCGTGACAACTGGGGGTTCCACCCGGAGGCGCAGTGGCTCGCCAACCGCGGGTACATCTGCGTGCAGGTGAACTACCGGGGGTCCACCGGCCACGGGAAGGCGTTCGTCAACGCGGGTGACCGCGAGTGGGGCGCGAAGATGCAGGACGACCTCGTCGACGCGGTGCAGTTCGCGGTCGGCCAGGGCTGGGCCGACCCGGCACGCGTGGCCATCTACGGCGGCTCCTACGGGGGTTACGCCGCCCTGGCCGGGGCCACGTTCAACCCGGGTGTGTTCCGCTGCGCGGTGGACCTCGTGGGACCGTCGAACCTGAAGACGCTCATCGAGACGATCCCGCCCTACTGGACCCCGATGATCTCCCTGTACCACCAGCGGGTGGGCAACCCCGAGACCGACGCCGAGTTCCTGTGGTCCCGCTCGCCGCTGTCCCGCGCGGCCAGTATCCGCATCCCGCTGCTGATCGCCCAGGGCGCCAATGACCCCCGGGTCAAGCAGGCGGAGTCGGAGCAGATCGTCGCCGCGCTGCGGGCAGCCGGGATCGACCACGAGTACATGCTGTTCGAGGACGAAGGCCACGGTTTCGCAAAGCCTGAGAACCGCCTGCGTTTCTATGCCGCGGCAGAACGCTTCCTTGCGCGCCATCTCGGCGGACGGGCGGAAGAATAGCTGCGTGATCGAACTAAAAACTGACGCCGCGTTCGAGGCCATGCGAGAGGCGGGCCGCGTCGTCGCCCGGGCACTTGCCGAGTGCCGCAAGGCCGCGGACGTCGGCGTCAGCCTGACCGAACTGGACGAGGTGGCGCGCGAGGTGCTGCGGGAGGCCGGCGCGGGCTCGCCGTTCCTGAACTACCACCCGTCCTTTGCGCCGACGCCGTTCCCGGCGGTGATCTGCGCGTCGGTCAACGAGGTGATCGTGCACGGCATCCCCGGCCCGTACCGCCTGCGTGACGGCGACCTGGTGAGCATCGACTTCGGCGCCGAACTCGACGGGTGGACCGGTGACGCGGCCGTGAGTTTCGTGGTGGGCACCGCGGACCCGGCGGATCTGAAGCTCATCGAGACGGCTGAGGAGGCGTTGCGGGCCGGGATCGCGAAGGCGGTGCCGGGAGGCCGCATCGGTGACATCTCGCACGTCATCGGCACCACCGCCCGCGGGGCTGGCTATGGGGTGCCAGCCGGCTTCGGCGGCCATGGCATCGGGCGCCACATGCACGAAGACCCGCATGTGCCTAATGAGGGCAGGTCCGGCCGGGGGCTCCGGCTGCGCCAGGGCCTGGCGCTGGCGATCGAGCCGATGCTGATGGCTGGCGGCGGCCACGAGTTCGTGGTCGCCCCGGACGGCTGGGCACTGTCGACCGTGGACGGCAGCCGCGCCGCCCACGCGGAGCACACCGTCGCCATCACCGCCGACGGCCCCCGTATCCTCACGCTGCTGTAGCCGCCGGGCGGTTCAGCCCCTGAGCTGGCTGGCCATCCAGTCGGCGGTCGTGTAGCGGTGGTGGGCGCTCATGTTGGCGCAGCCGTGGTTGCCGCGTTCGATGAGGAGCAGCTCGGCGGGGCCGCTCACTTCCTGGACGAGACGCTGTGCGTGCCGCCAGGGCACGAGGCGGTCATTCTCGCCTGCCACGGCGAGCAGTGGGCAGCGGATGAGGCGGGCACGCCCGGCGAGGGTCAGGTTCGCGGCCCTGGCACGGGCGGTGGCCTCATTCGCTGACTTGGACCGCACCCGGAAGGCCTCGCGGGTCAGTATGGGCCGCCGGTCCCAGTCGTCGGCGAAGGCGAACGGGCCGGACAGCGCAACGCAGGCCCGCACCCGTCCCTCGCCGCTGGCTATCCGGGGGGCGTAGTACCCGCCGAGACTGACACCCCACACGCCGACCCGTGAGGCGTCCAGTGACGGCTCGGCAGCCAGGCGGTCGATGATGGCCCTGCCGGGCACCTCCCAGTCGGCCCTGATGGCCAGGTCGTACTCGGACTCCCCCTGTCCCGGCCCGTCAACGCTGAACGTGGCCAGGCCGCGCTGGAGGAACAGGTCTTCGGTGGCGCGGAACTCCTCTTTCGCCGAGTCCAGGCCGGGCACCAGGATGACCAGCGGGTGCGGGCCGTTCCCCCGGGGCTCGCGCAGGACGCCCACCAGCCTGGACCCGTCGAAGGGGACGTCCACCCGCCGCCCGGGCGGGTCGAGGTAGGGCAGGGCGTCGGTCAGGCACTGCACGGCCATGGTGTGCGCCGCGCGCATCTGGTCCAGGTCACCGACGAAGAGGAACTTGGCGAAGTGGTAATAGACGGCAGCCCGCGACAGGTGCGCACCGGCCGACAGGTGCCGCTGCCCGGCCAGTGCGTCCCGCCCGAGCCGCTCGTGCTCAGCCCCGACGGCGCACCAGGCGGCGCACCAGTCGTCCCAGGTAGTCAGGCCGTCGGTGATCCGCTGGAAGTCGGTGGGCGTCACGCCGTTGGCTGTGAACCGCGGCGCCCAGTTCGCGACCGCCTGCGCCAGCCGTTCGTCCACGAGTGCCCCCCCAAGGGCAGTATCTCCTGCTCCCCCACCTTCCCCGCAATCCCATGTCGAGTGCAAACGAATGCATCAAAAGTGGTGCGGTTAACAGTCTCGTGGTTAACGTGCAGGTATGGGAGAGGTACAACTCGAGCTGACCGTGGACGGGGCCACCCGCAGGGTCAGCGCCGACCCTGACGCGCCCCTGCTGGACGTCCTGCGGCAGGGGCTTGGGCTGTGCGGGCCCCGGTTCGGCTGCGGCCTGGGCCTGTGCGGCGCGTGCATGGTGCTCATCGACGGGCAGGCCCGGACCTCCTGCGACTACCCGGCCCAGGCCGCGGCAGGCGCCCAGGTCACCACCGCCGAAGGGCTCGGCACCGAAGACGCCATGCACGCGGTGCAGCAGGCGTTCCTGGATGAGCAGGCCGCCCAGTGCGGGTACTGCACCTCCGGCATGCTCATCGCCGCGGCCGCACTGCTGAGCCGCAACCCGGACCCCACGCAGGCCGAGGTCCGCGAGGCCCTGGAGCCGAACCTGTGCCGGTGCGGCATCCATGGCCGCATCGTCCGCGCGGTGCTGCGGGCCGGCGCCTACCTGCGGGACGCCCCCGTGCTGCTGGCTGGCCCAGCCCCGTTCACCCCCGCACAGCCACCTCCGGTAGCCGCTGGCCCTGACCATGCCCCCGCCATGCCTGCCAGTCTCACCGCGAACCCCCAGCTGGCCGGCTGGCTCGACCTGTCGGCCGAGGGGGTGGTCACCGTCTCGACCGGGAAGGTCGAGCTCGGGCAGGGCATCTGGACAGCGCTGGCACAGGTCGCGGCGGAAGAACTCGACGTGGCCCTCGCACGCGTGCAGGTCGCGCCGGTACGGACCGACGCCAGCCCAGACGAGGGGGCCACCACGGGCAGCCGTTCGGTCGAGGAGTCCGGCCGGGCGCTCCGGCAGGCGTGTGCGCAGGCGCGGCTGCTCCTGCTGGGCGCGGCCGCGGCCAAGCTCGCCACGGACCCTGGCGCGCTGGCCGTGGCTGACGGCCAGATCCTGCACCGGGGGACCCCCACCGGGCTGAGCTACTGGTCGCTGGCAGCGCCCGGGCTGCTGGCGCGTGACGCCGGGCCAGCCGTGCCGGCCAAGGCGGCCGGCCGCTGGTCAGTGTCGGGGCGCAGCGCCCCGCGCCTGGACCTGCCGGGCAAGGTCACCGGCCAGCCCAGCTTCATCCACGACGTGGTGCTCGCGGGCATGCTGTCGGGCCGGGTCATCCGCCCTCCCGGCCGGGCCGCTGCCCTGACGGCCCTGGCTCACGCTGAGCTGCCCCCGGGCGCCGTCGCCGTCCGGGACGGGTCGTTCCTCGGGGTGGTGGCCCCGGGCGACCGCGCCGCGTGGCGCGCGGCGCGCACGCTCGCCCGCGCCGCGAGCTGGGCACCCGGCGTGCCCCTGCCGGACGAGCACGACCTGAAGCAGTTCCTGCTGTCCTCGCCTTCTGAGGCAGTGACCGTGGACCGTGCCGAGGACACCTCGGCGGCGGGCAGGACGGCTCAGTGGGTCTCGGCCGAGTACAGCCGGCCGTTCATCGCGCACGCCTCCCTGGCCCCGAGCTGTGGCCTGGCGCGCTGGGACGCGGCACCAGCCGGCGGCGGTGGCGTGACCGTGTGGACCCACAGCCAGGGCGTGTTCGGCCTGCGCGACGCGATCGCCAGCGGGCTCGGCCTGGACGCCGGGCGGGTCACCGTCCACTTCGTGCAGGGTGCTGGCTGTTACGGGCACAACGGCGCGGACGACGCGGCACTCGACGCGGTGCTGCTGGCCCGGGCGGTGCCTGGCCGCCCGGTCCGGGTGGCGTGGTCCCGGGAGGACGAAATGGGCTGGTCCCCGTTCGGGCCGGCCATGCTGGCCCGGCTGTCCGCTGGCCTCGACGCCGAGGGCAGGGTCACGTCCTGGCGCCAGGACGTGTGGAGCAACGGGTTCCTCGGCCGCCCCGGCATCGCGGGCGAGGCACGCCTGCTCGGGCTGGCCAGCCTCGCAGGCCAGCCCATCCCGCCGGCCGTGGACGGGCCGCCGACCGGGACCATCGGCTCCACCCGCAACGCCGTGCCCGGTTACGACGTCGGTGACAGGGAGGTGGTCCGCCACCGGCTCCTCACCATGCCGCTGCGGACCTCCTCGCTGCGGTCGCTCGGCGCGTTCCTCAACGTGTTCGCGATCGAGTCGTTCATGGATGAGCTGGCCAGCGCGGCCGGTGCCGACCCGGTGGCCTTCCGGCTCAACCACCTGAGCGACCCGCGGGCCCGGCGGGTGGTCGAGGCGGTCGCGGAGTCCGCGGACTGGGCCAGCCGGCCTGACACGGACGGCACCGGGTACGGGGTCGGGTACGCGCGTTACAAGGGGGTCGCTGGCTACTGCGCGGCTGTCGCGGAGGTGGTGGCGGACACCGAGGTCCACGTACGCCGGCTGTGGCTGGCCGTGGACGTGGGCCGCGTCATCAACCCCGACGGCGTCCTCAGCCAGGCCGAAGGCGGTGCCGTCCAGGCCACCAGCTGGGTGCTGACCGAACGGGTGGGGTTCAGCCGTTCCCAGGTCACCTCGCTGAACTGGGACACCTACCCGATCCTGCGCTTCAGTGAAGTCCCGCAGGTGAGCGTCCGCCTGGTCGGCTCCGCCGCCGACCCGGAGTCCGGTGCTGGCGAACTGGCCCAGGGCCCGGTCGCGGGCGCGATCGGCAACGCCGTAGCCGACGCCCTCGGCGTCCGGGTCCGCGACCTCCCCTTCACCCACGACCAGGTGGCCCGCGCCCTCACCCGGAGGTGAGCGGCAACGGCTGAGAACCCGGTGTGGGGCGGGCGGGCCTCGCTGCCCTGCCCACCCCACAGCCGGAGCGTGTTGTGCTGTCTACCTGGTCGCGAAGGCCTGGTTGCTGCCGGCCGCGCTCGACTTGCACGCCCACTGGTCGAGCTGGACGCCGAGGCTGCTGGACGCACCGGTGATATCCAGGCAGAACCCGCTGTTTTCGTTCTTGAACTGCCAGGAACCGTTGGACAGTTTGATGGGCAGCCACAGGCCGTTCGTGGTGCCGTTCTGCGTGTACTGGATGACCTTTGCGCCCTCGGTCTTGGACGCGCCCTGGACGACGAAGTCCTTGCCGCTGTTGAGGTTCTGCAGCTCGCCATAACCGCCGGAGACCGGGTTGAACTGCCACTCCTGGTTGGCGTTCCCGGTGGTCTTGCAGGTCCACTGGACGATCGCCGCGTTGTTGACCGTGCTGGCCCCCGCGACATCGACGCAGAGGCTGTCGCTGTTGGCCACCAGCTGGTGGTATCCGGACGGGTAACCGCCACCGCCACCGCCGTTGCTGACGATGGGGTGACTGGCTTCACAGGCGCCGTTGCCGCCGGAGCCGTCATTGGCCCAGGTGGTCTGCATCGCGAAGGTGCCGGTGGCCAGGTGCAGGTCGAAGGAACCACCCGAGGTGCCGGGGGTGATCCAGGCGCACTTGTCACCGTTCTCCGCACCGGAGGAGTCGGTGTAGCCGCCGGCCGGGTTCTGGTCGGTGACGGTCTCGGCGTACTCGTGGCCGTTGACGATCGACATCCCGTCGTCGGTGCCGTTGGAGTTGACGAAGTCCTGCCCGCAGGAGGTGCCCGCGTCGGTGACATACGGCATGTTGGTGAACGCGATGTCCCCATAGGGCGAGGACACCGCACCACCGGACAGGGTGCTGTCGCCGTTGTAGTCATGCCAGGCGCAGAACCCGCCGGTCAGCCACCCGTCCGGGTTCGCCCCGGTCGGGGACAGGATGTCGTACTGCGCGTCACGGTTGGACGCAGCCGTGGTGTTGCCGAAGTGCGCCGCGGCGTTGACGGCCTGGACGCCGAGCTGGTGGCCGCTGGCCTGGCTCGGGGTGGCTGAGCCGGTGTCGACCCACACCCCCGCCAGAGCGCCTCCCGTCGGGTACGCCACGTGCTCGGTGCTGGACGACGGGCAGGACTGGGCGCCGACCGCGACACCGTCGCAGTACTGGGTCATCACACCCGACCACAGCTCACTGTTGGTGCCCAGGCCCTTGAACAGCCCCTGCAGGTAGGGCGCCTCACCTGAGGGGTCGTTGGACAGGGTGGTGTAGCCGCTGGAGTTGGTGCCCGCAGTCCCCCACTGCGACCCGTAGAACACCAGGTACACCTTCTCGTGACCAGTGGTCACACCGATCCCGTCAATACCGCCCCCATAGTTCAGGTCATTCGCCGACTTCGGCTGCGGGTGCGACCGTGCCCAGGCGTCCATCTGCCGCTGCCGCGCGATCATCGGCACCACCCCATGCCGGTACGGGTGGTGATAGGCAGGCGAATACGGGTTGGTCACCGACGAGTGGTGCCGGGTCAGTGTGCTGGCTGCCTGGGCTCCGGTGAGGGTGAGCTGCATACCGGTGACGACTGCCACCGCCGTGAACGCTGCCGCACCACCCCGGGCAACCCAGCGACGGGTAGGTCTCATCCCTGCTCCTTTGGGGGAAGAAATGACCAGCCCCCGGATTCGGGCACCCTCCGGCACCGGGGTCGCTGCTTTGGCGAAAGATAACGATGGTCAAATCTGCGCGTCAATACACACAGCTTTTCGTGGGACTTTCACACCGCCCGGGACGTGAGCCGCGTCAATTCGCACAGCTTTTCGTGGGACTGTCACACCCGCCCTGACGGCGGCTGGGCCTAGCTCAGCACCGCCACGACCCTGGCCCCCGCGGGGAACCGGCCAGCAGCGAGCATGCCGAATAGGCCGTAGAGCATTTTCGCCTCGTACACCCAGTCCAGCGTTATGCCCTGCGCCGCGGCGAAGTCCGCCGCAAACGCGTCGAGTCCGGGGGTCCGCTTGGCATAGCCGCCGAAGTGGTAGCCGTACTCGACCGACCAGTTGCCGGTGGCGTTCCCGTATGCCGCCACCTGGAGCCGCCTGACCTCACCGGCAAGGAACTGGCCGCCTTTCAGCACTGAGAAACCGAGTGCCCGCGCCGGCGCACCGGCCAGGCCAGCGGCAATGCCCGCCAAGGTAGTGCCGGTCCCGCATGCGCAGCACATGACGTCAAAGGCGACGCCGACCTCGGCGGGCAACTCCGCGCAGCCCCTCACGGCGAGTGCGTTGCTGCCCCCTTCGGGGATCATGTACGCGGGCCCGAACCGCTCCAGCAGCGCGGCCAGTACCGCCGGGTCCGTCTTGTGCCGGTAGGTCTCGCGGTCCATATAGGTCAGCACCATGCCGTGGCCCGCGGCCTCGGCCAGCGTCTCGTTCAGCGGCAGGTGCTCCTCGCCCCGGATGACGCCGACCGTCTGGAACCCGAGTCGCTGTCCGGCCACTGCCGTGGCGCGGATGTGGCTGGAGAACGCGCCGCCGAAGGTGAGCAGCCGGCGATGCCCCTGGTCTCTGGCTGCTGCCAGGTTGTACTTGAGCTTGCGCCACTTGTTCCCCGGCATGGCGGGGTGGATCAGGTCATCCCGCTTCAGCCAGACCCGGACCCCCGTCCCAGCCAGCCGGGAGTCGCGCAGTTCGGCCAGGGGCGAGGGCAGACACAGCTCAGCGGCAACACCCTCCACACCCGCCGAGCGTATGCTAATGAGCGTATTCGAACGGAGGTTCGGTTCCGGAGTGACCGGGCTATGATGGTCAGTGTGGACGAGGCGCAGGTCATGACCAAAGCACCCGCCGCAGTCTGGGCGCCCTACCAGGCGCGCCCAGGCCGGCGTGTACTCGTGGCCACCGACCTGGCTGCCCTGCACGGGCCGGTCTCCGGCAAAGCCGTGCTGCCGCTGCGGCTGTTCTGGAGCCCCGCCGGGCGCGTGTTCGACCTGGACGACTCCTGCTCGCTGCGGTCGATGTATGAGGTCGTGCTCGGCGAAGCGGTACACGCCGAGGAACTCGCCACCTGGCTCAATGGTGACAAGCTCGCCGAGGTGTGGCCGCAACTGTGGCTGCCCAAGGGGGTGCGGCGGGCCTGGGAGGAACGCCATCCCCGGCTGCGCGCCGCTGTAGTGCTCGGCTGATGCCGCTCGACGAACTCCACCGGCAGGTGGCCGCGGTGGTGCTGCGTGCCGCCGCAGGGCATGGCTTCGCCCTGGGCGGCGGGAACGCGTTGATCGCGCACGGGGTCATCGACCGGGCCACTCAGGACGTTGACCTGTTCACCAACGACGAGCACGGTGTGGCCGCGGCCGCTGGTGCCGTGGAGGCGGCACTGGCCGAGGCGGGGTTCACCGCCGAGCGGCAGGACAAGACCGCCGGGCTGTCCGACATCTTCTACGGTATGGGCGAAGGCCTGGCCGAGTGGGTCATCACCGCCCCGGGTGGGCAGCAGATGGCGTTGCAGATGTCCTACTTCGAGCGTGGCCGCCAGCCGGTGGTGATGGAGTTCGGCCCGGTCCTCGACCTTGAGGACGTCGCTGGCGGCAAGGTCTGCGCGCTGGCCAGCCGCGCCTATGAGCGTGACTACCTCGACACCGCCGCGATGATGGGCCGCTACACCCCCGGCGAACTCATCGCCTTCGCCCGTCGCCTGGACCCTGGGCTGGAGGCGGCGGACTTCGCCGACGCCGGGCTGCGGCTCGACCACCTCCCCGACCAGGCGTTCACCCCGCTCGGCCTGGGCCGCCAGGACGTCGCGGCGCTGCGGGCACGGTTCGCGGCCTGGCCCAGGCAGGACGCCAGACACGACGGGCAGGCGGCCGGGCTGGCTGCCAGCGCCACCGAGCAGCCCCGGGACCACTAGCACCAGCACCCGGCACCGGCCGCCGGCGGCAGCACACACCACAGAGATCTCTCGTCGGCTCATTTACTGGACGTGACCGTATGGATAACATGTCCCGCAGCCGGTATTAGCAGACATGACCGTCCAGGTAGTGACCGCGACGGCCGGTGAGGAGACATGGCGGGCAGCGCGGCAGCGCCACAGCAGGGTGAGTTCAAGGCCACGCCGGGACGCAGGGCTGGGCCGGGCCGCCCGCGTGACCCGGGGGTCGATGCCGCGATCCGCGCGGCCACCATGGATGTGCTGGCCGAGGTTGGCTACGCGCGGCTGACCATGGACCAGGTCGCCGCGAGCGCACGGGTCAGCAAGTCGAGCCTGTACCTGCGCTGGCCGAACAAGGTCGCGCTGGTCGCTGAGGCCCTGCAGCACCGCGCCCGTCCCGTACCCGACGTGCCCGACACCGGCACCCTCGCCGGGGACATGCGGGTGTTCCTCCGAGACCTCCTGCGCTCCCGGCACGAGGCATCCCGGGCACTGGCGGCGGTCAGCGGTGAAATCACCACCAACCCTGAACTGCGCCAGGCGTGGCACCGGGGTTTGGCGGGAATGATCACCGCCTGCACCCGCGAGATCGTGGACCGCGCCATCGCCCGGGGTGAACTGCCCGCAGGTGCTGACGCGGAACTGCTGGCCGACCTGCCGCTCTCGCTCCTGCAGAACTGGCGGCTGCACCACGACGGCCAGCCCGGCGACGAGGTCACCGAGCGGATCGTCCGCCAGTTCTACACCCCGCCCCGTGACCTCCCTGAGGGCGCCCGAGGGGCAGACACGTGATCGCGGCGCGGTCACTGACCAAGCGGTACGGCGCCACGACGGCGGTGGACGGCTTGACCTTCGATGTCGCCCCCGGCACGGTGACCGGGTTCCTTGGCCCGAACGGGGCTGGCAAGACCACCACGATGCGGCTGATCCTCGGCCTGGACGCCCCCACGGCAGGCACGGTGACCGTTGCCGGGCGCCACTACCGGCAGATGCGCAGGCCGCTGCACGAGGTCGGGGCCATGCTGGAATCGGCCGGCGCCCACCCCAGCCGCACCGCACGTGCCCACCTGCGGGCGCTCGCCGCCGCCAATGCGATACCCCGTCGCCGGGTCGATGAAGTGCTCGGCCTCGCCGGCCTGGACAGTGTGGCCGGCCGGCGCACCGCAGGGTTCTCCCTCGGCATGCGCCAGCGGCTGGGGATCGCCGCCGCCCTGCTCGGCGACCCCGCGGTGCTGCTGCTGGACGAACCGGTCAACGGGCTCGACCCCGAAGGAGTCGCCTGGGTCAGGAACCTGCTGCGTTCGCTGGCCGCCCAGGGGCGGACCGTGTTCGTCTCCAGTCACCTGATGAGCGAGATGGCGCTGACCGCCGACCACCTGGTTGTCATCGGCCGCGGGCGCCTGATCGCTGACACCGGCCTGGACGAGTTCCTCCGCGCAAGCCAGCAAGGGTGGGTCCAGGTCCGTTCTCCCGCACGCGAGCACCTGGCAAGGCTGCTGCGTGAGCAGGGAGCCACCACCGGCCCCCAGGATGACGGCAGCCTGGCCGTGCATGGCACCACCGCGGCCGCTGTCGGGGACCTGGCCGCCCGGCACGGCATCACCCTGCACGAACTGCTCACCCGGCATGCCTCCCTGGAACAGGCGTTCATGGAACAGACCCACGACGCCGCTGAGTACCGTCCCCACCCGGCCACCACGCCCGAAACCAGCCACACGTGACAGCCACCCAGCCCCTTACGCGGCGGCCCATCGTCGCGGACGCCATCCACTCCGAGTGGGTCAAGCTCTCCACGACCCGGTCCACCTACTGGGCCCTGCTCACCGCCACGGTGGGCATGACCGGTTTCGGTGCGCTCCTTTGTGCCGCCTACACCCGCCACGACAGCGGCCTCACCCCATCGGCACGCGCCGCCTTCGACCCCGCCGCCTACAGCCTCAGCGGGTTCTTCCTCGGCCAGCTCGCTGTCGCGGTCCTCGGCGTCCTCACCATCACCGGCGAATACGCGGGCGGGACGATCCGCCCCACACTGGCCGCCACCCCTCAGCGCACCACCGTGCTGGCCGCCAAGGCCGTCGTGTTCACCGTGATCGCCATTGCCACCGGGACCGTCATGTCGCTGGTGGCGTTCTTCACCGGCCAGGCCATCCTGTCCAGCACGGGCAGCCGCGCCCACATCACTGACCCCGGCACCATCCGGTCTGTGGCAGGCGCCGTCCTCTACCTGACCGTCCTCGGCCTGCTCGCTCTGGGGCTCGGCACCATCATCCGGCGCACCGCAGGCGCCGTCGCCGCCGTCACCGGCCTGGTCATCATCCTCCCGGTCCTCGTCCAGGGCCTGCCCGCTGCCTGGCAGAACGCGGTAGCCCGCTATCTGCCCTCAGCCGC
Organism: Streptosporangiaceae bacterium; assembly: GCA_035946955.1. GTDB lineage: Bacteria > Actinomycetota > Actinomycetes > Streptosporangiales > Streptosporangiaceae > DASYYE01. Next base: position 2,325 of record DASYYE010000215.1, on the reverse strand, counting down.
CGGCCAAGCCATCATCGGCCGGACCAAATTCACCCCCCACGGCCCGATGCTCCCCCCATGGCCAGGCTTCGCTGTCTTCTGCGCCTACACGGCCGCCGTCCTCGCCGTCAGCGCGCTCCTGCTCAGCAAACGCGACAGCTAAGTTGGCTGGGCCCCTACGCTGGCGGGCAGAAAGGCGAGCTGGGCGTGTCGCAGACACCCACATGCAGCGGCGTGATTCACAAAGCGTCTGCACGGATGGTCTGGGCCAGGCCGGTTGCCAGGTGGCGGCCAGCGACCAGGAGCCAGCGACGGGGGTCCGCCAGGGCCGGTGCAGGGCTCCCGGCCAGGTCCGCCAGGACGACGGCCGGGACGGGTGGCTGACCGGCGACCCGGCCTGCCACGAGAGCGCAGGGGACGTTGGCCGCCGCGGCCGCCGCGATGACCGTGCCCGTGACCTTCCCGTCCAGTGAGGTGGCGTCGAACCGCCCCTCGCCGGTGACCACCAGGTCCGCCTCTGCCAGCCGGCGGTCCAGCCCTGTCAGGCGGCACAGCTCAGGGGCACCCGGCGCCAGTGCCGCGCCCAAGCCCGCGGCCAGGCCGTACCCGGTCCCGCCGGCGGCCCCGGCGCCCGCCGCGCCCGGGTCGCCGCCGAGCAGGGACGCCAGCCGGGCCAGCCCAGCCTCCAGCCGTGCGACCTCCACCGGGCCCGCGCCCTTCTGCGGACCGAACACCGCCGCCGCTCCATGCGGCCCCAGCAGCGGCGCGCGCACATCCACCAGGCAGGTCACACCGCCCGCTGGCAGGGGCCGCAGTGCGGAGGTGTCCACCGACGCCAGCCCAGCCAGTGCCCCGCCACCCAGCGGCAGCGGGCGGCCGCCCTCATCGAGGAAGCGTGCGCCGAGCGCGGCCAGTGCCCCGGACCCGCCGTCGGTGGACGCCGACCCGCCGAGCCCGATGATGACCGCGTGGGCCCCGGCGTCCAGCGCATGGCCGACGACCTCCCCCAGGCCCGCCGTGTGCGCGCCCAGCGGGTCGGGTGCCGCCAGCAGGGGGAGGCCAGCGCAGCGCGCGAGTTCCACCACGGCCGTGCCGTCAGGCAGTTCCAGCCATGGGCAGTCCACCGTCTCGCTGCCGGGGCCGCTGACCCGCGCCTGGCGCCACCGGGCCTCCGGCCCGGCCGCGGCGGCGACCACCTCCAGGGTGCCCTCTCCCCCGTCCGCCAGCGGCAGGCAGGTCACCTCGTCGCCCGGCCTGCCCGCCAGCCAGCCCTGCGCCAGCGCGGCGGCGGCCTGCGCGGCCCCGATACTGCCCTTGAACGAGTCAGGGGCGAGCAGCACCCGCACCCGGGACCCTCACGCAGGCGGCGGGAGGCCGAGCTGGGAGCGGACCTCCTTCTGGACCGTCTCCTTGTCCGGCCGGGCGTCGACCGTGACCACGAACTCCTTGCGCCGGAACAGGTCCAGCACCGGGTCGGTCTTGGTGTGGTAGTCCCGGATCCGGACGGCCAGCGCCTCCTCGTTGTCGTCCTCGCGGGGCACCAGGGTGCCGCCGCAGACGTCACAGACCCCTTCCACCTTCGGCCTGCCAGCCATCAGGTTGTAGTCAACGCCACAGTCCGCACACAGGCGGCGGGCCAGCACCCGGCGGCGGACCTCGTCGTCGGGGAGGTCGAGGTGCACCACGGCGTCCAGGTCGTAGCTCTCCAGGAAGAACTCGGCCTGCCTGGCGTTGCGGGGGAACCCGTCGATCACGAAACCGTAGTTCCAGTCGTGCTCGGCGAGCCGCTGCGCGGTGACCGCCTCGGCCAGGTCGTCCCCGACCAGCTCACCCGCGGCCATGACCCGCCGTACCTGGGCACCCATCTTCGTGTGGTTCTGCACGTTCCACCGGAAGATGTCACCCACGTTGATGTGCACGAGGCCGTACGCGGCCGCGAGCACGGCCGCCTGCGAGCTCTTCCCGCTCCCCTGGATGCCCATCATCACGTACTTGCGCATGCGGCCACCCTCGCACACACAGGCCACGGAAAGTACGTCAGGTAGTAGGGTCAGGCGCGCAGTTTCATCCGGCGCTCGCACCGCCGCCGGGTCTTGGGGTCCAGGGACTCGCGCAGCACCGGCCAGTCCTCGCGCAGCAGCCGCGGGTTGACGTAACGGGCCATCTCGTTGCGGCTCCCCCGGGTGAGGACGATGCCGTAGAGACTGCGTCTCAGCCGGCCGTCGGAGACGTCGAACTCACGCAGGCCTGGCCTGGACAGGTGACGCGGGAGGGTCAGCACTCCCCGTTCGGGCCCGCGCAGGTCATCCAGACTGCGAGGCGGACGCTTGGACAGCCCGGCCCGGC
>DASYYE010000214.1:0-1910 GCA_035946955.1 Streptosporangiaceae bacterium | reverse complement strand
CGTAGGGGAGTGGTCGGGCCCGAGGATTGCCCGCGGGCGGAGGTGCTCAACCACGATCTCGAGGCAAGCGGGTCTTGAATCGGGAACCTCGCACTGTGGTGCTCGAGCGGGTTAGCGTGTGCGGTCCAGCCGGACAGCCTGACCTTCGTCCTGCCCGTTGTGATCGCGTTGCTGCTACGTCGTTACCTATAGGCGAGCCGTTCCCCGGTGACGGTGATTATGGCTCCGACCTGGGTTGACGGTCTCCGCGGCGTGGGCTGGCCACGGGAGGTTGACAATCTGGCCCTCGCGACCCGATCATGCCAGCCATGCTCTTTCTCCACGAGACCCATTCCGTCATCGGTCGTTGCGAGGAGGAGTTCGAGGACATGTTCCGGGGCCCGGACGGCTTCATGGAGCGGGTGGCCGATGGCTCTGACGCCAGGCTGCTGTGGTACCTGGACCACGTGCACGGCACCGGGCCGGCGTACCAGGTGGTCACCGTGACCGCGGTGCGCCACGGGGCTGAGTGGGAACGCCTGGCTGGCCGGGTCAGCCACGGCGATCTGCGGGACTGGGTGGCCCAGGTCGACCGCCTCCGCCATGACTCGGTGGCCAAGCTGCTCGAGCCGTTGCCCTGGTCCGCCTTGCAGGAGGTGGATCTCGCCACCGTGCCTGCCGGGAGGGAGGGTAGGGAGCACGAGCTCGTGTTGTTCATGGAGGACACCGCCGCCCCGCACGTCGGCCGGGTGCACGAGTACATCGAGGCGGCAGGCCGGCAGTACGCACCGAGCCTGCAACGGCGCAACCCGCTGCTGGAGATGGTGGGAGCCTTTCAGCCGGCCTTCGGCGCGGGCCGGCGCCGCGAGATCGTGCTCTGGCAGCGGGTGGCCGACCAGCAGGCCCTGCTGCGCCTCTTCAGCACGGCCATACCGGACCAGATGAAGGCGCCCGGGACGTGGATGCACGACGCGCTCGAAGTTCGGGATCAGTGGGTCAGCCGGCTCTTGCGCACCTCGGCCTGGTCGCCCCTGGCTTAGCAGCGGATAGGCGCGATCTGTGGGGCTGGGGCGTGTGGCGAGGCACCGCAGGCACAGGCATAGCGCACGTTTTAGTTTCCGGGCACAATGTCTCGAGTGGCCGACCTGACTGGACAGAGGGTGCTCGTCACCGGGGCCTCCTCGGGGATCGGCGCCGGCCTGGCCGAGGAGTTCGCCAGGCGGGGCGCAGCCGTCGGGATCTGCGCGCGCCGGAAGGACCGCCTCCAAGAGGTGCTGGCCCGGTGTCAGGCCCATTCGCCCAAGTCGCGGATGTGGGTGACCGACGTGACTGACGCCGGAGCCGTCGGCTCGCTGGCGGCTTCGGCCCTGGAGGAGCTCGGCGGCGTGGACATCCTGGTCAACAATGCCGGGATCCCCAAACGGCGGAAGGTCACCAGCCTCGACCCGGGCACCGTCCAGGCGGTGATGAACGTCAACTACTTCGCCGCGGTCAACCTGACCCTGGCGCTCTTGCCGTCCATGCTGGCCCAGAAGCATGGCCGGATTGTCAACGTCTCATCCATCGCCGCCACGCTGAGCTCACCGGGAGAGGCGGCATACGACGCGTCAAAGGCCGCGTTGACCGCCTTCTCCGAGGCGATGGCCGTGGACCTCTGGGATACCGGCGTCAAGGTACTCGTGGTCTACCCCGGCATCGTCGACACCGAGCTGTTTTCTCTCCCCGACAACGATCCGGTCCCAGACACTCCCGTCACGCCCATTCCGGTGAGCGAGCTGGTCACCGCGGTGTTTGACGCGCTGGAGCGCGGCGTATCCCAGGTGTACGTACCTGGATGGTTCAGCGACCTGGCAGCACAGAAGGCCAAGGATCTGGATACATACCTTTCCGGGGTGGCCGAGTGGATGGCCGTTAACCGACGCCGGGATTGA
>DASYYE010000213.1:0-6549 GCA_035946955.1 Streptosporangiaceae bacterium | reverse complement strand
GCGGCTGGCACCTGCTTTTGCGGGTCGAGGAATGGGATCGCCGCGGTCTTGGCGGGGGTCCGTTCTCCGGTGCTCCACTCGATCTCCAGATCGTTGCCTGGGCCGGCGAGCTCGATAGGCACCCAGACGTAGCCGATGTTGCGCCGCAGGCGCGGCGACCAGACCAGGTCGGTGACCCGCCCGACCCGCTGCCCGCCGGCCAGGGCCGGCCGCGCCTCGGTGATCTCGAAGAATGAGGGATCACCGGGTGCCTCGATGCCGACCAGCTTGCGGGTGACCCCTTCCTCGCGGATCCGCTCAAGGCTGGCCTTGCCGACGTAGTCGGCCTCCTGTTCCTCCACCAGCCGCTCGAGCCCGGTGATCTCGAACGGGTTGTTGTCCAAGGTGAAGTCGGAGTTGTAGTTGAAGATGCCCGCCTCGATCCGGCGCGCCTCACACGGGGCGATCGGCCGGATGCCATGCGGCGCACCCGCCTCCATGATCGTCTCCCAGAGCTCGTCACCGCGGGACGGATCGGTGAGGAAGACCTCATACCCCACCTCCCCGGTCCAGCCGGTGCGGCTGACCACCACCGGGATGCCCGCGATGACGGCGTCGAGGGTCCAGTAGTACTTCACGCCGGCGATCACCTCACCGACCAGTTCCCGCATGACGTCCCTGGCCTTCGGCCCCTGCACCTGCACCGGGTAGGCCTCCGGCAGCGACACGGTGGCCTCCAGCCCCCGGCCCTGGGCCAGGCCCATCGCATACAGGTAGGCGTCGCTGTCGGCCAGGCACAGCCAGATCGTGTTCTCATCGCGCCGCAGCAGCACCGGGTCGTTGACGATGCCGCCATCGGGGGCGATGATCGGCGCGTACTTGCCCTGCCCGGGCGCGCACCGGGTCAGGTCGCGGCAGGTGAGCGCGTTGGCCAGCGCAAACCCGTCCGGCCCGCTGATTTCCACCACCCGCTCCACCCCAACATCCCACAGCGTGACGTCGTTCACCAGGGCCCAGTACTCGGCCACCAGGTCGTCGTAGTAGGCGGGCAGGTACATGTGGTTGTACACGTCGTAGGCCGTGCAGCCCCACCGCAGCGTCGCCTCGAAAAACGGCGACCTGCGGTACCACGGGCCGAAATACAAGGTGCTGGATGTCACATCTGGGATTGCCCTGGCCTCGCCGCTCATCGCCCCTCTTCCATCAACCCCGCCACCCGGACTGAATAATTGTTCAATCCGATCAAACGCGCAAGGGAGACCTCAGCCCGAACGTCATCCGCGGCGGCCGCATCACCCCCAGCCTGCGCCCGCGCGAACCGGTCGTGGAACTCCTGCTGGTCGAAGGCGGCCTTCACGAGCCCGGCTCGATAGCGGCCTGATAGGCGCTCGCGGTCTGCCGGAGAGCCTGGGTCAGGCGGCTGCGCAGCTGCTCGCCCTTGTCGGTGACCGGGGCATCGGGCCAGCACATCGTCAGCTCCAGCCGGGTTCCGCCGGGTGCAGGCTCCACCCGGTACCGCATCTCGTAGTGCAGCGCCTCCAGCCGCTGGGTCACCACGCTCCGGCCTTCCACCAGTTCCCGGACCATGCTGGCCGCAGCGATCAGCCGACCGTCGGCGTGCCGGACGATGACATACCGCATTTCCCCGGCCTGGCTCTCTGGGGCGCCTGGAACCCGGCCGGCGCAGATCGCCGTCCAGGGCTGACGAGGATCGGCGGGGATGCCCGGCGCGCGGATGGCCTGCCACACGGCGTCCGGGGAGGCACTGATAAGTACCGCGGTAGAGGTGCCCTGCGGCGAGGTCAGGGCCGGCAGGCCGGCACAGGCCCGCCGGAGGGGGGCCGGGATGCCCGCCTCAGGCCACGGCCGCCGCCCTTCGGCGATGTCGGCCAGCGCGCTGAGCCACGCCTTGAGCTCCTTGCGCCAGAAGGCCTGGTGATCGGCCTTGTCCTCGCGCGGCACGGTGACCGTGACCGTGAGCCAGACCATAGCGCCGCGGTCGTGCGGCTGGACCGACAGCGTGAAAGCCTGCCGGCCCGCCGGCTGGGTGCCGCGCGACCGCAGGCTCATCACCTGCCCTGGTACCTCCTCGCGCACCTCCTGCACCGAGCAGCCCAGGCCGTTGCCGAAGGGGGCGAACCAGCACCGAAGCCGCCCCGCCCCGGCCACCTGCGGCACGTCGAACGCGAAATGACCGGGCAGCAGAGACCAGGCCGCGCTGTCACTGACCAGTGACCACGCATGCTCCGGCGCCGCCTGGACAAGTGCCTTCCGGGTCACCTCGACAGTGCTCTCCCACATCGTGCCTCCGAGAGACGTCAGGACCGCGCGGCGTCTGCACATGCTCCCACGGGACGTCCGCCGACCGCGGGTCGCCGGGGTGAGCAGCTGCCTCCGCGCGCAGGGTCCTGGACGCTCCGCCCCGCAAGAGCTTCGGCTGGCGACGATCGTGGCGGCGAGCGACGGTCGCCCGCGAGCTTCCCGGGGAGGTCCGGGGCGCTGACCAGCATAGACTTCTGCCTCAAAGGCAATAGACGTAACTCGGATAACACGCCGCACCCGGCGGAGGGGAGGGACCCTGGACCCGGTCACCCTGGACGCCCTGACCCAGTCGGCGGGGCTGGTCCGGTCCCCCCTGGGCGCCGTCGTCTTGGACACCGAGCTGCGGATCGTCTGGGTCAATCAGGCAGCCGAACATCTCGGCGACGACCTCCCGTCTGCGGCGTGGCCCGGGCACCGGCTGGGCGAGGTGCTGCCCCACCTGGACATCGGCCTGATCGAGCGGTCGCTGCGGCGGGTGCTGGCCACCGGCGAGGCAGTGGACGGCCTCGAGGTGAGCAGCCACGCCGACGACCCCGGCGGGGAGCGGTTCTGGAGTTGTGTCCAGTTCCGGGTCGACGGGCCAGACGGCCGGGGGGCCGGGGTCGCCCACGCGATGCGGGAGGTCACAGAGCAGGCCCGCAACCATCGCCGACTCGCGCTGGCCGACGAGGCCAGCGCCCGGATCGGGACCACGCTGGACATCACCCGCACCGCCGAAGAACTGCTGGAGGTGGCCATCCCGCGGCTGGCCGACGCGGGCGCGGTCGATCTGCTCGCCACCGTCATCGACGGTGACCAGCACGCACCGCACGCACACGACCAGAAGATGCGCCTGCGCCGGGTCACGGTACGCTGGCCGGCCGACCGGCCGCCCCCTCCGGAATACTTCCGGCAGGCATGGCACGAGACCGACCCCGCGAAGGACTACCACCGGCGCCTGATCGCCGGATTGCCGGTCTACCGGCCGGCGTTCGGGGCCATGACCACCGATCAGATCGGGGAGGGGGACTCTGGCACGGGCTTTGACCGCATGATGGCCGCGCACGCGGCGGGCGCCCACTCGCTCTTGACCGTGCCGCTGACCGCCCGGGGCGTCATCATGGGCATCGTCGTCTTGTACCGCCTGGCCGGCTCGAAGCCGTTTACCGGCGCGGACCTGGCCCTGGCCCGTGACTTTGTCGCCCGCGCCGCGGTGGCGGTGGACAACGCCCGGCTCTACACCCGGGAGCGGGCCACCGCGCTGGCCCTGCAGCGCGGCCTCCTGCCACGGCAGATCCCCGAGGTCCCCGGCCTGCAGCTGGCCTGGCGGTACGTCCCCGCCGAGTCCGCCGCCGAGGTCGGCGGGGACTGGTTCGACGTCATCCCCCTGCCGGCCGGCCGCTGCGCCCTGATCGTGGGCGACGTGACCGGGCACGACATCGCCGCCGCCTCGCTGATGGGCCAGCTGCGCACCGCCACCCGCACCCTGGCCGCCCTCGACCTGACACCCGCCGACCTGCTCACCCGCCTTGATCAGATCACCGCCGACCTGACCGACGAGGAAACCAGCGCCACCTGCATCTACGCGGTCCATGACCCCGCCAGCGCCGAGTGGGAGATCGCCAGCGCGGGCCATCCTCCGCCCGCCCTGACCCGCGCCGGCCACCACGCCGCCTTCCCCGACCTGCCGGCCGGCCTGCCGCTGGGCACCGGCCTCGGCGACGCCCGCTATCGGGCCACCCGCCTGCACCTGCCTCCGGGCACCACCCTGGTCCTCTACAGCGATGGGCTCATCGAAACCCCCGCCACCGACATAGACGCCGGCATGGCGCGCCTGGTCCGCACCCTGGCCACCACCACCGGGCTACCCCTCACCCAGGCCTGCGACAGGCTGCTGGCCACCCTGGCCCCCCACCCTGCCGACGACATCGCCATCCTCATGGCCCGAACGGGAGCAGCCCGGGAATACGCGGGCGACCGACAGGCGCTGTAGCTAGCAGTTGTTGTCGACGTTTGCGATCGTGAAGGCGTCCGCATTTTTCGACAGTGGGCGTCGCGCCGTCTGGCTGTGGGTTCTTTCCTCCGGGGGCGTGCAACCAGCAGCTGGTCCGCATGACCGTGCGGATCCGGGCTCGTCTTTGAAGGAGACAGCAGAATGGCGCAAGGCACCGTGAAATGGTTCAACCCGGATAAGGGCTTCGGTTTCATCGCCCCCGATGACGGCAGTGCCGACGTGTTCGTGCACCACTCGGCGATCGACATGGGCGGCTATCGCAGCCTCACCGAGAACCAGAAGGTGGAGTACACCACCCGGCAGGGCCCGAAGGGCCTGCAGGCTGACCAGGTCCGCGCACTCTGACGACATGCATGCGGCGGGCCCGTGTTTCCGGCGCGGGCCGGCCGCACGCTAGTCACGGCACCTGCATCCCCGGCTGGGCGGCACCTGGGCCTTGCCGCTCTGCCCCCTGGCGGCGCACACTTGCCCGCTCCCCCGCAGGAGGACGATGTTGACCATTGATGCTGCCGGCCCCGCTGCCGAACGCCCTTCCCTGGCTGCACCGGCGACGCTGGTCACCGGCCGGGGCAGTGAGTATGCAGAACTTTCCCGTGCGGTTCGCAGGGCCGGGCTGCTGCACCGCCGCCCCGTGTACTACAGCATCAAGATCAGTGTCAACCTGCTTCTGCTGCTCGGCGGCTGGGCCGTGTTCTTCCTGCTCGGTCGGTCGTGGTGGCAGATGCTGGTGGCTGTATTCCTCGGGGTCATGTTCACCCAGACCGGGTTCATCGGGCACGACGCGGGCCATCGACAGATCTCGGGCTCCAAGCGCGCTGACGACCTGATCGGCCGCATCCACGGCAACCTGCTGATCGGCCTCAGCTACGGCTGGTGGACCTCCAAGCACAACCGTCACCACTCCCACCCCAACCAGGTCGGCCGCGACCCGGACATCGCCGGCGCGGCGATCGCGTTCACTCCGGACCAGATGCTCGCCCGGCGCGGGATAGGAAAGTGGCTGGCCGGATACCAGGCGTGGCTGTTCTTCCCCATGCTGCTCCTGGAGGGCATCCATCTGCATGTCGCCGGGGTACGCGCCCTGCTTGGCGGCCGTCGCTTCACGGTGAAGCTGGCCGAGAGCGCACTGCTCATCGCGCACATCGGCGCCTACCTCACCGCCGTGTTCCTGGTCCTCTCCCCATTGCAGGCAGCCGCCTTCATTGTCATCCATCAGGGCCTGTTCGGGATCTACCTGGGCTGTGCTTTCGCCCCGAACCATAAGGGCATGCCGGTTCTCGGCGAGGATGAGAAGATCGATTTCCTCCGTCGCCAGGTCATCACCTCGCGCAACATCCGCGGCGGGTGGCTCACCGATTTCGCCCTCGGCGGGCTCAACTACCAGATCGAGCATCACTTGTTCCCCTCCATGCCGCGGCCTAGCCTGCGGCGCGCACAAGAGGCGGTACGGGCGTTCTGCGACGCCCACGGCGTTGCCTACCATGAGACCCGCCTCATCGCCTCTTACGCGCAGGTACTGCGGCACCTGCACACCGTCGGCGGCTCACTGAGGCCCGAACTCGAGTACTGATTCGCCGGGGGACGCGGCCCCGGACGACCTCCGGGGCCCGAGGTTCGGGCCGAGCCTGGATGGGCCTGGCTGCAGGCCGCATACTGGTCATGATGAGAAACCAGCCCGCGCCATGACCCGGCGCCCCGTGCCCGGAAGTCCCTTCAACACGCCGCAGCCCGCGCCCGAGCCTGTCGAGGAGTTCACGGCGCACGACCTGGTGACCCACGACCGGTACGGCCTCGGCCGCGTCATCAGTACAGAAGCAGACACCGTGCTCGTCGATTTCGGCACGGTCAAGTACCGGATCAGCGCGCCCTACGCCAAGCTGACCAAGCTTTGACCCAGCCGCTGAGACCCGGCACGAAGCAGCGGCCGCAGCCGCGGCGGCTCCGCCCCGGAACCGCCCGGCCACCTCCCGGTCGCTGGCCCCCGCCTCAATTAACTCCGCTGCCGCCAGCCGCACCCGCTCACGCTGGGCCCGCTCGGCTGCGGTCAGCCCACCACCATCGGGATACCCCATGCCTCCGGCATGGCGCCCGCTACGCCGGACGAGCCGGTCCCTGCTGTGGCAAGCCTCCCTCTGGTTATGTGGCCACCGCGGGAGCAGTCCTCGTTCGCCTCGCCTTCCTCGCACCTCACCTATTCAGCCGAATGCTCAAACGTGGCGGGGCGGGTACGACCGCAGACATGACCATTTCTTCCG
>DASYYE010000212.1:0-15688 GCA_035946955.1 Streptosporangiaceae bacterium | reverse complement strand
CATCCACAACCACGCACCGAACGCGAAGGTCTTCGTGGTCGGTTATCCGGTCATCCTGCCCAACACCGGCCATGGCTGCTTCGCGACCATGCCCATCGCCGCCGGTGACGTGCCCTACCTGCGCAGCACCGAGAAGAAGCTGAACACGATGCTGGCCACCGAGGCCGCGGCGCACGGCGCCACCTACGTGGACACCTACACCGACAGCATCGGCCACGACGTCTGCCAGCCCACCGGTGTGAAGTGGGTGGAAGACCTCAACCCCACCTCCCCTGCCGCCCCGATGCACCCGAACGCGCTGGGCGAGCAGGCCATGGCAACCCAGGTGACCAAGGCGATGAGCGCAGCGGGCATCTAAGTGCCTGGTTTTGAACCTCAGCCGGGGCGGGCGAGGCTCCGGGTCATGAGGGTGATCATGGCCCAGTAGACGGCGGCTTCGTGGTGGGCGGGCAGGCGTTCGTAGTCGCGGGCGCAGCGGCGGTAGCTGGTGATCCAGGCCAGGGTGCGCTCGACCACCCAGCGGCGGGGCAGGACGGTGGAGGTGTGCAGGCCGCCGGGCCGTTTGACGACCTCGACGGTGATCTCGAGATAGGTGGCCGCCCAGGGCAGGAGTTCCCGGCGTAGCCGCTGTCGGCCCAGGCGCGGCGCACGCGGCGCCGGGCGCGGGTGAGGTTGAACAGCAGCGGGTGGGCCGCATCGCGGTCTTGCACTGATGCCGGGGTGGCCAGGACTTCCACTGGCATCACGGCTCCTGGTGTGACTGGCTGGTTTGGTCGCCACCGTCGTTATCAGGAGCCCTGTTCACCCTTCGCACGGCATGGCCGCCCTGTGCAAAGATCACCGCCCTGCGCCACCACACCCCGCGCCCCGACAGCGGCCGGGGGGATCTTGTGTTCAGGTCGGCCGCTATGAGCAGCCAGACGGAGAAGACCAGGTTCCGGTGATGGACGGATCAGCGGCATCTTCTGCCGGGGGGGCGGAACGTTTGGCGACCCTCAGGTCGTCTTGTCAGGCGATGCACACCCGAGGCCACTGGAGGCGCATTGAACGCCGAGGCGAACGATTTCGCGCAGTTTGTCGAGGCGCGTGAGCAGGCGCTCCGGCGCACGGCGTGGTTGCTGACCGGTGACTGGGGCATGGCCGAGGACCTGGTGCAGACGGCGCTGGCGCGGTCGTGGCCGCGCTGGGAACGGATCCGGCGGCGGGATGATCCCGAGGTCTACGTGCGCCGGGTGATGGTCAACACCTGGACTACCTGGAGCCGCCGCCGGTGGTTCGGTGAGAAGGCATCACCGGCGGTGGCCGACGCCCCGGCGGCCGGGGACGTGGCCGCCGAAGTGGCCATGCGCGTGGCATTGCGCGATGCGCTGTCGGCGTTGACCGGCCGCCAGCGCGCGGTGCTGGTGCTGCGGGTCTACGACGACCTGCCCGAGGCGCAGGTGGCAGACACGCTGAACTGCTCGGTAGGCACGGTCAAAAGCGCCCTGTCGCGGGCGCTGGCCAAGCTGCGCGACGATCCGCGGCTGGCCGGGTTCATGGAGCGGAAGGCCCGGTGATCGAGATGGACAACGAGATGGACGACAGGCACTGGAGGGAATTCATGGATGCAGCCATGGGCGTGCCACCAGGCCGGGTGACCGTGACCGCGGTCCGGCACCGGCTGGCCCGGCGCCGGGCAAGGGAGGCCGCTGGCGTACTTGCTGCTGTCGCTGTGGCGGTTACCGGCGTGACCGCCGCCATCCGGGTCTACGGCGCGGCTCCCGGGCCGGCGGCGCCACACCGGCCAGCCGCGCCGACCGTCTACGCCGCCTACACCAGTGTCAATGACAAGCTGAGCGTGGTCGTCCCGGTCAGCACGGCGACCAACAGGGCCGGGAAGCCGATCAGGGTTGGCTTCGGCTTTCAGATCGCGATCACCCCGGACGGGAAGACGGCCTACGTCCTCAACCCAACTACTGTCACGGTCACCCCGGTCAGTACGGCTACTAACACTCCCGGCAAGCCAATCCCCGTCGGCCGCAGCCGTATCGACGGGCCATGGTTCATCGCCATTACCCCGGACGGGGAGACCGTCTACGTCGCCAACACGGGCCGGCACACGGTCGTCCCGATCAGCACGGCCACCAACACTGCGGGCAAGCCAATCCCCGTCGGCTCCGGCCCGCAAGCGATCGCGATCACCCCGGACGGCAGGACCGCCTACGTCGTCAGTTACCCCACCAGCGGCAACGGGCCCGCCACGGTCGTCCCGATCAGCACGGCCACCAACACTCCCGGCAAGCCCATCCGGGTCGGCTTCGCTTCATTCGAGATCGCGATCACCCCGGACGGCAAGACCGCCTACGCCTATGGCGGGTCCACCCTGACGCCGATAAACACCGCCACCAACACCGCTGGCACGCCGATCCACCTGCACGCCAACTCCGGCGAGGGCGTCATCGCGATCGCCCCGGACGGCAAGACCCTCTACGCCCTCACCATCAATCCCGATACGGTCGTCCCGGTCAGCACCACCACCAGCACCGCCGGAACCCCGATCAAAGTCCACCTCACCCCGTGGGGGACCGGCGGCTTCGCCGCCAAAGCGGCCAACCAGTTCGTGATCACCCCGGACGGGAAGACCGCCTACCTCATGACGGGCGGGGACTCGGTCATCCCGATCAGCACCGCCACCAACACCGTCGGCAAGACGATACAGTTCGGAGCCGACTGCCGCAGCCAACGTCTGGTTCACCCGAACATCGGCGCCGTAGTCACCCCGGACGGCAAGACCGCCTATGTCGCCTGCGAGAACGCGGTCATCCCGATCAGCATCGCCACCAACACCCCCGGCGTACCCATCCACATCCCTCTCAGGAACCCCGACGCGATCGCGATCACGCCATGATCCGCACCGCCACCAGGCAACTTCAGCACGTCCCGCGAACCGGCCACGTACGGAAAGGACACCGATCATGGATGTGGCAAGAATCCGGGCACTGCTAGCGCGAGCAGCCGGTGCCGGGGCTCCGCCGCCACGGGCAGAGGTCCGGCTGGCGCGCCGCCGCGGGCGGGGCAGACTGCTGTGGCGCCGGGCGATGGAGTGCACCGCCGCGGTGGCGGCGGTCGCCGCCACCGCTGTCGCCATCCCGGCGGGCGCCAGCACCGTCGGCCGGGGTTCCGGGGCAGCAGCAAGGCACCGGCCACCCACTCCGACCATCTACGCCGCTTACATCAACAGCAATAACGCCGCCTCGGTCTTCCCGATCAGCACGGTCACCCACAAGGTCGGCAAGCCGATGCGGGTCGGCTCCGGCCCGTTCGCGCTCGCGGTCACCCCGGACGGCAAGACCGCCTACGTGAGCTGCGGGAAGGCGGTTGTCCCGATCCGCACCGCTACCAACACCCTCGCCCGGCCGATCCACATCCCCCTCACATACGCCCAGACGATCGCGATCAACCCATGACCGGAGCCGGGCTTGTGGTCACGCCCTGACCTCCACGTCGGCAAGGCCATGACCCGGCTAGCGGTGGCTCGCAGGGAGGGGCAGGACCGGGAACGTCGCGGTCCCCTGGCCCGAGACACGGCTGTGCGCAGAACTGGCCCGCGTGGCGGGGCGGAGCTACCGGGGTGTGGCACCTGGGGGGTAAATACTGGACGCGTTCGCCACGAGACTCGCGTAGGTCGAGCCCCAGAAGGAGGAGTAAGACGGCGAACTGGTAGGCCCTCCCGCGTCGTAGCCTCCGGTATCGGCGATTATTATCCCAAGCTCGCTGGAGTTGCTGTAGCTGGAGAACCACGGGCCGCCACTGGCACCATCAGCAAAGCCGGGGGTGGAAGCCGTGCGGTAATCGTAGCCTCCTATATGGACTCCATGTGCGGTCGTGACGTTCTCCAGCATATAGGAACTATTCCCGGGAACACCGAAGATTGTAACCTGCCCCGTATTAGGCGCATCCGCATTCCAGCCATTCAGGCCAACCTGGGAACCGATACTGTGGGCATTCAGGTACTTGGTGATGAAAACCGCGTAGTCGTAACGGCCGTCCAAGGGGCCGTCACCACTGGGATCCCATTGCCGTGGCCACACGTCCTCATACACCTGCCACATCCCGTACGGAGCGTTGTTGTTACTCCAATCAGGGGCGAACTGCCAGTCATCCGTATTGTAAATAACACCGCCATAATCGCCGTTGAAACAATGCGCGGCGGTTAGCACCAGGTTCGAGTTTGGATGGTCATTGCTGTTGACTGTGGCTGCGGTGCAATTGAAATGCAGAATACCAGCTACGTTGAAGAAGAATTTCCCGATAGTACGGTAGTCTTGCGCATGTCCGGTATCCGGCCGACGAGCGGTGGGCGATACACGGGGGGCCGAAGAGGCTGGGACTCGAGGCGACGCCGCCATCAGGTGGCCATCGCCGCCACAGGGCCCCCTCCGCACTGCTTCGGCGGACTGCCTCCGGAGGTCTCGCCGCTGTGCGTGCGTCAATTTGGCCAGAGCCCTGGCGAAATTGGCCGGAGTGAATGGAACCGAAGCACGCATCTCCTGGAGAGTCCATGGTTTGGCGTTCGCCCTGGCCTCCGAGACGCAGACGCCGCCTTCACCCCCGTCAATGTGCTGGGCGACAGGAACCTCAGGGGCCGCCACCGCCGCCAGCCCGGTGCCAGTCGACGACAGCAGAGCCGCAGCGCTGACCGGCACTGACATTATCGCCCGCCGCAGGACATTCTTCACGGATGACCCTTCCCCGAAAGTACGACGCACTAAGTCGCCGTGAAACCCCGTTGCCATACCTGCCCATATCAGAGCATCCCGGCAGATAATACATGAGTTATTTACAGCGTTACAAGGCAAGAGTGGTTCTGCCTGTGAACTGCCGATCGCGGACGATTCCCGCAGGCCAGCGGGCCGCATAGCGGACAATCCTGCCTGCCCGTGCCGACACCGGCAGATTCCCTGGCTGGCCGCGTCTGCCCGGAGGTTGCCGGTTAGGAGGGCTCGAGGGCAAGCCGGACGGCGTCGAGGATCTGCTGGTCACTGCCGCCGAGCCAGCGGCCCGTGGTGACGTAGTCACGGGCGCGCTGTGCCAGCAGTTGGGGCGCGGCTGGCCCCGCGGGCGCGGGCAGGACCCGGGTGCCGCCGCCGCGCCGTGCCGCCACCAGCCCGGCCTGCTCAAGCTCGGTGTAGGCACGGGCGACTGTGCCTGGCGCTAGTCCCAGGTCCGCCGCGAGCTGGCGGACAGGCGGCAGCCGCTGGCCAGTGTCGAGCACGCCGGCTGTGATGAGTTGTGTGAGCTGGGCGCGGATCTGCTCATACGGTGGCACGGGGCTGGTGGTATCGACTGTCAGCTCGGGAGCACTCACCGCAGCGCCCACCAGGTCCTCGACACGAGCCAGGCCACGCACGCGACAGCCCCGCATGCCGCGATGAACGCCAGCGGCGTCAGCAGCAACTGGGCAGCCCACCATGGCGACGGCGGGCACCCCACGGCGAGGTCCTGGCCGATGCTCCAAGCCGTCACGGCGAGCGGGACCGTGACCAGCACACCCCAGCCCGCGAGCACCGCCTGCGCCGAGCCGCGGCGGAGCACCTCATCACCGGCGAGGGACCGGTGGTCGGTGGCGGCCAGCGGACGGCGGGCCACCGCGCGCAGCGCCCAGGCAGCGGCCGCCGACCCGGCCGCCAGGAGCACCAGTGTGGCCGCACTGACACCGGGCACCAGCGGGGTAGCCGCCGCATTGCCCCCTCCCACCTCGTGGGGCAGGCAGCTACCGGGATGGGCGAGTGCCCTGATCACACCAGTGGCCGCTGCGGCCAGCAGAACCAGCAGCGCTCCGCCGCCCAGTACCAGCAGCCTGGCGGGAACTTCGGGTATGTAGTCGCGAGGCCTCCGCGGTGCCAGCGCAGCGACGCGGACGTCGGCACGCGGGAGGGGCACCGTCAGCTCCCCCACCAGCACACCGCCCAGCACACAGGCCGCGAACAGCGGGGCACCCACCACCAGCACGGCCCAGGCCCCGCCGGCACCCGCCAGCACAGCACAGCACAAGCCCGCCCCGAATCCGCCGGCCCGCCAGCGGGCCGTGTGCCGGGCCGCCACCGCCGGTACGGCGGCCCCCGCTCCCCCGCGAGGCCTGTAAGCCACCGCCACCACCAGCGCGACGCTGAAGATCAGCGCCGCCAGCAGTATCACCGACAGGATCACGGCAGCAGCCGCCAGCCGGCCGGAGGCCCCTCACGGCGGGCGGCGGCACGCACACCAGCCCATCTCGGGCGACGCTGCGGGCAGCGCATCACTGCAGCACCCCCGCGACCGCAGGGCGCGCTGCCCTCAGCGCCGCGTAGGTGACCACGCTCGCGGCGATCAGCAGCACTGAGCCAGGTATGGAAAGCACGCTGGCGATGATCCCGCCAGTGACCGAGTTGATGGGAGGGGTGGCCGTCGACCATGGGGAGACAGTCATCAGCCGCGACAGCACCACCGCAGCCCCGGCTTGCCAGCACACCACCACGGCCAGCACGCACAGCATCGGCACCAGGCAAGCTACCCACCGGGCCGCGCCTCGGCCCGGGCCGGGGCGGCCAGGCCCAGGCAGTTGTCCCCGGTAGGCGGCGGCAGGAGCGAGACACAAGATCAACGCAAGGATGCCCGACGGGCCGGCCAGCGCCAGCACATTGCGCACCGTGACAGCGCCCGGCGACAGCACCGCGTCGGTGTACTCCACAGCGACCAGGACAGCAACACCCAGCAGATAAAACGCCCACAACAGGCGGCACCGCCGCTTTCCCCACTCAAACGCGGCCTGCACACTGCTAGGCCCGCCCATGGCGCCCGACACCACCACCAGGCATGCCCCCGTCCACGCACGGGCCACCCAATGGCCGCAGAAAACCGCGACCGCCATCATGACCGGGGCCGTGAACAGCACGAAATACCCACCAAGGTCCGGGCCCTTGCTGCCATATCCTCCCTGGGCGACGCCGCCTACAGCGCCCTCCGCGACCACGAAGGACAGGACCAGCAGTGGCAGGACCGTCCCAGCCACGACGACTCCCGCGAGCACCCGCCAACTGCGCCGGATAACGGCGGCGACCTCAACGAACCAGCCACCCCAGCCCAGCGGGACCGCCACCGGCAGCAGCGGAAACACCTCCGGCGTATCCCCCACGCCAGAGCCACTTGCCCGGTCCGGCATCCTCGTCACCATTAGCCCTCAATCCCAGTACACGGCCAGACTCCGCATCCCCGCTCACATAATTTGTACCAATCGCATGGTACAAGTCTGCGGCCAGACCACCAACCCCGTCGATCTGACGCAGTGACGCGCAAGGGTGTAGCCGACTGGGTGCCCGGGATGTTGGAGGGCCGTGGCCTTGCTGGTGCGAAGACGACGTACTTCAGGAGATGGCCTGCTCGGTGCGGCACAACGGCACTCGTAGCCGCCAGGGCTCGTGCAGCCTCACAGCTGGGATCTCAGCACGTCAACCTCGCAGCCTGGCAAGAACGGGTCGAAGCCGTGCTCGACCAGCCAGTGGATACCCAGCAGGCACCGCAACGACCACCACCCGCGGATCACGTCGAGGTCGACGTCGGCGCCGTAGCCGGCGACGACGTCACCAAGATGTTCCTCGTGTCCCAGCGTCAGGACGGCGAGGTCGAACAGGGCATCGCCCTGGCCCGCCTCGGACCAGTCGAGCACGCCGGTGATCTCATCACCGTCTACGAACACGTGGTCGACCTGCAGGTCGCCGTGCGCGAACACCGGTGTCCACGGCCGCAGCGCGGCCTCGGCAACCCGGCGGTTGCGCGTGACCAGGCCGGCGGGAAGAACGCCGTTCGAGACGAGCCACTCGCATTCGACATCGAGCGCCGATGCGCACCCGTCAGGGCTCCTACCGGGCCATGGCGGCAGCGGCGCATCGTGCAGCATCCGGGCGGCGGCACCCGCCGCGGCCCACGCCGCCGGCGACGCGGACGACGGCTCGCCGAGCCGGCCCAATGCCGTCCCTGGGAGGGCGGCCAGCGCGAGCACGGGCGGCTTCCGCCACAGGACCTCCGGAGTCGGGACCGGCGCCACAGCCATCGCCTCGACCTCGACGTCGGTGCGCCTCTGATCAGCGTCGATCTTCAGGAACACCCCGCCGACGCGCAAGGTCGCGCGTTCGTTATGAGCGACGACGACCTCGACCTCCTCCACGCCGGCGATTATCGCGGGATGACCACCGACCTCGCCAACGGGTTTACCGCGTGCGGCTGCGCGGCTGACCGCGTCCCGCTGCCCGGCAGCCTCGTGCACGCTTTGTGTGGGCCATGAGCCCAGCGGCGGCACCGAGAGCCAACGGCGCGCTTCGGTCCAATCCTGGGTACGCGCCGACTGCGCCGCGCTCGACCCAGTCCTCCACGACACGATCCTCGCGTGGGTGGAACGCGACTGGCCATTTGATTCGATCAAGTACGCCCCGCGGACCTGACCACACCGACCAAACCATCGACCGCATCTGTGTGTCGTTGATCGCGCGGGTGCCTGCCAGACGACCCAGCGGCCGGGGAGCAGGCTCGGTCGCATGCGGTTCGACCGGCTGCGATGCGGAAGGTTTGGAAAAGTCTTGGCCCGGGTGTCGAATCGGCACGGGTGCGTTCGTGGAGAAGGTGAGCGGCAGTCGTCCGGGCTGCCCGTGGGCAGAGGAGCTTGACATGGCGCTGTACCTGATCGCCTTCAACGACGAGTGGGTGCCCGACCTCACGATGGACGAACTGCGCGAGAGGGGCGCGGCCGGCAGGTCCTTGATCGAGGAGATGACGGTCGCCGGCGTCTTCGTCTTCGGCGACGGTGGTCTGGATGCATCGACCGTTGTGTGCAGCGTCGACCCGAGCAGCGGCTCGCCCGTCTTCACCGATGGGCCGTTCGTCGAGACCAAGGAGCACCTCGGCGGTTTCACGGTCGTCGATGTGCCCGGCGACGCAGAGGCGCGGTACTGGGCCGGCAGGATCGCGGTCGCGGTCGGCTGGCCACAGGAGGTGCACCGCTTCCCGCATCGCGCGTTGAGCGCTGACGCGCAGTCTCAAGACTTGTCTTGACTGCGATGTTCTGATGGGCATGGCCTAGCGGGCGGAGGTGCCGGTCGGCAGGCACGGCGTCCCTGGCGAAGAATTGGATGGTCACCTGCTCCCAGCCAGAACCGACACCGAGTGAGAGAAGATATTTGTGACGTAAACCCTGTTAGCCAACGGGTCAGTCGCTACACCGTTTGGGTTACGGCCTACGGGCACGAAGCCCACTACCTTGTTGGTCCGGCCATTGATTACTACGATATTATTACCGTAGTTGGCGACATAGACGAAGTGGGTCAGCGGGTCGGTCGCGATCCCTAGCGGATAGACGCCCTGCCTAAGCGAGATGGGATAGGCCGTCACAGTGTTGGTCCGGCCGTTGATCGCCTGCAGATAGCCCGGGCCGTCCGCATCGGGGAGATCCGCGTAGATGGTATTGGTCAGCGGGTCGGCAGCGATCCTCTGGTCGCCACCCGTGTCCGGAACAATGCTGACTACCTTGTTCGCCCGCCCGTCGATCACCAGCACGCCGCCTACCGATGTGCCAGCCACATACACCCTGTCGGTGAGCGGGTTGACGGTGATTCCCAGCGAGTAGAGCCCGTTCTCAGGTATCCGCGCGACCACCGTGTCAGCCCGGCCGTCGATCACCGCGACCTGGACGCTGGAACGCCGCCAGTCCTGCACATAGACCCTCCCGGTCAGCGGGTCGGTGGCGATCCAGTGCATCTGGCCACCCACCGGAATCGTGGCGACCACCCTGTCCGTCCGCTCGTCGATCACCAGCACGCTGTGCTGAGCCGCGTCGGTGACATAGACCCGCCCAGTCAGCGGGTCGGTAGCTACATTACGCAGCCGGTCGATCAGGACTGCTCGTGCTGCAGCGCCAGGGAGACGAACCGTGGTGACCAGCTTGTCCGTCCGGCCGTTGATCACCGCCAGGCCAGTCGGCTCTGTCACGTAAACCATATGAGTCAGCGGGTCGGTGGCCACGTTGCACGCCAGGTGACGGCCCAACGAGATGGTCGCTATCACATGCGCGGACCCGGCGGTACCGGCGGCCGATGGGGAGGCTGACGGCGGGGTGGCAGCGGTCAGTGCGCCCGTCAGCACCAGGCTGCCAAGCGCAGACAGGAAAGACCACCTGATACGCCCGCGAAGCAGCAAGGCATGCTCCCTGCTCATCGCAACCTCCCACGTGGCGGGGTTGGCGGAAGACGACCGAGAGCACCTGGCACCTCCCCGGTGCTCACACCAGAATGGGAGTCTCCGCCCGCAATGTCCAGGCCGTCCGCTGCTGCAGCCAAGCGCGGCCGAGGACGGCTGGAGGCCGGTGAGTGAAGCCGTCGTGCGTGTCCGGCCACCTCAAGGCATCCAGCGACACCCCACCTCGGCAAGGCCGGCTTATTGCTGCTGCTATTGCAGCCCTGATGTTCGCTGTGATAAGCGAGACTCTCCCAGAGTGTGCCGGTGTTGGAGGTAGAGTTATCCGGCTTTATACTAATAAAGTGGTAACCATCCGGCATGGCTGCACTGGGCGGACATAAGGATCCGCTGCGTGAGGGGTGGGCGCACTTGGACACGATCCTCGACTACTTGGGTCACTGGGCAGCGGTTAATCCTGACAAGTGCTTCAGCGTGTTTCTTGATCGCAACGGCACACCACGCGAAACCTACACATATCGGTCTTTCGAGGCCAGAACCCGCTTCCTCGCTGAGTACTTTCACGATGAAACGGCCGTTCAGCGTGGCGATCGTGTGGCGCTGGTGTATCCGCCGGGACTGGAGACGGTAGCGGCGTTCGTCGCCTGCGCCCGCATGGGGGTAATTCCCGTTCCCGTCCCCCCGGCTGCGTCAGTCACGACGGGGGGAGCGTCACGGCTCAGGTCGGTGATCCTGGACAGCGGGGCCACGCTCGCCCTGACCCATTCATCGTTCGGCGCAGGGCTCCTTGGCCCTGGTGAGGCCGACGATCACGCTGACCCGGACGACCCCTTCGCTCACCTCGGTGTTCAGACGCTCGCCACGGACCTACTGCAGGGCGCCGCACGCGGGGGCATAACAGACGACCCGATCCAGACCCTCTTCCTGCAGTACACCTCCGGCTCGACCGGCACTCCCAAGGGAGTGGTCGTGTCGCACCAGAACGTCATACATAACTGTCGTTCAATGATCGATCACCAGGCAATCGGGGTTTCGTGGCTGCCGCAATTTCACGACCTGGGTCTGATCGGATACTATCTTTTCCAGGTCGTCACCGGCGGCACGACATATGGATTCTCGCCGCTCGACTTCCTGCGGCGACCCGCCCTGTGGCTGGAGACAGTTAGCCGATATAAAGCGACCTATACGTCATCTCCAAATTTCGGCTTCGAATATTGCCTCTCCACTGAGCGCGTTCCAGACGATGTACTAGAGGGTCTGGACCTGAGCTCGGTACAAGTCTTCATGAACGCGGCTGAGCCGGTCAGGCCCAGCACGTACCGAGGCTTCTTGGAACGGTTCGCGAAGTACGGGCTGCGTCCGGCGGCCCACGTCGCGGCATACGGTCTCGCGGAGAACACGCTGGCAGTCAGTAGCTCGGGACAGCGATCCGTCAAGATCGACCGGGGGTCGCTGCACGCGCGTACCGTCGTCATGGCCGCCGCGGACACGCCCCCTGACCAGCAACTGGAACTGGTCAGCTGTGGTAGGCCACTGGACGGGATCCACGTGCGCATCGTCGACCCAGGCACCGGGGTCGAAGTCGGAGGCGGCGGAATCGGGGAGATATGGGTAGCCGGCCAGAGCAAGTGCCAGGGGTACTGGAACAATCCTGAGCTTTCGGAGCACGTGTTTGATAACTCGATAACCGGCGATTCCGATGGCGCGTATTCATACCTTCGAACGGGTGATCTCGGATTCCTCAGCAATGGGGAGCTCTTCGTCTGCGGCCGACTGAAAGACCTCATTATTCTCAGAGGCCAGAACTACTATCCTGAGGATCTTGAGGCCGCCGTCGAGAACAGTTCCGATAAAATACAGACCGGGAGTGTGGCCACGTTCCGTGGCCTAGATGCGGAAGAGAGACTCGTTGTGGTCGCCGGCCTCCGGAATCCGGGTGACCCACCACACCCCGATGAGGTCTCCCGCTCGCTCCGCGTGCACGGCTATACCGGGCCGCATACGATCATGTTCGTTCGGCGCCAGGCCATCAAGAGAACGACCTCCGGGAAGGTCGCCAGAAGTCTTACTCGCGACAAATGGCTAGATGGTGGCCTGCGCACGATCGAGACCCATGTGCGTGACGGCGACGGAACGGGACTGGACTGGGCACAAACTCTGGACGTTCAGGCTCACTACCAGCGTTTCCTGGAAACGTACGCGCTGCGGGGCGACGAGAACGCCAGGCCAAGCGATGTCGGCCTGGACTCCCTGGCGCTGGCCGGGCTTTTGGTGATCCTTGAGAGGGCGGTCGCGCAGACAGGCACTGACGCCCTGCAAGAGGCCCTGCACGTCCCCGTCCTGCAACGTCTGACCGTGTCCGAAATATCCGTGCTGGTCCGCGGGTTCCAGGAGGGCACTGCTGACTGGGCGATCAGCCTGCGCGCGAAACTGGATGAAGTTAAGCGGGAATATGAGGAGAGCGAAGCGGCGGCAATGCGCAAGGACGCGCGCCTTGATCCGCTGCGCGCCAGCGCGGTGCCACGAGCAGACGCCACCTTCAAACACGTGCTGCTGACTGGCGGCACCGGATTTCTGGGGCCGTTCCTCCTCCGGAGCCTGCTCGACCAGACGAGTGCGGCCTATACAGTTCTCGTGCGAGCGCCCGATCCCTCGGCGGCACGCGAACGACTGAAATCTGACCTGGCGGCGGCAGGTTCTTACGATCTGCGTACCGCGGATGCCTTCGATGCCCGGGTCCATGCGGTGTGCGGCGACTTGGCGGACCCGCGACTGGGACTCTCGGACGGTGCCTGGCAGCAGTTGGCGGAAACCGTCGACACAATCGTTCATAATGGCGCATGGGTCGATTACGTCCTCGACTATGACATACTCCGGCACTCAAACGTCGAAGGCACCAGAGAACTCCTCAAACTAGCGAGTGCCTCACGCCGGAAACAATTTCACTTCATTTCCAGCACGACCATCTTCGGATGGACGGGAAAGCGGAACCTGCTCGAGCGGGATTCAAACCCGGAAATGTCCGGGCTTGACTTCGGTTATGCACAGACGAAGTGGGTCTCAGAGCAGCTCGTACTCCAGGCTCGCGAGCAGGGCGTCGAAGCCAGAATATATCGGCCGGCTTTCATCACGGCTTCCACCGCGGGATTCGGGCATTCCACCGACATCGTTGTGCGCTTGCTTTCGTTCATGATTAAGTACGGCGTGGCCCCGAACGCCGACATTCAGCTCAGCTTCATGCCTGCAGATATTGCCGCTCACAATATCGCCGCCGTCATGACCTCTTCCGCTGGGCCACAGGAGCCAGTTCTCCACGTGACAATCGACGATTACTTCAACATGGTCGACCTGACCACTCAAATTAATGAGGACTACGGAATTCAGTTCCGATACGTCGATCTGGAAGAGTTCTCGCGCGAAATGAAGAGACTGTGCACCGCCGCGGATCCGGTCTTTCCGCTCGTTGACTTTGTTGCCCGGGCGCACTCCAAAGTCGTGGTGATGGAGGGCAAGAGGTACCGGAATACGGCGTTCAGGCTAGCGCTCAACCACTCGGGCGCTGGTGTCCCGGACGCGTCCCTCCAAGAGATTGTCTCGTTTCTGATGGCCCACATGGAGGCAGCGGGAATGCTCCCAGCTGGTTGAGCCCGGCGGGGCGTGCTAGACCGGTGCCCATGACGGACTTGCCGGTGCAACGGTTGCCTTGCCTGGATGGCGTTGAACTGGTCTGGCGGGAGGTTGGGTCCGGGCGGCCGTTCGTCTTGCTGCACGGACTCATGGGCAGCGGGGCGCTGCTGGCTGGTCAGGGCCTGGTCTCTGCGCTTGCCGAGCGTGGCTACCGGGTCATCCTGCCGGACCTGCGCGGGCACGGGGACAGCGGGCGACCGCACGATCCCGCCTGCTACCCGCCCGACATCCTTGCCGACGACATGCTCGCCCTCATCGGGCACCTGGGGCTCGATGACTACGACCTGGGCGGCTATTCCATGGGGGGCAAGCTCGTGCTGCGCTTGCTCGCCCGTGGCGCCCGCCCGGCCCATGCGGTCGTGGGGGGGCAGGGCCTCGATGCACTCGATGCCCAGAGCGACCGGACCGAGGGGCACCGCCGGATACTGGCCGCCGTCGCTGACGGAGCCGCGTTGCCACCTGGGTCGCCCGAGCAGGCGATGGCGGCCTGGATAAGGCAGAGCGGGGTTGACGTACGAGCCGTCGGGCTTGTCCTGGGCGCCTTCGTGGCGACGCCCGCCGACGCGTTGCGGCCGGTTTCCGCGCCCACGCTGGTCGTCGTCGGCGACCGGGACAGCCGCGGCACGTCGGCGGACTCACTCGCTGTCCTGCTGCCTCATGGGCGGCTCGTCCTGGTGCCTGGCGACCACTTCACGGCCCTCGGCGCCCCGGAGTTCACGACGGCGGTCCTCGAGTTCCTCGGACAACCGGCTGCCTAGAGCAGTTCGGCTCGGTGTCGGCTCTTGCGGGATGGATGAACTCGGCTGCCGGTCTGCGCAGCCACTGGGTCACGCGCATCGTGAGGGCCATATCGGCCATGCGCGCGGCAGATTGGTCAGCCGACTCGGGGTGCAGCCGATCTGCTGGGCCAGTCCCGCCCAGGTCAGCAGGTGCGCCGCAATCACCCGCCACTGCGATCCGGTCAGGTCACTGGGCAGAGTGTGTCGCTGGTCCAGTCAGTGCTCCCAATTCCGGCACGGAACACGCAGTCTGTGAGAGGTCACCGCTGCTTGCCGTCGCCGGGCTCGATCTTGGACGGCCTGGTCCGTTTCCCGCCAGCATTGTTCCTGGCAGCCAGGCAGGCTAGCGGCGGTAAAGGGGTACGGCCTGATGGCTGAGAAGCCGCGGATGCCGGGCTCACGAGCTGGCGGTTGTCCTCGTCTACCTGGTGTCGGGCCGCTGGGCTGAGGCTGGGAGGCGCCATGGCAACGACGGCGATGAGCGGGGCTGGATCATCCTGGCCAGCCGCCGCGAACCTACGGCGAGTTCCTGGCCCGGGCCGGCGGGCCGCTGATGTACGAGCCGTCGGCAGCAGCTCGCCGCGGCGTGCAGATGCTCGGCTGAGCCGCTGCATTAGGAAGGCATCTATCTCATGACCGCCTTGGGCTGGCCGTCCCGCCGGGTGCTGGCGCAGTACGCCGCGCTGGCGCTTGCCTGGGGAGCCAGCTTCTTCTTCATCAAGGTTGCCCTGCAGGGCCTGTCACCAGCCGAGGTCGTGCTGGGCCGCCTGTGCGCCGGGGCGGTGACGCTGCTGGCCGTGACCGTGATGACCCGCCAGCCACTGCCCCGGCAGCCAGTGATCTGGGCGCATCTGGCGGTGGTGGCGGTGCTGCTGTGCGTGGTGCCGTTCACGCTGTTCGGCTGGGCCGAGGAGCACGTGTCCTCCGGGCTGGCCAGTATCTATAACGCTGCTGCCCCGCTGATGACGGTGCTGGTGGCGCTGATCGCGCTGCCTGAAGAGCGGCCTTCCCGCACCAAGACC
>DASYYE010000211.1:0-15681 GCA_035946955.1 Streptosporangiaceae bacterium | reverse complement strand
GACCACCTCACCTGCTGTCGCTGCCGCGGCTGGACTGCATGACCTCGGCGCGGCCAGCCTCCAGCCGGGCTACCGGCACCCGGAACGGCGAGCACGACACGTAGTTGAGCCCGACCTCGTGGAAGAAGTGGACCGACTCGGGGTCGCCGCCATGCTCGCCGCAGACACCCAGCTCCAGCTCGGGACGTGTGGCGCGGCCTTCCTGGCTGGCGATGCGGACCAGGCGGCCCACGCCGTCGGTGTCGATCGTCTCGAACGGCGAGACGCCGAAGACACCCAGCTCGATGTAGCGGCTGAAGAACGCACCCTCCACATCGTCACGGGAGAAGCCCCACGTCATCTGGGTGAGGTCGTTGGTGCCGAAGGAGAAGAACTCGGCGCTGCGGGCGATCTCACCGGCGAGCAGGGCCGCCCTGGGCACCTCGATCATCGTGCCGACCATGGTGTGGACGTGGACGCCGGTCTCGTCCTCCACCTCTTCGAGCACGCCCAGTACCTGCTCGCGGCTGATCTCCATCTCCTGCACCGACGCGGTGAGCGGGATCATGACCTCCGGCCGCGGGTCGCCGCCAGCCTGCTTGCGCTGCGCGGCGGCGTGCGCGATGGCCCGCACCTGCATGGCAGGCAGGCCCGGGATGACCAGCCCGAGGCGGACACCACGCAGGCCGAGCATGGGGTTCTGCTCGTGCAGCCGGCGCACCGCGTCCAGCAGCTTGTGGTCCTGCTCGGTGGCGGCCTCCCCGGCCAGGGCGACCTTGACCGACAGTTCGGTCAGGTCGGGCAGGAACTCGTGCAGCGGCGGGTCGATGAGCCGGATCGTGACGGGCAGGCCGTCCATGGCCTCGAAGATCTCGACGAAGTCGCCCCGCTGCAGCGGTTCGAGGGCGTCCAGGGCGGCCTTGCGTGCCGCGTCGTCCTCGGCCAGGATCAGCCGCTCCACGAGCTGGCGCCGCTCGCCGAGGAACATGTGCTCGGTGCGGACCAGCCCGACGCCCTGGGCGCCGAACCGCCGCGCCCGGGCGCAGTCGCCGCCGGTGTCGGCATTGGCGTACACGCCGAGGCGGCGCCGTGCGTCCGCGTGCCGCATGAGCCGGTCAACGGCGCTGACCAGGTCGTCGGCGCTCGGGTCGAGCTTGCCTTCGAAGTAGGTGACCACCGGGGACGGCGCGACGGGCACCGCCCCGAGGTAGACGGCCCCGCTGGTGCCGTCGATGGAGATCTCGTCCCCTTCTGTCACCACCACACCGCCGGGTGCGGTGAACTTGCGGCCCGCCACGTCGACCTGGAGCTCGTCCGCGCCGCAGACACAGGTCTTGCCCATGCCGCGGGCGACCACGGCGGCGTGGCTGGTCTTGCCACCGCGGCTGGTCAGGATCCCCTTGGCCGCGATCATGCCGTGCAGGTCGTCGGGGTTGGTCTCGCGGCGGACCAGGATCACGTCCTCGCCCGCGGCGGCGCGCTCGACGGCGCGGGCGGAGTCGAACACGGCCTTGCCGACCGCCGCGCCCGGTGAGGCGCTGACCCCCTTGGTGACCCGCTTCGCGTCGTGGCTGAGGTCGAAGCGGGGGAACATGAGCTGGACGAGCTGGTCGCCGCTCACCCGGGTGAGCGCCTCGTCGAGGTCGATGAGGCCCTGGTCCACGAGCTGGGTGGCGATCCGGAACGCCGCGGCCGCGGTGCGCTTGCCGACCCGGGTCTGCAGCATCCAGAGCTTGCCACGCTCGACGGTGAACTCGATGTCGCACAGGTCGCGGTAGTGGGTTTCGAGGGTATGCATGATCTGCAGCAGCTGCTTGTAGGAGGCGGGGTCGATCTTCTCCAGATCCTGCAGCGGGACGGTGTTGCGGATGCCGGCGACCACGTCCTCGCCCTGGGCGTTCTGCAGGTAGTCGCCGTAGATGCCCTGCTGGCCGGTGCCGGGGTCGCGGGTGAACGCGACACCGGTGCCAGAGTCCATGCCCAGGTTGCCGAACACCATCGCGACCACGTTGACGGCGGTGCCGAGGTCGGCGGGGATGCGCTCCTGGCGCCGGTACAAGACGGCGCGGTCAGCGTTCCACGAGTTGAACACGGCCCGGACGGCCAGGTCCATCTGCTCACGCGGGTCCTGCGGGAAGGGACGGCCCGCGTGCCCGGCCACGATCTGCTTGAACGACTCGGTGATCCCCCGCAGGTCCTCGGCGTCGAGGTCGAGGTCGTTCGTGGTGCCCTTGGCCTTCTTGGCCTCGTCGATGACGTGCTCGAACGCCTCGCCCTCGATGCCCAGCACGGTCTTGCCGAACATCTGGACCAGCCGCCGGTAGGAGTCCCACGCGAACCGCTCGTTGCCGGCCTGCTTGGCGAGGCCGTGGACGGACTCGTCGGTCAGGCCGATGTTCAGGACGGTCTCCATCATCCCCGGCATGGAGAACTTGGCCCCCGAGCGGACGCTGACGAGCAGCGGGTCGCCCGGGTCGCCGAGCTTGCGGCCCATGGCCTCCTCCATGGCACGCAGGCGCTCATCGACCTCGCCGTCGAGCTCGGGGGGGACGTCGCCGTTGTGGAGGAAGTAGCGGCACGCCTCGGTGGTAATGGTGAACCCGGGCGGTACCGGCAGGCCGAGGTTGGTCATTTCGGCAAGGTTCGCGCCCTTGCCGCCCAACAGGTCCTTCAGGTCCTTGTTGCCCTCGGTGAAGTCGTAGACGAGCTTCGCCACTGCACGCTCTCCTTGTGCCCGCGCCCGCCCTCTGCGCCTCACGAGGTGCCTGGCGGTTGACGATATGGCCGATGCGGCCCCAACGTTTTGGAGCCTACCGACCGCGAGGGATTGGTGACGTGGCGGCCAGGCACCTACGGGCGGGTATCTTTCGCCAAGGCGGAAGCAGCACAGCCGCTCCGGCCGCGTCTGTACATATATGACAGCCGACCTGCGAGCGACTCCGGCTATGGACCACGCCAGCGCGCGAAGCGATCCACCCGGGCCATTGCCCGGCGCGGCCTGGCCGGGCACGCTGGCGTCGGCCCGCGAGGGCGACGATGGCTCCCGAGACAGCTTCGCGATCAGCGAGTTCAATGTGGCCCACAAGGGGCGGGTTGGTGCGCACCCTGTCCGAGCCACTGCCTGGCACCTGGACCGACGTCCTATGGTCCGATGCTTCCGGCGACAGGCTCATCGTCGCGGACGGGCCAGGCTCTTTCGCACACATGGGCGTGCTGAGCGGCAACACCTTCACCCCTGCCACAGGCGCCGGTGAAGGTCTGGTTCGAACAGGCCGCGTTCGGCTCGTGATTCCACTAGTTCGACATCCCGGCCAGGCAACTGATAGGCACCGGCTGCGTCTCTAATTACGTGGACACACTCAGAACGGATGATCTGGACACGTCCGCGTTGGAGGAGTGGCTAGACCCCCGGCAAGCAGTCACCAACCTCTACCAGGAGCACGCGGTCGCCCTGATCCGGCTCGCCGTGGTCATGCTCGGGGACCGTGGCACCGCCGAAGACGTCGTCCAGGAGGCGTTCTGCGGGTTGTACCGGCGCTGGCCATACCTGTGCGACTCCGGCAAGGCACTCCCCTACCTGCGGTCGTGTGTGCTGAACGGCTGCCGCAGCGTGCTGCGCAGCCGACGCTACCGGCTGTGGCGCTGGGGCTTAGACGCGGTGCCTGCCAGTTGGTCCGCCGACTCCCCCGAGACCAGCGTGCTCGTCAACGAGGAGCACCGGCAGGTGCTGGCCGCGCTCCAGCGCCTGCCGGCCCGTCAGCGCGAAGCCCTGGTGCTGCGGTTCTTCGCCGAACTCCCCGAACCACAGATCGCGCTGGTCATGGGCATCAGCCAGGGCACCGTGAAGTCCACCACCTCCCGGGCGCTCGTCGCGCTCGGCCGACTGATCAGGGAATCGTCATGAGCACGATCGAACACCGTCTCCAGGCAGCCAGCCGGGCGGCTGGTGCTACGGTCGCCCCAGGCAGCGCCCCGCCACTGCGGCTGCCCGACCCGCCGGCCATTTCCAGCTGGGCGGCCGGTGGCCGCAGGCCGGCGCCCACCTGGGTGACGCCGCTGACCGCAGCCGCCGCGGTCACCACGGTGCTCTGCGGAGTCCTTGCCTTCTCACACCTGCTCGGCGGGGCACGCCCGCACGCGCCAGTGGCTACCGCGGCCGCGATCAGCAGCGTCCCGGCCTACTACGTGGCCCTGACCGGCAACCTGGCGAGCCCGCGGCGCGACGCCGTGGTACGCATGACCAGCACGGGTGCCCAGGTCCGCACAGTCGTGCCACCCAGTCCCTACGCCAGGTTCGACTGGGTGTCGGCCGCTGGCGACGACCGCTCATTCGTGCTGGCGGCGCAGCGCTGGTGGTCCAACTCAGCATGGCGGCACGGCCTGTCCGCGGAGGCATGGAACATGCAGGCACCGCTGGCATTCTTCCACCTGCGAATCATCCCCCCGGCCCCACACGCCCGCCGCAGTCTCGGTATCCACGTGCTGCTGAGCGCACTGTCGATTGGTACGGCGCTCCCGGCCGGCTCCGTGGGCGGCCTGGCACTCTCACCGGACGGCAGGAAACTCGCGCTGGCGCGCACCGGCTCGTGCTGCACCCAGAAGTCACAAGCCGGGATCGAGGTGGTCACGCTCCTCAACCGCCGGGAGCGGCAATGGCGCTGGCAGGGGCCAGCCACCAGCGGCCCGGACCGGGCGGGGAACCCCAGACCCACCTGTCAGTCGCTGTCCTGGGCCGCCGACAGCCGGACGCTGGCTTTCCAGGTCGCGCTCCCCGCTGGCGGCGCGCAGGTCCGCCTGCTCGACACCGACGCACCAGGCACCAGCCTGAGCACGAGCAGGCTGGCCGTGGCCTTCCCAACCAGCACCTGGCAGGTGCGGCTGGCCAGCAGCAGGACAGTTATCACCCCCGACGGCAGCAAGGTCATCGTCACGACCATGTCACGCGTAACCACTACCGGGTCCTACGGAACCCCAAACGCTGGCAGCG
Organism: Streptosporangiaceae bacterium; assembly: GCA_035946955.1. Classification (GTDB taxonomy): domain Bacteria; phylum Actinomycetota; class Actinomycetes; order Streptosporangiales; family Streptosporangiaceae; genus DASYYE01. The sequence continues at coordinate 10,715 of DASYYE010000211.1, read as the reverse complement.
CGGTTACCGAATTCTCCGCAGACACCGGGAGAGTTGACTTTTCCATGGGCAGCACAAGGGCCGCAGCCTGGAAAGAAGTCCTGTGGTCCGATTCATCAGGGAACCGCCTCCTCGTCATTGCCGGCACGGGGGCCGGAAATGCCGGGGAGATGGGCGTGCTGAGCGGCAATGTGTTCACTCCTCTCCCTCACACTCAGCAGCCGAGCGACCAGATGGCCTGGTAGCGGCTTAACGCCCAAGCGGTGGCGTCCCCGGGGCCGGCGACCGGGGACGCCAATGCCGCATTGGCTAGAAGGCTGACCCGTTCGCCGCACTGGCCGCTTTCAGTCATTTCTTGTCTTGGCAGGCAACACCCAGGCACCCAGACTCATCTAAGTGAGTGACAGCACTTGTCTAAGTGTGCGACAGCCGTTTAGGCGAACGGGGGTTTCCTGGCATGGCACAGCCCACTCACCTGTTTGCCCGCACCATAGCGGGCCCGGATCCTGCCACCACTGACGCGGCCACGGAGCACGTTGGCGTCCTGCCCACACAACGCGCCGGGGCGGCAGAACACGCTGGCGCGGCGGAACATGCCGGCGCCACCCGCCGCTGGCCACGGCTGGACTGGGCATTGGCCATCCCGGCTGCTTTGACCCTGGTGGTGATGCTGTGGGGGCTCACGGCCCGGTCGTACTGGGGCGACGAAGCCGACTCGGTCTCGGCCGTGTCACGTTCCCTGCCCCAGCTGATCCGGATGCTCGGGCACGTTGACGCCGTCCACGGCTGCTACTACGTCCTATTGTGGCTGGTCGCGCAGGTTGTGGGCACCAGCGAGTTCGCGACCCGGTTCCCGTCGGCGCTCGCCATGGCCGCCGCTACCCTCGGGGTCTGCGCGACCGCACGCCGGCTCCGGTCCCGGCGGGCGGCACTGTTCGCCGGGCTGGTCTTCGCCGTCATCCCCGCCGTCACCGACCAGGGCCATGACGCACGGCCGTACGCCATGGTCACGGCGACGGCGGTGCTCGCGGGCTATCTGCTCGTCCGAACCGCCGAGGAGCCGCGAGCGTACCGTCTCACCGCCTACGGCGCGTCCCTGGCCGCCGCTGGTTACCTGCAACTGTTCGCACTGCTGATCATTCCGGCCCACGCGGTCACACTGGCCTGGCTGACCAGGAGGGACAGGCCAGCGGATGGGACCAGGCCTTCCCCCGCACCGCGTGCGGTGGTCTTCCGGCGCTGGCTGGCCACGGTCATGGTGGTGGCAGCGGCTGTCGCACCCATGGCCATCATCAGCTGGACCCAGCGGGCGCAGATCGCGTGGATAAAGACACCCTCCGGGTACGACATGCAGTATCTCCTCAACTACTTCGGGGCGGGCTCGGCACTGTCCGCCCTGGTCGTAGCGGTGCTGGCAACGCTGGGCGTCACCCACGCCGACCCTCCGGCCGCCACTTGGCCCGGCCTCAGCCGGCAGGGACGGACGCGGCCTTGGCAGGCGCCGCGGGTGCTCCTGGCTGGCCCGCACCTCGGGAAGCAGGGGGACAGTGCTGACCGTGGGCTCATCTGGCTGGCCCTGCCGTGGCTGGTGGTGCCACCGGCCCTGCTGCTGGCGGCGTCAGAGGTAAAACCCGTGTATAGCGTGCGTTATGTTACGTTCTGTTTGCCAGCGGTTGCACTGCTCGCTGGCGCCGGGCTGGCGGCGCTGACCACCCCCGCCGCGCTCGCGGCCTTCGTCATGGTGGCGGCGCTCGCCCTGCCCGGGCAACTGGCACTGCGGGTTCCCGGAGGTGTAATGCGCTCGGCCGCGACCGTACTCGCCACCCACGGGCGGCCCGGCGACGCCATCGTGTACCCGGGGGGTGGTATCCCCCCGTGGTACCTGGCCTACCCGGGCGGGTTCGGGCAGCTGCGGGAGATCGGCATGGCCGTCTCCGGTCCCGCGTCTGCCCGCCTGTACGGGTTGAGCGCGCCGCAGTCAGTCATCAAACAGCGTGAACTCGGGGTCAGCAGGGTCTGGCTCGTCGAAATGGGCCCGCCATGGCCGTCGCCTGCCGACTGGGTGGCCCCTGGGTTCCGGCTGGTCCACGAATACACGCCAGACGCTGGCATGGCGCGGCTGTGGCTGTACCAGCGCGATCCCTCCCCAGGCAGCCCGTGACCGGGCAACCGCAGGAGCTCACCGCCCCGCCGGGCGGGGCCGGCCGCGCGCTCACCCTGCCAGGCCGGGCGGGCCGTGTACTCACCGCCCAGCTAGGCAGGGCGGGCCGTGCGCTCACCGCCCGTCCGGTCCTGTGCCACCTCGTGGTCCTGGGCTGCTACCTGGCCGCGGGCATCGCCGTGACATGGCCGCGCGCCCGCTACCTGACCGACGGCAAGCTCCCGGCCAACCGGGACGCTGGCTCGTACGTGTGGGGGTTCTGGTGGGTCGCGCACCAGGTCACCCACTTCGGGAACCCCTGGTACACCCACGCCATCGCAGCACCGACCGGAGCCGGCCTCGCCTACCACACACTGATGCCGCTGGAAGGCCTGGTGATGACCCCCATCACCCTGGCCTTCGGGCCGTCCGCCGCAGCCAACCTGCTGTCCATCCTGGTGCCAGGGCTGCTGTGCTACGCGATGTACCGGGCTGCCCGGCTGTGGCTCGGCTCGCAGACCGCGGCGATCACGGCTGGTGCGTTCTTCGGGCTGTCGTCGATGCTCACCTGGCGCGCCTGGTACCAGCTCAACCTGGCGGTCGGGGCGCTGTTCCTGCCACTGGCGCTGGAGGCGGCGGTACGGCTGCGGCGCAGACCCGGGTGGCGGCAGGCGCTGTGGCTGGGCGTGGTCATGGGTGCCAGCCTGCTGAGCGACCTGGAGTCCTCGGTGATGGCTGGGATCCTGGTGGCGCTGGTGCTGGTGCCATGGCTGCTGCAGCACCCCAGCTGGGACAAGGCCCGCGTCACCGCGCTCGCGGCCCTGACCGGTGTGGTCTGCGGCGGTCCCCAGCTTGCCGCCATGGCCTGGCAGTCCGCCTCCGCGGGCGTCCAGGCCGGCCCCGGCGCACTGGCTGGCTCCTACCTCCAGTACGGCACGGAACTGGAGGGCCTGTTCGAGCCGTCTCCCCGGGTGGCTGGGTACGGCCTGACCCGGCTAGGCGCTGCCTACTACCACGACGGTGTGGTCTACCAGGGCATCGGCGCCCACATGGTCCCCACCAGCGAGGCCGCGCCCATGTACGGCCTGGTGCTGAGCCTGCTCGCAGTCTTCGGGCTGCTGGTCTGGCAGCGGCGCCGCACTGCCTGGCGGTTCGCAGCGCTGTGGCTCGTCGCGAGTGCACTGGCGCTCGGCCCGGTGCTGTGGGTTGGCATGCACGCCTACACGCCCGTGGCCATCACCCTGCACGGCGCACGGGTCTCCGCGCTCCTGCCCTACACATGGTTCGTGCAGGTACCAGGGTTGTCCGGCTTCCGCGAAGCAGGACGGCTCGCGGAACTCGGCATTGTCCCGGCCGCGCTGCTGGCTGGCGCCGCGGCCGGCTGGCTGCGCCGTCATGCGGCCCCGGCCCTCGTCGTGGTGGCAGCGGCGGGCCTGCTGGAGGCCGGCTGGTCCGGGAACCCCTCCACCGCGGTCATGCCCGCGGGGTACGACATCGCCACCATGCCCACTGCCATGCCTGCCCTGGACCGGCCGATCGCCGCCGACCACTCCGCCACCATCGTGGTGGACTTCCCGTTCGGGGTCAGCAGCGGCACCAGCACCTATGCGGCGCGGTTCCGGCCCGAGGCCCAGGTGCTCGCGACCGCCGACGGCCACCCCCGCGCAGTGGGCTACCTGGCCAGGGCGCCGGCCCCCACCATCGCCGGGATCAGCCACGACGCGTTCTACACGGGCATGGTGCGGGTGTGGCGTGGCCAGGTGCACAACACCCCGGCCCAGGTGGTTGCCGCGCGGGCCAGTGCGGCCGCGACCCACGTCGGCTGGGTGCTGGTGTGGCCCCAGCACCACGACCTCAACGGCAGGCAGGTGGCCTACTGGAACCAGGGGCTGGTCGCCTACCTGCTCCGGACCGGGTTCCGGTTCGCCTACCAAGCGGACGGCGTACTCGTGTACAAAATCGCCCATAGCCAGGCAACCTCGGGGTCACGCCAGCGTCTCTGATTTGTGGGAGCAGATGTGGTCTCGCTGTGTGGCGCGGGCAGCACCGGGGTTCGCAGGACTGGGGCTCGCACCACCGGGCGGTTAGGGTCCGGCGCTGCCAGCGTGGCCGTGGCCCAGGACGGCACCGCCGCCCGGGATGCCGTTGCCGCCCAGGATGAGGTTCCCGTCCGGGACGCCCTTCCCGCCCGGGACGATGCGCAGCCGCGCGAGGCAGACGCCACCGCGGCCGTGACCGCCCTGTACCAGGAACATTCACTCGGCCTGGTACGGCTCGCCGTCATCATGCTGGGGGACCGGCATACTGCCGAGGATGTGGTGCAGGAGGCGTTCTGCGGGCTGTACCGGGCCTGGGACCGCCTGGCCGACTCCAGCAAGGCCCTCAGCTACGTGCGCTCATCGGTGCTCAACGGCTGCCGCTCGCTACTGCGCCGCAACCGGCGGCTCCCGGCGGCGCTGCTCATCCCCGACGCGGCTTCCGCGGAAGCCGACGCCCTGGTCGCCGAGGAACACCGCGTGACCCTCGCCGCGCTGAACCGGCTCCCGGCCCGGCAGCGCGAGGTGCTGGTCCTGCGGTTCTACGGCGACCTCCCCCAGCAAGAGATAGCCGAGGTGATGGGCGTGAGCCTCGGCACCGTGAAGTCCACCTCGGCCCGGGCACTCGCCAACCTCGGCCGGATCCTCCAGGAGGAACAGTGAACGCGGTGGAAGACCGTATCCGCGCGGCAATGCGGGCCGCGGCGGACACGGTCGCACCGGGCACCGTGGCACCCTTGTGCCTGCCCGTCCCGTCACCATCAGCCACCCCGCCCAAAGACCCCGTGCGCCGCGACCGGGCACTCCACGGCCGCGCCCGCCACCACCGGGCGCAGCGGCGGGCACACCGCAACGCCGGGTACTGGCGCTGGTGGAGCGGCTGGCTCAGCCCGGTGGCCATCGCCGCAGCGCTGTTCGCGCTGCTCGCCGGGTTGCAGGAGTGGTCGCAACTCGTCGTGGCGGGAGCGGGCAGAGGCACGATGGCCTCGGCCGAGGGCCTCCCCCGCTACTCCATCAGCTTTGGCGAACTGCGAAAACCGGTCATGACCCAGGCGCTGTCCCAGGCCGCCCCCGGCACCATGACCCTCACCGGCATGCAGAGCCCGGCGCTGGTTGAGGCCTACATCGAGGCGGCCGGTATGGACGTGCCTGTCGCGACCATCTCCGCGCCCGGCCATGGGGTGTTCCTCGCAGCGACAACGCCTACCGACGACCGGACGTTCTACCTGGCGGTGGAGGAGCCCGCGCCACCCCGCACCGGCCCTCCCAGGCGCCCGGTCGGGTACGCCACGCCCCCACCGGTGCTCCGCTTCTTCCGGGCCAGTCTCAACCCCTGGACCGGCCTGGTCAAGCTCACCCAACTCATCACCCGGCCAGCCGCGTTCAGCAACCCCATCGTCTCGGTCAACAGCTTCGCGGCACAGTCCGGCTGAGCCCGCACTCTCAGGACACCCGAGGCAACCTTGGGTGCCGGTCATCCCCACTGGAATGACCTGGCAGGCCGGGCTGTTGTGCGATGGACTCGCCAGGGCAGCGGCCTGAGCTGGCTGGCGGCGGGCTAGAGGCCGGTCAAATGTTCTGCCAGATAAGAATCGAGTGCGTCGATGCCGACCCTCGTCTGCCGCATCGAGTCCCGCTCCCGGACCGTCACTGCCTGGTCATCGAGTGAGTCGAAGTCAACGGTCACGCAGTACGGGGTGCCGACCTCGTCCTGGCGGCGGTAACGGCGGCCGATCGCGCCCGCGTCATCGAAGTCGGTGTTGTAGTTCCGGCGCAGTTGCGCCGCGATGTCGCGCGCCTTCGGGGACAGGTCAGCGTTGCGGGACAGCGGGAGGACCGCCACCTTGACCGGAGCGATGCGGTGGTCCAGCCGGAGCACCGTGCGCTTCTCGGCCTTGCCGCTGGCGTCGGGCGCCTCGTCCTCGTCGTAGGCGTCGAACAGGAACACCAGCAGGCTGCGGTCCACGCCGACCGCGGGCTCGATCACATAGGGGACGAAGCGCTGCCCGGAGTCGGTGTCCAGGTAGGACAGGTCCTGGCCGGACGCCTTCGCGTGCGTGGACAGGTCGTAGTCGGTGCGGTTGGCAATCCCCTCCAGCTCCCCCCACTCCGCACCGGGGAAACCGAACCGGTACTCGATGTCCACGGTCCGCTTGGAGTAGAACGACCGCTTCTCCGCCGGGTGCTCGTACAGGCGCAGGTTGTCCTTGCGCACACCGAGTTCGGTGAACCAGGCGAACCGCTGGGCGATCCAGTGCTCGTGCCACTCCTCGTCGGTGCCTGGGGTGACGAAGAACTCCATCTCCATCTGCTCGAACTCGCGGGTGCGGAAGATGAAGTTGCCAGGGGTGATCTCGTTGCGGAACGACTTGCCGATCTGGCCGATACCGAACGGGATCTTCTTACGCGACGTCTGGAGCACGTTGCGGAAGTTGATGAAGATGCCCTGTGCGGTCTCCGGGCGCAGGTAGGCCAGGCCGGAGTCGTCCTCGGTGGCACCGAGGTAGGTGCGCAGCAGGCCATTGAACATGCGCGGCTCGGTGAACTGGCCGCGGGTGCCGCAGTCCGGGCAGGCGAGCTCCGCGAGGCCGGTCGCGGGCGGGTGCCCGTGCTTCTCCTCGTAGGCCTCGGCGAGGTGGTCGGCGCGGAACCGCCTGTGGCAGTGCTGGCATTCGGTGAGCGGGTCCACGAACCCGGTCACGTGCCCGCTGGCCTCCCAGACCTCACGGGCGAGGATCACCGACGAGTCCAGGCCGACGATGTCGTCGCGCTCCTGGACCATGGCCTTCCACCACTGGCGCTTGATGTTGGTCTTCATCTCGGTGCCGAGCGGTCCGTAGTCCCAGGCGGCACGGAGGCCACCGTAGACCTCGCTGGAGGGGTACACGAAGCCACGGCGTTTGCTGAGACTGACGATCGTTTCGAGACGCTCGGTGCGGCGCGCCATAGAAGGACTCCATCCGGCTGGCGGTCGGCGGGGGGTAACGCGCGAAAACGCGTCCGCCCAGCTTAGTGCAGGTCAGCAGCAGCCCAGGAACCCACTCAACCCGAACGGCGAAACACCCCCACCTCGGCACGGCGGCTAAGGTGGCCGATGTGAGTACGCAACGCGGCCGTAGCGGGATGCGGGCACGCCAGCAGCAACTGGCCCGCGGGGAAGCGCTCTTCACTCCCGGCACCAGCCCATCGCGGCGTGCCTTCGAGCGCGCGAGCGCCAAGCCACTGGTGTACCTGCACCTGCTGCCCCGCTGGGTCCCGCCGCTGGTCCTGGCCGTGCTGCTGATCGCTGGCCTGTCGGTGGCGGGGGTCGCCGGTGCCGCTTTGCTGGGTCTCGATGCGGTGTTCGTGGCCTGGCTGGCCGCCGTGGCCTGGCCAGCGCTGACGGGTCAGGGGCGGCTCCTGCGCGCGGCTGTGGCCGCGGTCCTGGTCGTGCTGGCCGTGGCGACGGCCCTGCGCAAATGAACCTGCGCAAATGAACCTGCGCCCATGAAACCGGGAGATTCCGCCAGCGCCTATGACCCGGCGCTGGGGACGCCTGCCTGCGGCACCGGGTTGGGCACCGCCCCGCCGTACCGGCGGTCGCGGCTGGCATACACCTCACATGCCTGCCAGAGGTGACGCCGGTCGACGTCGGGGAAGAGCGTGTCCATGAAGACGAACTCGGCGTAGGCCGACTGCCAGAGCAGGAAATTGGAAATGCGCTGCTCACCAGATGGCCGGATGAAGAGGTCCACGTCGGGGATGCCGGGCTCGTCCAGGTAACGGGCGAAGACTTTCTCGTCGACCCGGTCGGGCCGCAACTTTCCGGCCGCCGCGTCCGCGGCGATCGCTGCGGCCGCAGCGGCGATCTCGGCCCGGCCGCCGTAGTTGACACAGAACTGCAAGGTGAGTACCGAGTTGCCGACCGTGAGGCGTTCGGCCTCTTCGAGCTCGGCAATGACGCTGCGCCACAGCCGGGGCCGCCGCCCAGCCCACCGGACGCGCACCCCCATCTCGTTCAACTGGTCCCGGCGACGGTGGATGACATCCCGGTTGAACCCCATGAGGAACCGCACCTCATCCGGGGAACGCCGCCAGTTCTCGGTGGAGAATGCATAGGCCGACAGGTAGGGGATGCCGATCTCGATAGCACCCATGATCACGTCGAACAGCGAGTACTCACCGCGCTTGTGACCCTCGGTCCTGGGCAGCCCCCGTTCTTTGGCCCAGCGGCCGTTGCCGTCCATGACGAGCGCGACATGGCGGGGAAGGAACTCGGCCGGGATGGCGGGGGGACGCGCCCCGGTCACATGTGGTTCAGGAGGCCGGACCTGACGGGGCCCTGGCGCCAACGGCTCCTTAGGACGTCTCAAACGTGCTCCACGTGACGCAGTGAACGCATGCCATGCTCGGTGTGCCACTGGACGTAAGCGGCCACGAGGCCGCTGCACTCTACCTGGTGCCGCCGCCCGGCCGCGTCAGCATGGGCCCAGTCCCCGCGCAGCAACGCGCTCATCAGCGCGACCGTCCCGGCAGCCGGGGTCGCGGCACCAGCAGGCCGGCAGGCATGGCAGGTCAGGCCACCGGCCGGGATGGCGAAGACACGTGACTTCCCGTCGCTGAAGGCAACGTCCCCTGACCCGCACACCGCGCACTCCTCCAGCGCCGGCGCGTACCCGGCCACTGACAGCGAGCGGAGCAGGTAGGCATCGAGCACCAGCCGCGGCTGGTGCTCACCCTCGGCCAGTGCCCGCAACCCCCCGACCAGCAGCAGGAACTGGCGCAGGACCGGCTCCTTCTCGACCGTGGTGAACCGCTCCGTGGCCTCCAGCATCGCCGTCCCCGTGGTGTAACGGGGGTAGTCGGGCCACAGTTGCTCACCGTAGGCCCGGACGGTGTCGGCCTGGGTGACCACGTCCAGGGACCGGCCGGTGTAGAGCATGAGGTCGACGTGGGTGAAAGGCTCCAGCCTCGCGCCGAACCTGGACTTGGTGCGCCGCACGCCCTTAGCCACGGCGCGGACGCGTCCGGTCCGCCGTGTCAGCAGCGTCACGATGCGGTCGGCCTCACCCAGGTCCTGCGTACGCAGGACGATCGCATCGTCGCGGTAGAGGCCCACCCAATCATTCTTGCTCATTGCGGGGGCTGCGGGCCCTCGTGCGGGCCCGCAGCACTCCCAGTTGCTTCGTGTTACTTCCCGCCTGTGGCGCGGGCCCGGTTCACGGCCGACAGGACAGCCCGCAGGGAGGCGGTGACGGTGTTGGTGTCGATGCCCACCCCCCACAGGGTCTGGCCCCCTACCTCACACTCGACATAGGAGGCAGCCTGGGCGTCGCTGCCCGCGGACATGGCATGCTCGGCGTAGTCGAGCACCCGGACCCCGATGCCGAGGCAGGACAAGGCGTCGCAGAACGCGGAGATGGGCCCGTTGCCCACGCCTTCGACCTGGCTGGCCCGGCCATCCACGCTGACTTCCACCGACAGTACGTCCTTGGAGTCCACCACCGATGAGGTGTGGTGGGTCAGCAGTGCCACCGGGCCCTCCGCCAGGTACTCGGCCGAGAACACCTGCCACATCTGGGCGGGCGTGACCTCCCCGCCCTCAGCGTCGGTGCGGGCCTGGATGACGCGGGAGAACTCGATCTGGAGCCGCCGCGGCAGGTCCAGGTGGTGCCCGGTCTTCATGATGTAGGCGACGCCGCCCTTGCCGGACTGCGAGTTGACCCGGATCACCGCTTCGTAGGTGCGCCCCACGTCGCGCGGGTCGATCGGCAGGTACGGCACGGACCATGGGAAGCGCGCCACGTCCGTGTGTGCCGCTTCGGCGTCGCGCTCCAGCGCCTCGAAGCCCTTCTTGATCGCGTCCTGGTGCGACCCGGAGAACGCCGTGTACACCAGGTCACCGGCGTAGGGGTGGCGTGGGTGGACCGGGAGCTGGTTGCAGTACTCCACGGTGCGGCGGATCTCGTCGATGTCCGAGAAGTCGATCATGGGGTCGATGCCCTGGCTGAACAGGTTCAGGCCCAGGGTGACCAGGCATACGTTGCCGGTGCGCTCGCCATTGCCGAACAGGCACCCCTCGACGCGGTCGGCCCCGGCCAGGACGGCGAGTTCCGCGTCAGCCACAGCGGTGCCGCGGTCGTTGTGGGTGTGCACCGAGAGACAGACGTGCTCCCGCCGGGAGAGGGTCCGGCTCATCCACTCGATCTGGTCGGCGTACACGTTGGGGGTGGAGCGTTCCACGGTGCAGGGCAGGTTGACGATGATCTCGCGGTCAGGGCCGGGCTGCCAGACATCCATCACGGCTTCGCACACCTCGGCGGCGAAGTCGAGTTCGGTGTCCATGAAGATCTCGGGCGAGTACTCGTACCCGAAGTCGCAGTCAGTAAGGTAGCTGTCGGCGTATTTCATCACCGACCGCGTGCCCTCGACCGCCAGCGCCTTGCACTCATCGCGGCCGACGCCAAACACCACCCGCCGGAACAACGGCGCGGTCGCGTTGTACATGTGGACCGTGGCCCGGCGGGCACCCACGAGCGACTGGACGGTGCGCTCGATCAACTCGTCGCGTGCCTGGGTGA
>DASYYE010000210.1:0-19173 GCA_035946955.1 Streptosporangiaceae bacterium | reverse complement strand
CGGGACATCCCCTACGTCATAGGGTTCAACGTCCGGGAGCCTCTGGAGAAACTGCTGCGGAGGAACGGCCTGGATTTCCCGGACATCAAGCATTGGGTACTGCACACCGGTGGCGGCGCGGTCATCGACTCCGTCAAACTCAGTCTGGGTCTTACGGAGCACGACGTCCGGCACACACGCTCCGTACTGCGTGACTACGGGAACATCTCCAGCGGCAGTTTCCTGGTCAGCCTGGAGCGCCTGCTGGCGGAAGGCTGTGCGTCGGATGGCGATAGCGGCGTCATGGTCACGATGGGCCCGGGGGCCCAGATCGAAACGGCACTTCTCCAGTTCGGGGGGTTGAAAAATGCTGACCGTGACTAGACGCAGCAGGGGACACAAGCGCCAGAAGGAGAAGTCAATGTCCGAAACCCGTACTCGCAGTTCACCGCGCACCGGCACGGTCCTGCCACAAGGACGGCCCTTCTGGGTCGTGGACGGCCGCGCCTATGATTTCACCGAGTGGATGGGCCGTCATCCAGGCGGGGCAACCTGGTTTGCGCAGACCGAGGGCCGCGATATCAGCGCTCTGCTTCACACGTATCATCGTGAGCCGGCGCGGCTGCAGAAGATCCTCGCAAAGTTCGAGATCAAAGAACTCGCCGGGCAGGATGTGCGCCCGAAAGTCACGGTGCCGCCCCGGCTCACCGATAAACCCCCTGCACCCCCTTCACCCACCTCGAATGACATACTCCCGAAGCTGGGTGTGCCCCCCTTCCTGCTAGCGCCGGATTTCGACGCCAGGACGGATCTGCCCAGGCTAAATTATAGTGACGAAGGAAGCTTGCTAGCGGAGATCCGCGGTAAGTTGAATGCCCGGTTCTCCAAGAAGGACTTGAGAAAGTATGACCGTGCGTTCGACGTGGTGACGTGGGCTGTCGGTATCGCACATGTCGCCACACTGGGCCTCCTGGTCGCCGGAATCATACCTGCCTGGGCCTTCGTCCTCATCATGGTGCTGACAAGAACCGCGCTGGCGGGCGCAGGTCATTACCACCTGCACAGGAAGTGGCGGCAACAGCAGGAGGGCCGCTCGTTCAAGCTGCCGCTCGGGAAAGCGCTCTTCGATATCAACTACGTCGGCACGAGCCTCATCGGAACCGATGGGCACGTACTGCTGCACCATCCCTATCTGGGCTCCGGAGCCGACGTGAAGAAGACGTTCTTCGACAGCATGCTCCGGCTGCATCCCGTGCTCCGGATCCCGGGCTACACGCTCCATAAACTGGGCATAGCCCTGACCGGGCTGCCTTTGCGAGCCAGGGAGATCTCGAGGTTCGAGCGCCCGAGGCAGGGCCCTATCCGGGACGCAGGCCGGGGGGACTTCTGGCTCATACGTGCGTTGATCGTGGCCGAGTTTGCCGTGTGCCTGGCTACGGGTTACATCCTTGCCTGGCTGGTGCAGTTCTTCTTGACGTTGTGGTTCAACACTTTTCTCGTCGTGGCCAGCCACGACTTCGAGGAGTCGGACAGTGAGGAGGAACTCGCTGCGATCCCTGAGCCGCTGCGCAATGACTGGGCGGCGCACCAGATCTGCCTGAGCTATGACCTGAGCGTGGTCGGCAACCGCTGGATCGACCTTTTCCTCAGCGCCGGCCTAAGCCCGCACCGTGTGCACCACGTCTTGCCGTGGCAGGGCTCCGGCTTCGCCAACCTTGCCAGTGAGACCACAGTCAGGAGCGTATGTGAGCAGGCAGGCATCACCTGGGAGCGTCCCCGGAATCTGGTCTTCGATCGCTTCCCGGTCGTCATCAAGCACTATCTGCTCTGCCCGGTGAAGCAGCCCCCGCCCCCGCCGCCCTTCATGCCGCCTCCCCCTGGGAGCCCGCTCCCGGCAGGGCATCCAGCCCCGAGCCCACTCGCCGTCCAGCCTCGTCCATCCGTCCGGCGTCAGATCGGCGAGCTGTTCCGCTACATGTCTGACGGCTGGCGAGGACTGGGCGTGTGACCAAGCTGACGCGGTAACAACCCCACCCATCAAGGAGGTACCCACCGTGATGCCCCCCGGCCCCGGTCCTGGTCCTGGTCCTGGTCCCGGCCCGATGCACATGATGCGTGGCTTCACCGCCGACGAGTCGGTAACCAAGCAGCAACTGCGGCCGGGCACTGTCCGGAGGATCGCGAAGTACGCCCGGCCCTACCGCTGGGTCCTCGCCGTCTTCCTGCTGGCCGCGGCGCTGGACGCCGTGATCACAGTGCTGATCCCTGTGCTGCTCGGTGTGGTGATCGACTCGGGCGTCCTGCCGCGGCGGCTCCATGTCGTGCTGTGGGTCGCCGCGGCTGTCGCCGGGCTGGCCATCCTTGACGCATTCCTCAACTTCATCCAGCGCTGGTACACCGCGCGGGTCGGCCAAGGCCTGACCTACGACCTGCGCACGCAGGTGTTCAGCCATGTGCAGCGGCAGCCGATCGCGTTCTTCACCCGGGCGCAGACGGGCTCGCTGGTCAGCAGGCTGAACACCGATGTGATCGGCGCGCAGCAGGCGCTGACCTCGACACTGGTCACCACGGTGTCAAGCACGCTGCAGCTGATCTTGGTGCTGGTCACGATGTTCTACTTCTCCTGGCTGGTCACGGTCATTGCGCTGGCCCTGATCCCGATGTTCATCTTCCCGGCCCGGCTGGTGGGGCACAGGCTGCAGCGGCTCACCAGGGAGTCGATGCAGCTCGACGCCGCGATGGGATCGACGATGACCGAGCGGTTCAACGTCGCCGGCGCCATGCTGGCGAAGCTGTTCGGCCGGCCACAGGAGGAGTCCGGCCTGTTCGCCGAGCGGGCAGCCAAGGTCCGGGACATCGGTGTGGTCCAGGCGATGTATGGCAGCACGCTGTTCATCGCGCTGACGCTGCTCGCATCGCTGTCCACGGCCGTGGTCTACGGAGTGGGCGGCAGTCTCGTCGTCCGTGGCGTCTTCCAGGTCGGCACGCTGGTTTCCCTGGCCATGCTGCTGAACAGGCTGTACGGGCCGATCACTTCGCTGTCTAACGTGCAGGTGAACGTGATGACCGCCCTGGTCAGCTTTGACCGGGTATTCGAGGTGCTCGACCTGAAGCCGTTGATCGAGGACAAGCCGGGGGCCGTACCGCTCGTGCTCGCGGCGCAGCCCAACGGATCAGCCCGCGCCACCGGGCAGGCAGCGGACATCGTCTTCGACCGTGTCTCGTTCCGCTACCCGGCGGCGTCCGAAGTCTCGTTGGCGTCGCTGGAGTCCATTGCCCTGCCTGTGCCCGAGCGCACCGATGCGAAGCCCCGAGTGCTGCAGGATGTGAGCTTCACCGCCCCCGCAAGGCAGCTGACCGCCCTGGTCGGGCCCTCCGGCGGAGGCAAGACGACGATCACACACCTGGTGTCCCGGCTGTATGACCCAGATGATGGCACGGTCCGCATCGGTGGGCTCGACCTCAGGGACGTGACCCTGTATTCGCTTCACGACACGGTCGGCGTCGTCACCCAGGACGCGCACCTGTTCCACGACACAGTCCGGGCCAACCTCACCTACGCACGTCCCGAGGCGACCGAAAAAGAACTGATCGAAGCATGCCAGGCCGCGCAGATCTGGAACCTGATCTCGGCCCTGCCCGACGGCTTGGACACCATCGTGGGCGACCGCGGCTACCGGCTGTCGGGGGGCGAGAAACAGCGGGTCGCGCTGGCCCGGCTGCTGCTGAAGGCACCGGCCGTGGTGGTGCTCGACGAAGCCACCGCGCATCTGGACTCCGAATCGGAGGTCGCCGTCCAGCGAGCGCTCAAGACGGCCCTGTCCGGACGTACTTCGCTGGTCATCGCCCACCGGCTGTCCACGATCCGCGAGGCCGACCAGATCCTGGTCATCAATGACGGACAGGTCCGCGAGCGCGGCCAGCATGATGAACTGCTCGCGTCCGGGGGCCTGTACGCCGACCTGTACCGCACCCAGTTCGCCCGCCAAGAGCCTGTCGGCGCGGGCGTCCCGGCGGGGCCGCCGGGACCACATCCCCCGCCGCACCCGCCTCCGGGAGATCATGGGCTGGACCCGCCCCCCATAACCTGGCACGGGCCGCCCCGCCATGGACAGCTCAACGGCCGGTAACCCAATCACCTGCGGGGGCCACAGCCGCCCACCGCAGAGGCGCCCCCATTCAGGCCAAGCCAAACGTCCAGGAGCGCGCCCCTCCCCTCACGGGGATGAGAGGGGCGCGCTCTTCGCATGCCCGAAACTATTCGCCCTTGACGTTGACGATCTGCCGCAGGGTGTGGCGGACCTCCACCAAGTCAGCGGCATCGGCCATGACGACATCGATTGGCTTATACGCAGCGGGGATCTCGTCTAGGAACGCATCGCTGTGCCGCCACTCGATGCCCTCCATAGCCTCATCGAGCTGGGCGCGGGTGAAGGTCCGCACTGCGGCTTTGCGCCCGTAGGCCCGCCCAGCGCCATGCGGTGAGGAGTTCAGTGCAAGCCGGTTGCCCTTCCCGGTGACGACATAGGAGGCGGTCCCCATCGACCCTGGGATCAGACCGGGCGTGCCAACGCTGGCGTCGATCGCTCCCTTGCGTGAAAGCCACACCTGCTTGCCGAAGTGCGTCTCGCGTTCTGTGTAGTTGTGGTGGCACGCGATGGTCTCCTGCACAGTGACGGGCTCCCCGGCCCACTCGCCCAGGCACGCCACCACCCGGTCCATCATCTCCTCACGGTTGAGGAGCGCGAACCGCTGCGCCCACCGCAGGTCACGGATGTAGTCCCAGAACTCCTGCGTCCCCTCGGCCAGGTAGGCGAGGTCCGGGTCAGGCAGGCTGATCCACCACTTCTGGCACAGTGCCAGGGCTGAGCGGATGTGCTTGACCGCGAGTTTGTTGCCCACCCCGCGCGACCCGGAGTGCAGGAACAGCCACACCCGGTCCAGCTCGTCGAGGCTGACCTCGATGAAATGGTTCCCGGAGCCGAGTGAGCCGAGCTGGAGCCGCCAGTTCGGGGCGATCCGCTCGGCACTGTCCGCGCCCTGCTGGTCCTCCAGGACCGCGATGCGCTTCGCAGTGGCCTGGCCGCCCCGGACGGTCCCGTTGTACTTCCCGGCCGACAGCGGGACCGCGTTCTCGATGGCGACGCGCAGGCTCGCCAGGTCGCCGCGAGCACGCATGTCATCAGCGGTGAACTGGGTGCGCACAGCAGCCATTCCGCAGCCGATATCTACTCCAACGCAAGCGGGAATTATCGCGCCGAGGGTGGGGATCACGGAGCCGACGGTGCTGCCCTTGCCGAGGTGGGCGTCTGGCATCAGTGCGACGTGTGGGTAGATGAACGGCATCGACGCTGTGCGCTCCGCCTGCTCCAGCGTGGCTGGCTCCAGAACCGACGCCCAGTTGAACAGCCGCTTACTGACCTGTTCCATGCGCGCAACCTTCCCCCACCGATGCCTCCTACTGCACCTGGTTTTGGTCCCTCCTCGTTCTGTGCCGGGATACAGAAGAGATGGCCAAAGGGTCGCGCACCAGCATGCCGTCCTGCGTCACGTCCTGCCGGTGCTCCGCCGCAGGACCGTGTCGCGAGAGGCATGGCGGACATGGTCGGCTCGTAGCGCAGCCACGAAGCGCTGCAGTGTGGTGTCGGGCACGGCATCGATCAGCTGCCCAGTGACGTCCAGCAACCGCTGAACCTGGGTGACGTAGCCAGCACACGTCTCGCAGACGCTCAAGTGCGCCTCTACCCGCTGGCGGGTGGCAAGGTCGAGTTGCCGTTGCAGATAGTCGTCGACCAGCTCTACGAGCTGCCGGCAGACGACGGGCTGATCCGGTTTGGGGGTCGCAGGCCGCGCTCGCCTGGCCGGCGGTCGCGGTGCAGCCGCTGCGGCGGCCTCCGGGGCCTGCTGGCTGTGCGTGCTTGACATGTAGTGCTCTATTCCGGCGCGGGTGCGGCTGCGCGCTCGATGCAGCAGAACCCGCTGATTGGCCTCAGACAGGCCGAACAGTGCCGCCACTTCGTCGCCGGGCAGGCCGAGCACGTCTCGTGCGGTGATCACGGCCCGCTGCCGTACGGGGAGCTCAGTGATCGCGTCGTCAACCACCCTGCGCAGTTCGGCGGCGCTGACTGCATGCTCGGGCAGGATGTCCCAGCGCAATGGCGGGACTATCCACCGTCCGTCCGCGCCGAAGCGGCTGGGGTCCACGGCAGGCTGGCGCAGTTCGTCCCGCTCGGCGCGCCAGGTGGCGCTGAACGGCAGTGCCCGCCGGTCCTTCGTGGCCGTCCTCCTGGCCAGGTTCATGACGATTCCCAGCACCCAGGTACGCAGCATGCTCCGTCCCTCGAACCGGTCCAGGCCGTTCAGGACTACCAGCCAGGCGTCCTGGACAACGTCGTCTGCGCTGCCGGCATCACTGAGCTGGGCCCGTGCCATCCGCAGCATCATCGGGGACCAGGCCCGGACGAGGGCGGCCATGGCCTGTTCGTCCCCGGAGCGCAGCGCGGCCAATGCCGCGCTGTCCGGCCAGTCATGCCCGCTGGGGCTGGTCGCCCCCGCTGCCTCCTCCGCCATAAGGCACCTCCTGCCGCCCAGCAGGTTACAAGCGGCAAATCGTGCCAAGCAGCCCTGCGCCAAGTTTTGGCGGACGGTATGAGGCCACAGCCACCAGCGGGGCACCTAGCTACGAGCAGCGCTCATAGCAGAGCGAGGGCCTGGGACACAGCGAGGGGACCGGCACGGATGCCGGTCCCCTCGCGAGCCGATAGTGTCAGGCCGCACCTGCATCAGCAGATCAGTACTGGTAGTAGCCCAGGAAGCTGGCTGGGCCATCGGACACAGGGACGGTGTCGACCTGCTGCCCCGTCTGGGGTTCATTGATCATCAGGCCATTGCCGATGTAGATGCCGACGTGGTCGGTGTTGGATCGGCTGGACCCGAAGAAGACCAGGTCTCCCGGGGTGGGGCTGCTGACCTGCTGCATCTCGCCGATCTGGTTATTGGTGTTGCCGGAGCCGAGGACGTCCCGGCCGTAGGCCAGCGAGTACACCCAGCGGGCAAAACCGGAACAGTCCAGCCCGATGTGGTTCGGGTCCACCGCGGGGGTACCGATTGGGAGGCATGCCCATGACACCGGGTCCCCGACGCAGGTGCCGGTCGACGGGCCTGGGTTGGCCCCGTGGCCGCCGCCCCAGATGTACCAGATCTTGCCGCCAGCCCAGCCGGGCTCAGCGTCGCCAGCCTCGATGTTCTCGGCGTAGGTGACGATCTTCTGCATCGTGCCGCCGCCCGGCGGTGGTGGCGGGTTGCCGCCACCGGACCCGGTGAGTGATGCCTTGGTCTGCGGCCCGACGATGCCATCTACGCTCAGGCCGTGGTCGGCCTGGTAGGTCTTGACCGCGGCCAGGGTCGCGGGGCCGAAGTCACCGTCCACGGCCAAGTTGGCGCCGTGCTCGTTGAGTAGTTCCTGCAGTTCCGTGACGCAGCCGCTGATCTGGCCCTCGGAGATGTCAGTCGGGCACGCGGAGGAGGTCAGCGGGATGGGGGCAGGGGCGCCGCCACCACCGGACCCGGTGAGTGATGCCTTGGTCTGCGGCCCGACGATGCCGTCCACCGCCAGGCCGTGGGAGCTCTGGTAGCTCTCGACCCCAGCCAGTGTGAGCGGGCCGAAGTCACCGTCCTGGGTCAGGCTTGCGCCGTTGCGGTCGAGCAGGATCTGCAGCTCCGTGACACAGCCGTTGATCATGCCTTCGGTGATGTCAGTGGGACAACTCGATGAGGTCAGCGGGATAGGTGAGGGGGCGATGGTCCCCAGCAGGGCACCCTTGGTCTGCGGGCCGACAATGCCGTCGACGGACAGGCCGTGCGCGCTCTGGTAGCTCTCGACCGCAGCCAGGGTCGCCGGACCGAAGTCACCGTCCACGACCAGGCCCGCACCATTGTGGTTCAGCAGGATCTGCAGCTCTGTCACACAGCCGCTGATCTGGCCCTCGGAGATGTCAGTCGGGCACGCCGAGGAGTTGAGGGCGATCGGCGGGGGCGCCGAGCCGCTGTGGAAGACGAGTTCTTCCTTGGTCATGGGCCCGACGATCCCATCGACCGCCAAGCCGTGGGAGCTCTGGTAGCTCTCGACCGCAGCGAGGGTCGCCGGACCGAAGTCACCGTCCACGACCAGGCCCGCACCATTGTTGTTGAGCAGGATCTGCAGCTCCGTGACACAGCCGTTGATCTCGCCTTCGGAGATGTCGCTCGGGCACTGGGTGGATGTCAGCGGGATGGGTGCGGGCACCTTGGCTGGGGCGTGCGTGGCTGCCATGGCCTGCCCGCTGCCAGCAGTCAGGCCGAGACCGGCCACCATGACGGTCGTAGCGGCAGCAGCCGAAGCCCGCAGCCACCAGCGGCCCATCACAACTCGTGCTCCTAGGTGGTGTCTTGGGGGGACCACAGTCACCTGCTTTCGGGTCGGTACACAGTCCGGGCAGCGACGAGTTGGCCGTTTGATCCCCGCCGTGACCCTGCCCGCCCGACAGCTTGATGAGAAATGGTTACGTTCGAGTAACGTTCGAACGAAGACGCTCTGGCTATGGTGAATTCCGGCAACCACTCACGCACAGCTGCAGGCCGAACTGGCCTGGTCCAGAGCAGACGTGGGCACCACGTGACTCCCACGGAATTATATCAATTCGGCATATTCGTGAGTATCTGGTACAACCGGAGGATTGCAATAGCCCTCTCTCAGCGTGCGCCCAGGACTACTGCACGATCACGGCCATAGGAGCCATCATGATCAGACCCAGGGCCAGGCGTGTCGCAGTGGCGGGGCTCGCAGGCACTTGCATCCTCATGGCCGGCTCGCTGGGGTGTGCCAGTTCGGTGCATGTCGTCACCTCCAAATCGGCCGTGGCAACCCCGCGTGCAGCGGGCACCCGCAGTCCCCTGCCAGCGTCCACCAGGCAGGACCCGACGCCAGCGGACAACCTCAGTGGGTCGATCACACCGTCGAGGCTGGTCAACAACGGCCGGGCCGTGGTCGTACATGTGATGGTGACTCACGCCACCCCCGGTGGGGCGGTTGCCTGGGAGTTCGAACTCAACCACGCGACCGGCGCCTCCGGCCACTGCATGATCACGAGCCCATACCCTTGCGGCCTGAACGTGGTGAGCGGCGACGCCACAGCCAACTCGGCCGGGGTAGCGACATTCGACGTGCGATGGGTGCCGGGCAGGCTCTACCGCATGGTCAAGGGCGGCAAGCCATTTGATGACTCAGGCTTCCAGATCGATGCGGTTGACCTGCGGACGTTCAACCCAGAGAATTCCGTGACGAACGGACGCACCATCGCCTTCGAGTTGCGGGTGACGACCCCGCCGGGCGCGCCCCCGCCTGGTCAGTGGACTTCCCAATAGCCGCAGAAGCTGCTCGACGCCAGATCCTCGGGATCCCAGTCACGTGTGAGCCCAGGCCCAGGTCACGCTAGCCCGCAGGCGGCCCCCACCCGGACTGCCGCGCCAGTCTCCCGAGCACCTCCCGCACGGTTGCCGTGATGAGGGCAACCTTGTATCCGGTCTCGGGGAGGGGGTTCGCGCCATCCGCGCAGGCGGTGCTTACCCGCTCGATGGTTGCGTCAGTGAGCCGCGAGCCGCGCAGCATGTCCTCGGCGGCGCGGGGGCGGACCGGCACAGTGGCGACGCCACCGAGCCCGAGCCGGCAGTCGGTGAGGACTCCGGCGTCGTCCACGCGGGCTCGTACGACCGCCTCGACCAGCGGCCATTCGGCCTCGAAGCGGCTGATGGCACGGAAGTAGGCCGCACGCTCGCCCGGCCATGCCACTGGCAGCTCCACTGAGGAGAGGATCTCACCGCCCGGCAGCAAGTTGTCACGCGTCGGGTCCACGCCATCGCCGAGGAGGCCGGCCACTGAGAGTCCCGCGCCAGATGCGAGGGTGACGGACGCGTCGTAGGTCAGCAGCGCCATGGCGAGCGAGGACGGGTGCGGGTGTACGCAGGCGGAGTTGTCGAACGCTACCCCGTACAGGTGCCGCCCGGTGCGAGCTGGGCAGGAGTCGCCACCTGACTTGAGGCACCGCATCTGCGGATGCCGGTAGTACCAGCACCGGGTACGTTGCAGCAGGTTGCCGCCGATGGTGCCGACAGCCCGGATCTGGGGTGTGGCCAGAGAACCCGCTGTCATCGCCAGGGCGGGATAGTCGGTGAGCAACTCTCGTGCGAGGACCGCGATGGGCGTCCCTGCCCCCACGGACACGCCGTCAGAGCGGCGGGTTATCCCGGCGAAACCAGGTACGCCTGTCAGGTCGATGATGTCTGGCCGGAGGTTGTGGCTGCGCAGCCGCTCCTGCAAGTCGGTGCCGCCAGCACGTACCACGGCACCCTCGGGTACGACGGGGTGGTCGAGACTGCCCAGGAAAGTGATCATCGGATGCCTCGCAGCAGACGGTCGGGGCGGACCGGCAGGGTGACCGGCCGCCATCCGGTGGCGTTGAAGATGGCGTTGCCGATCGACGCGGCCGGGCTGATCGTCGCGACCTCGCCCAGGCCCACCCCGCCGCCGGGCACGTGGTCCCAGCCGTCTTCGTGGAAGTAGATGGTGATCTCGGGGGTGTCGCCGAGTTGCGGGATCCGGTAGTCCTCCAGGTTCGCGGTGAGGGTGAGTCCGGTGTGCGGGTCGAGAACCTGGTTCTCATACAGGGCCAGCCCAATGCCCTGGATGACCGAACCTTCGCACTGGCTGCGTGCGAGCTCAGGTACGTGGGGGCGGCCCACCGCCAAGCCGCCGTACACGCT
This sequence comes from Streptosporangiaceae bacterium, assembly GCA_035946955.1. Lineage (GTDB taxonomy): Bacteria > Actinomycetota > Actinomycetes > Streptosporangiales > Streptosporangiaceae > DASYYE01. The sequence continues at coordinate 8,397 of DASYYE010000210.1, read as the reverse complement.
GAGCACACGGGTCTTGCCGGTGTGGGTGTCCACCTCGACCTCACTGACGTGCACTGCTGCGGTGAACCCCCGGCCAACCTGGATCTCGCCCATGGTCACCGGGATGGCACGGATGCCGCGGTCACCGCCACGGCGCGCGGATGCCGAGGCGCCGTTGTGGGCAGGCGTCACCGGGCCGCCAACCTCGGCACGCAGCTTGGCGGCTGCCTCCCGGGCCGCGGGCCACAGCGACACCGTGGTCCTGCTGCCGCCCGACATCGGGCCATGCGGGGTGGCCTTGGCTGAACGCCCGAGGCGCACTTCGACCTCACCGGGCGCAACCTCGAAGACCTCGGCCACCGCCCGGGCCACCACGGTCCGGCTGCCGGTGCCCATGTCCTGGCTCGCGGTCGTGGCGACGAGCCGGCCGTCCTCAACAGACACCACCACTTCGCAGTCCGGGTCGACGAAGTACATCCAGTTGGCGGCCGCGATGCCCACGCCGCGCCGGAAACGGCCGGACTGGCTGCCCGTCGCCGGACGGTCCCGCCATACCTCGAGACCAGCGGCCCACTCATACAGGCCCTGGCGCCGTCGGTTGCCGTCCCACTGCTGGCGCAGCGCGATGGGGTCGCGGTCGAGCTGGTGGGCCAGCGCGTCGATGCTCTGCTCGAGCGCCCACGCATAGACCGGGCCGCCAGGTCCGCGGAAAGGGCTGCCGGGCGGTGCGTTCGTGACGATGTCGGTGTCCCGCCCGAGTCTGGGGGTCCGCCGGTAGACCAGTGTGCACAACGCGGCGACGGAGTTGTTCACGGCGACACCGGCATGGTTCTCTACATCGACGAGCATCGCCTGAATGTCACCCCGCCGGTCGTCTGCCAGCAATGACACCTTGGCTCGCGAACCCGGCCGGTTGCCGGTCGCGGTCAGCTCCTCGTTACGGCTGAGAACGAGCCGCACCGGGCGCCTGCTCAGCCGACTCAGTTCGATGGCCGCGACCGTGTCGGGCGCCACCGTGAGTTTGGCCCCGAACCCGCCACCGACGTAGTCAGAGATCACCTCGACCTGCTCGTCGCGTAGCTGGTAGCGCTTGGTGACCTCATGTCTGATGTGGTCGACCGCCTGAGTGCTCACCCACAGTCGCAGCAGGTCCGGGTCGGACCAGTCGGCGACAGTCGCGTGTGGCTCGAAAGCGGTGTGGAGCTGCGGGTGGGTCGTGAACTCCAGCTCAACGAGCCCACGGCTGCCAGCCTCCCGGGCACTGGCTATCCGCCGCCTGGCGGCCGACGGGCGGAACGGCATCGAAGCCGGCCCGTGCCTGTTGCCGTGCCAGCGGGCGGGAAGCGGCAGGCCTTCCGCCGAGCTCGGTGCCGCCTTGCGGGCGGCCCGGGTCTCGTAGACGAGCGGGGCACCATCGGCTTTCGCTTCTTCGGGGTCGAGGACAAAGGGCAACTCGGTGGTCTGCACGGTGGTGCTGGCCGCGAACTGCCGCGCCTCGCTGAGGGTCTCGGCGGCCACTGCCGCGATCGGCTGCCCGGCCCACCGCACCCGGCGGTCGGGCGGCAGCATCTCCAGTGCCCACGGCGCGTTCCCGAAGGAGACCTGGCCGACCTCGGCGGCGGCGGTTGCCGACCGGATCAGGACGGCATGCAGCATGCCGGGCAGAGCGACATCGGCGGTGTAGACGGCCTCGCCGGTCACCTTCTCAGGGCCGTCAACCCGCACGATCTCTTCATGTCCGCTGTCATGGTCACCACGGCATGCCGCCGCAACCGCGCGGTAGATGCCCTCGTAGGCGCCACACCGGCAGAGGTGACCGGCGAGTGCCCGGGCGATCGTCTGGCGGTCGGGTTCCCCCGTCTCCTGCCCGGCTCGCCAGCGCTCGTAGAAGGCCACCGCGTCCACGATGAAGCCGGGCGTGCAGTACCCGCATTGCAGGCCATCGTGGGCGAGGAATGCCCGCTGGACCGGGTGCAGCGCCGCGCGCGTGCCGATGCCCTCGACCGTGGTGACTTCGGCATCGCGCATGCTCGTCGCAGGGAACAGGCAACTCGCAACCGCGGTGCCCGCTACGCGCACGGTGCACGCCCCGCACACTCCGCCGCCGCACACCAGTTTGGTGCCGGTCAGCCCGAACTGGTCACGGATCACCTCGGCCGCGGACTCACAACCCTCCAGATCAGCGGTCCTGACCTGGCCATTGACCCTTGTGTTGATCGTGACCATTGCCCCTCCGGGTGCAGCGTGGTGACCCGAAGAAGCTACAAGGCCGCCTCGCGCTGGGCATTCACATTACGCGCCAATTCCGGTGGCATCGTCTGCCACTGGCCAGCACCGGACCGGACCTGGTTGGGGGTGTACCCGGTCCAGGAGGCGAAAGCACGGCAGAAGGAGCTCTGGTCCTGGTAGCCGAGCAGGAACGCGATCGTCTCCATGCCCATTGAGCCGTCGGCCAGGTAATGCCGGGCCAATTCCTCACGGACACCGGCGAGGACCACCTGGAATGTGGTGCCCTCCGACCGTAGCCGCCGTTGCAACGTCCGGGTGCTCACCGTGAGATCGCGCGCGACCGCCTGCATGCTCGCGGTGCCAGCAGGCAGCAGCTCCAGCAGGGCGGAACGCACGCGCTGGGTGAGCGAGGTGCCCTCGGCCAGGTCGGACCGGCGGCGGCGGAGCGACGGCTCGAACCTCTCCCACATCGCCTCGTTGGCGGTGAGGAAAGGCCGCGCCGCGTCGTGGGTGGAGAACCCGACCGTGCACACCTGGCCGGGCAGGATCTCGATGCCGAGATAACGCCGGTAAGCGTCTTTGTCCTCAGGTGGCTGCGGCATCGTGGCCCGGATGGGGCAGACCCGGGTGCGGGTGGCAATTCGCGTCATTGCCACCCAGAAGACAATCTCGGTGGTGGCGAGCACCCTGGGCGGCGTAGCAGGGCCGGACCACCGCAGTTCCACTGTTGTCTCGCCCGCCGACTCGGCGACCAGGACACGCACCGGCCCGATCAGCTTCTTGTACTCCGCGATGCGGCGCGCCGCGACGGCGAGGTTCGGGCTGCACATGGCCGCGAAGAGCAGCGGGTTGAACACCTCCACGGACAACGCGTTCCCTATCGCGATGGGGAGGTTGTCCCCACCGTATTCGGCCTCGAACGCCCGCCAGAACGTGTAGTACTCGCCAGGCGTCAGCAGGACCGGGCGGCCTTCCAGCAGGTCCGCCGGGAGCGCTGCCCGCCGCAATACGCCCGCGACCGACACGCCCAGGTCGGCCAGGAGCACGCGGGCAGTCGGGTCGACCGTGTAACTGCCTGCCTGGTGACGCTCTGACGTGGTCTGCGGGCTCGAGGAACCTCCCCGGCTGGCCATTCCGTGCCTGCCCCTCGTGGATCTGGCATCCTGTCGGCCTGACGTGGATAGGGAGTGTAGTGACCGCACCGATGCTGGAGGGTTTGTGCGCGAACTGACGTCTGTGGAGATCTGCGCCGGCGCCGGAGGGCAGGCCCTCGGCCTGGAGCAGGCTGGTTTCGCCCATGAGGCCGCTGTTGAGATCGACGCGGACGCGTGTGAGACGCTGCGCCGCAACCGTGGTGGCGAGTGGAAGATCATCGAGGATGACGTTGCCAACGTCGACGGCCACGCGTTCCACGGCGTCGACCTGCTGGCGGGTGGAGTGCCGTGCCCGCCGTTCTCCATCGCCGGCAGACAACTCGGCCAAGACGACGAACGTGACCTGTTCCCGCAGGCGCTCCGGCTGGTCAAGGAGGTCGGACCACGGGCGGTGCTGCTGGAGAACGTGCGCGGTCTGGGCGCCCGCAGGTTCGAGGGGTATCGCTCCCAGGTGCTCGCCCGGCTGGGGGCACTTGGTTACGAGACATGGTGGGACCTGGTCCACGCGAGCGAGCATGGCGTGCCCCAGCTCCGGCCACGGTTCGTGCTGGTCGCGGTGTGCCAGCCCTGGGCGGGCTGGTTCCACTGGCCAGAACCGCTGCCCTCCCCGCCCCCGACGGTGGGCGAGACACTGCGTGACCTGATGGGCTCGCGTGGCTGGCCGGGGGCTGACGCATGGGCACGCCAGGCTGGCAGGATCGCCCCGACGATCGTGGGCGGCAGCAAGAAGCACGGCGGGCCCGACCTGGGCCCGACCCGGGCCCGGGCCGCCTGGAAGGAACTCGGGGTGGACGGGCTCGGCCTCGCGGACGACGTCCCTGGGCCGGACTTCCCTCTCGGGCAGCTGCCGAAGCTGACCGTCCCCATGGTGGCGCGGCTGCAGGGGTTCCCCGACTCCTGGCAGATCGCTGGACGCAAGACCGCTGCCTACCGCCAGGTCGGAAACGCGTTCCCGCCCCCTGTCGCCAAGGCGCTCGGCACCGCGATCGCCGCTGCCCTGCGTCATACGAACCCGGCGCCAGGCACGCCCGGCAACGAACACCACGCCAGCCTGTCCTCCCTGCCCGGCCACGGACTGGCTAGGCCGTCCTGCTAACCACGGTTGAACACCGAACAAACCTTGGCGATGCTCGGCCGTCCGGGCGGCACGCCGCGCATCAGAAGCTCACACTCCAAGGGGAAAGGGGACACAAGTCCTAGGGAGCAGGAGGAAACCCCATGACCCGACCTCGCGTTAGCAGGCTGGCCCCCACGATGGCGGTAGTGAGTGCGGCTGCTACGAGTGCGTTCCTCATGATCGCGGCGAGTGTGCCGGCACAGGCTGCCATCAAGGCAGGCCCGCACATCGTGGCGAACCCCAACAACCTCATGGTGAACACCGTGACCAACTTGACGGGCAGCGGGTTCAAGCCAGCCACCACCTACACGGTGCAGGAGTGCTCGAAGACCATCTGGGTCGTCGGGCAGAAGCCGTGCGCCACCAGCAATACGGTCACCGTGACGACTAACGCCAGCGGTGGCTTCAAGACCCGGATGACAGCCGTGGTCTGCCCCAAGGTCTCCTCGGCCAGGCGCGGTTTCAGCGAGACCTGCTACATCGGCGTGCCCAAGCCCGCAGGGCTCGACTCGATCAAGCTGATTGGCGCGGCCAAGATCACCGTCACCGGCCCGTAGCACGCTGGGGATGTGGCCGCGCCGAACCGGGCGCCCGGCCGGACACCCCGCCACGGGCATGGACGAAGCGTTGCGCCGCCTCAGTTCGGGGCGGCGCAATGCTTGCCAAGGGGCAGGCGGCGCGCCGGACCGTGCATCCTGGTGTGGTGAGGAGGTCGGCATAGTGCTGGCGGGGCGGTGACGGCGGCCGGGGTGGGCACTGGCCCTGGGCCGATCACGCCCGACGGCTGTGCGGTGGATTTCTATGCGCTGCTGCCGCCGATGGGGGAACCGCCGATAGTCCACGCGGCAGTGCCGGAAGCCGCCTCCATCGTGGAACTGGGCTGCGGCACCGGCCGCCTGCTGCGGCCACTCGCCGCGCTCGGCCACCCCGTGCTCGGCGTGGACGAGTCCCCCGACATGCTCGCCCACGTCCCTGACCTGCCAACGGTCTGCTCGCGTATCGAGACCCTGCGCCTGGACCGTAGGTTCGGGGCGGTCCTGCTGGCCAGCACCATGGTCAATGCCGACCCGCAGACACGGCGCTCGTTCCTGGCCACCTGCAGACGGCACATCGGCCCGGATGGGGTCGTCGTCATCCAGCAGCACCCACCGGACTGGTTCGACACGGTCTGCCCGCGCGAGCCGGAGGCCGGGGGCATCTGGGCGGCGATCCGGTCCGTCGAGCGGGATGGCACCGGCATCCGGGTGGTCATCGAGTACCGGGCCGGCGGCCGGGCCTGGACTCACGCGTTCACCCCTCACCGGGTCAGCGAGACCGAGCTCACCAGCGACCTCGCCAGCGCGGATCTGGTCTTCGGCCGGTGGCTCACACAGGACCGCGCGTGGTTCACGGCCCGGCCGGCCGCTCACAAAGAGCACACCAATGCCGGCAACAATTCCCAAACAGTCCCATAACCATTCGCTTCGTCACCTACCACAGCCCACCTCCGGCGTGTCTTGCTAGCTAGGACGCTGCTGACAGCCGGTCTCGGCTCGTCGTCCCGGTATGGCCTGGCGGGCCTCGGGAGGACGCGCCTACGGAGGGAGATTGGATGCGTGGCCTGGCGGTGCGGTTCATGGTGGCGCCGGATGAGGTCATCACGGCTGCTGCTCGGCTGCATCCTGCTCACCACCATGATCACCGCGGCACTGATCACGGCACTGACCAGTTTCTGGGTACAGGCACTCGTCCAGGCCGCCGACGACCAGCTCAGGCATTCGAATGCCATGTCCATGGTGATCAGCGGCCAGGTCAACGCGCCGACCGCCACAGCCGATGACGGTGTCATCCGCGCCGCGGTCCACGGGGCCTTCGGCCCGGTCCCGTACCGGCTGGATGGTGCCGTCTGGTCCAACCCGCTCGGGTTTGGCGTGCCAAGCCACAGCGGGACTCGCCCGCCGACAGCGCCGGGTCGCGTCGTCAAGCTCATCGAGGCGGCCGCGCTCGGCCAGGTCACGGCCAATGCCGTGCTGGTGGCGGGGGCGTGGCCAGACCCGCCGGGCAACGGCGGCCCGATCCCCGCTGCGCTGCCCGCGGCGGCGGCCAGCCGCCTGCACGCGGGCCCCGGCACGGTGTTCACGCTGTACGACCGCGATACCGGCCGCCGCGTACGGATCCGTGTCACGGGCCTCTTCCGGCCGCGGAACCCCAGAGCCCTCTACTGGGGCCTGGACTCACTCGGGACATCCGCGGTCAGCGTCACCCCGCCATTTGTGACCTATGGCCCGCTGGCGGTCAGCCCAGGGGCGTTCGGCCACGGCGGCCTCGCCGTAGGCCAGGCTTCGTGGGTCGCACTGCCAGACGCGGCACACATCGGCGGCGACATCACTGGGCTGGCCGCCAGGCTCAGCAACGCGGAGGCATTCTTCCGCAACACCGCCAGCCTGGGTGGGCTGCAGGTGAGCAGCGGCGTCCCGCAGGCGCTCACCGCCACCGGCCTCAACCTCGGGGTGGCGCGGTCGCTGCTCACGATCGGGGGACTGCAGTTCCTGCTGCTGGCCGCCGCCGCACTGACGCTGCCCGCGCGGCTGCTCGCCAGCCACCGAGATGAAGAGTCCGCCCTGCTCAGCGCGCGGGGGGCCAGGCGCTGGCAGCTGGTCTCGCCGGGCCTGGCGGAGGCGCTCCTGCTCGCCGGGACGGCTGTCATAGCCGGAGCCCTCGCTGGGAGCCGCCTGGCGGGCCTGCTGGTGGACACCCACTCGCTGCAGGCAGCCGGCCTGCGTGTGACCGGGACGCCAGCCGCCCTGTGGTGGGCTGCCCTGGCTGTCCTCGTACTGTGCACAGTGATCATGCTGGGGACCGCGCTGAAACCGGCACCACCCGGCGAGGTGAGGATCCGCCGCGGGAGGCAGGCGGCGGTCGCGGCGGCCGCCCGCGCCGGAGGCGACCTGTCGCTGCTCGCCCTGGCCGTTGTCGCCATCCTGGAACTGCGCACCTACTCGCCGGTGGCCCACCCGGCGGCCGGTGGGATCGGCATCGACCCCGTGGCCGTTATCGCGCCCGCGCTCGCGCTGGCCGGTGCCACGCTGATCCCGCTGCGGGCTCTTCCGGCCCTGGCCAAGGTGGCAGACCGCCTGGCTGGCCGGACACGCCGGCTGGGTGCCGCGCTGGCGAGCTGGGAGATCAGCAGGCGCCCGGTCCGCCAGAGCGGCCCCCTGCTGCTCGTGGTCCTCGCCGTGGCGACCGGGACGCTCGCCCTGACGCAGCGCGCGAGCTGGCAGCAGTCCGCACAGGACCAGGCCGCCTACGCGGTCGGCTCGGACGTGAGCGTGACCACACAGAAGCCTGCCACGTTGTCCACTGCCGGGGCGGTGGCCGGGGCACCCGGAGTCAGGGCTGCCACGCCGGTAACACAAGTCAGCCTGGACTCGGGAGGCGAGGTCATCGCACTCGACGCCCGGGCAGCCGCAGCGGCCGTGTCACTGCGTCCAGACCTGTCGCCACTGCCCCCACGTGCCCTCTGGGGACGGATCACACCCAGCGAGCCACACACGGGCCTCGCGCTGCCCGGCCACCCGGAGCGGCTCGGACTCACCGTCACACTGACCTCCCGGGAAGGGACCGCCGCGCCCTGGCCGGTCGTCGCGACAGTCCAGGACGCCCACGGCATCGACTACACACTGGGTGCTGGGGCGCTGACCGCCGATGGCCACACACACCAGCTCATCACCGACCTTGCTGGCACGCGGGGGGCCGCGTACCCACTGCGGTTGCTGGGTGTCTCGCTGACCTACCCGCTGCCGACGTTCGCGGCATCCCAGCACGTCCAGCCGGCGGCCAGCGGGACGGCGACACTCACGGTCGTGAGCCTCGCCGCCGCCTACTCCGCGAACGGGCCGTTCAGTCCACCGTTCGCGCAGGGTGATGCGTTGGCGTCAT
>DASYYE010000209.1:0-2233 GCA_035946955.1 Streptosporangiaceae bacterium | reverse complement strand
CTGTGTCGGGCCTGGCTGGGTCTGGCCTGGCTGGGTCTGGCCTGGCTGGGTCTGGCCTGGCTGGGTCTGGCCTGGCTGGTCTCGCTGAGCGGGCAGCCAGGCTCGGCGGGACGCTGCGCCTCGGCTCGGCCGCGGGTGGCGGGTTCAGCCTCTCCGTGAGCGTCCCTTACGTGGCCCGGGGCAGCTTGGCTGGTGGCCTGACGCCCCACAGCGCGGTTGAGGCGGCTGAGGCCGACTCCACTGGCAACGCGTCACCCGCCAGCACCCTGGCAGTCAGCACCATGGCAGCGACCGGCAACGGGGAGCGCCCGTGAGCGTGCGCATCATGATCGCGGAAGACCAGACCATGGTCCGGCAGGCGCTTGTCGCGCTGCTGGAACTCGAGGACGACATCACCGTGGTGGCCCAGGCCGCCAGCGGCGACGAGGCCATCGCCATGGCAACGCGCTACCAGCCCGATGTGGTGGTACTGGACATCGAGATGCCCGGCAAGGACGGCATCGAGGTCGCCCGTCAGCTCGCGCAGCAGGGGTTCAGTGGCAAGACCATGATCGTCACCACCTTCGGGCGGCCTGGCTACATGTCCGCGGCCATGGCGGCCGGGGCATCCGGGTTCCTGCTCAAAGACGCCCCCGCAGCGGACCTGGCCGCCGCCATCCACCGCATCCACGCGGGGGAACGGGTGGTCGACCCGGTGCTGGCCGCCGCCGTGCTGGCCGAGGGACCGAGCCCGCTGACGGCCCGGGAGGCCGAGGTGCTCGCCGCGGCGCGGGGCCATGCCGCCATCGCCGACCTGGCCGCCGCCATCCACCTGTCCCCGGGCACGGTGCGCAACCACCTGTCCGCCGCGATCCAGAAACTGGGGGCGCGTAACCGCGCTGAAGCCATCCAGGTCGCGGAACAGAAGGGCTGGCTCTGGGAGGCCACCAGCGGCCGGAAAACCATTGGCACCCACCAGCCTGACCAGGGTTAGCTGACGGTGTGCAACTCCAACGGTTCGACCCGGCCACCGATGCCGAGTCAGTGCAGGCGGCCCACGAGATCCACTGTGCCGGGGCCCCGTTTGACGACCCCCACGAGCCGCCCATGTCGCTGCGGCCGTTCACGGCCTGGCTGACCTACGGCTGGACCGAGGACCCCACGCAGGTGTGGCTGGCCAGAGACGACAGCGGCCAGCCCGTCGGCTGGTCCAAGCTCACCCTTCCGGAGCGTGAGAACCGCCACCTGGCCAGCGTGATGCCGGTGGTGCACCCGGAGCGGCGCCGGGCCGGCCTGGGCCGGATGCTGTTGCGGCACGCGGCCGGCCAGGCACAGCAGGCAGGCCGTACGGTGCTGACGTGCGACGTCCGGGAGTCCTCCCCTGGTGAGGCCTTCGCCCGCGCGGTCGGGGCCCGCCAGCTGGAGACCACCGAGATCCGCCGCGAGCTCGACCTCCGGGGGACGACGGCGGAGCAGTGGCTCGCTCTACGGCGCCAGGCAGAGCCAGCCGCGCAGGGTTACTCACTGGTGTACTGGGAGGGGCCCCTGCCAGAGTCCAGGCTCGTGCAGATGGCCTCGATCTACGGGGCGATGGCCGACGCGCCGCACGACCATGAGGCCCAGGTTGTGGACGTTGACCGGGTCCGGCTGAGCGAAACTGTCAATGCCGCGACAGGCCTGCGCAGACACACCGTGGCCGCCCTCCACAACGAGAGCGGTGACGTGGTGGCCGTCACCGAGGTGGTCATCGACCCAGCCGAACCGCAGCAGGCCTACCAGGCCATCACCGCGGTGGTGTCCCAGCACCGTGGGCACCGGCTCGGGTTGCTGGTCAAGGCCAGGATGCACGAGATCCTGGCCGGGCTGGAGCCGCAGCTCACACGCATCTCGACGGGGAACGCCGGTGGCAACAAGCACATGATCGCCATCAACGAGACCATGGGCTACCAGGTCCTCGACCAGTGGCCGTCGTTCGAGATGGACGTCGAGCAGGCACTGGCTCTGGCAGCCGCCGAGCACGTGGGGTCTTCCGCCGCGTTGTAGCGCCTTGGCAACGTGCAGCGCGCTGGGAGGCCACCGGCCGGAAACCCATTGGCCCCGGCGCGCTGGCCAGGGTTAGCCCGAAGTTACGGCCGGTTGGGTAGGGTTTTGCTGCGTTGACCTGGCCTTTTGCGCTTGTGGCCTGGTGGGTGTTCTGACTACTTCAAGGTGAGCGGGATCGGGGCGCCGATCAGGTCGAAGGCTTCGCGCTGGG
>DASYYE010000208.1:0-6685 GCA_035946955.1 Streptosporangiaceae bacterium | reverse complement strand
CGTACTTCAGCGCCGCGAGGGTGGCCAGGTCGTAGTCGTCCACCAGGAGCAGGACGACCCGGCGGGCGTGGTTCGGCGGCTTCGGCTGACCGCTGCCATGGCCGTGATCGGCCAAGATGGCGGCTTCGGCCCGGTATTCGCGGTTGAGCCGGATGAGGATGAACACCAGGACCGGGAAGATGATCACGATCAGCCACGCGCCCTCGGTGAACTTCACCACCGCGAAGATCAGCACGACCAGCGCGGTGTAGACACCGGCCACGAAGTTGATCACGCGCCGGCGCCGCCACCCTGGTTCCTTGGTGCGCGTGTGGTACCTGGCCATCCCGAAGCCGGCCATGGCGAAGCCGGTGAACACGCCGATCGCGTAGAACGGGACCAGGGCGTTGGTGTTGGCGCCGACCACCCCGAGCAGCGCCAGCGCGAGGACGGTCAGCACGATGATCCCGTTCGAGAAGACCAGCCGGTGCCCACGCTTGGACAGCCACCTGGGCAGGAACGAGTCCTCGGCCACGAAACTGGTGAGGAAGGGGAAACCGCTGAAGCTGGTGTTCCCGCCGGTGAACAGGATCGTGATGGCGCCCGCCTGCACCAGGTAGAAGAGGATCTTGCCGAAGACCGTTGCGCCGAACACCACGCCGGCCTCCTGGGAGACCACGGTCGGGACACCATTGTTGTACGGGACCGCATGGGTGACATGCGCCAGCCAGGAGATCCCGGCGATCAGGACCATGACGATCGTGCCCTGGGCCACCAGGATCTGCCGGGCGTTGCGGCTCTCCGGCTGGCGGAGCGCGCTCACGGCATTGGACACGGCCTCGATCCCCGTCAGTGAAGAGCCGCCGTTGGCGAACGCCCTGCCCAGGATGAGGATGGCCGCGAAGGTGATCAGGCCGCTGGCTGTGTGGTGCACCTGGACGGTCCCGCTGTGCCAGGTGACGTAGTGGAGGCCGCCGAAGGCTTCACGGGCCAGCCCGACAATGATCATCAGGCCCACCGACCCGGTGAACAGGTAGGTCGGCAGTGCGAACGTCTTGCCGTTCTCCCGGATGCCCAGCAGGTTCACGTAACACATGACCAGCGTGGCCGCGACGGAGATCAGCAGCAGGGTCACGGTGTCCCCCAGCGGCTTGCCCAGCACCGGGAACGTGGACAGGACCGCAGCGCTGCCCGCGGCGTTCTGCACAGCGACCGTGACCACGTAGTCGATCATGAGTGCGACGGCCGCGACCTGGGCGACGCGCGGGCCGAAGTTCTCCCGGGCGACCACATAGGAGCCGCCCGCCCGGGTGTAGACCGACACGACCTCCCGGTAGGAGAGCATCACCAGGAAGATGCCGAGCAGAACCACCCCGGTCATGGGCAGTAGCAGGCCGAATGCCGCCAGGCCGAAGTAGGGCAGCAATTCGTGCAGGATCAGCTCGGAGCCGTAGTTCGCCGAGGAGATCCCGTCACAGGACAGCACGCCGAGGCCCAGTGGCCTCGACAGCCGCTCGGATTGGAGCTGCTCGTTGACCATGGGCGGCCCAAGCAGGCGCCGCTTCACGGAGTACCAGAAACTCTCCGGGAGGTCGCTCTCGGGGTCCACGCCGATCAGCTCAGCCGCCTTGCGTACGGCCACCAGTTCCCTTCCCCTTCTCAGGGCCCCGGGTCAGGCCGTCGGCTGTGCCACCACAGCCGGTGCCCGATCCCAGGCCCGCTCGCCCTCATGGACGTCCATCACGACGCTAAGCGCGGTGGGGCGCGGCAGCCGCTAAGGCCGCATCAATACTGCTGACCTGCGCGTTAAGGTTTTATCAAGATCCTTAACTTGGGCCCTGTGCTGGGGGTCGACTGGTAACGAGATGAGTGGTCGTGTACAGCAGGGGCTCGCGACACCCTTTGCCCTGGTGTCGGGCTTCGCGTTGCTGTTCGTTGTCGGCACGTTCGCCGCGGCGCTCCATGGCCGGTTCTCCGCCATGGGCGTCCTTGTCGCGTGCGCGGCAGTGGTGACCCTCCTGTCCTTCGTGGCGCAACTGTCAGCTGCGCTGCCACTGGCCCTGGTGGGGTGGCTCACCACGGTTGGGTTCTCCCGGCCGCCTTACGCACAGTTGCGGCTGACCGGCCACTTCGCAGCGACCGCCGCGATCGTGATGTTCGTGTGTGCCGCGGCTGGCGCCGCCGTCGGTCTGCTGATGCGCTGGTCAGCGGAGCGGCCCATACTGGTGAATGTGGGCGCGCGTAGTGCCGGAGGGCCTGGCACCGGCCCCAGGCCGGCTGGTGAGGAAGACCAGGCTGGTCAGGTGGACCAGCAGATGCCGCGCAGCGTGCCCACCGCGCCGTCCAGGCCCATCCTCGCCAGGTCTGCATATGCGGTCGGTGCCCGCCGTGCGGTACTCGGCGTCCTGCTGGGTGCCGTGGGCCTGCCCGCGCTCACGGCCCTGCTGGTGTTCGCCCATCCTGACCTCAGCCTGACCGACGACCTGCTCATCTACCTGGTCGCCGTGGTCGCGCTGGCGGTGGTCGGCGGCTTCTGGCCCGCAGTGCTCGCCGCCGCGTCCGCCAGTCTCCTGGTGAACTGGTTCTTCACCCCGCCGGTGCACACGTTCACCATTGACAAGCCGGACAACCTCCTGGCGCTCCTGCTGTTCGTCACCGTCGCAGTGGCTGTCAGCAGCGTGGTCCATCTGGCTGCCAGCCGGGCAGGTCAGGCGGCCCGCAGCCGGGAAGAGGCCAGGCTGTTGCTCACGCTGGCGCAGACGGTGCTGGGCGGTGCCGACACTCCTGCGGCCGTCCTCGACCACCTCGTCCAGACCCAGGGCGGTCACGCCGAGTTGCAGGAGCTGGTCAGCGGCCGGTGGGTTCCCATCGCGGTCAGCGGCGGCGCTCCCGAAGGCGCAGGCACCACCCGGGTGGTGGTCCGCGCTGACCTGGCACTCGAGGTCAGCGGCCAGCCCAGGACAGTAGCGCCTGGTTTGCTGGCGGGGTTCGCGGCGCAGGCCGCGGCCGCACTTGACCGGGAGCGGCTGCGCACCCAGGCAGCCCAGGCGGAGGCGCTGGCCGAAGGGAACCGGATGCGGACCGCGCTGCTTGCTGCGGTCAGTCACGACCTGCGTACGCCACTGGCCTCGATCAAGGCCAGTGTCAGCAGCCTGCGGCAGACCGACGTCGCCTGGACCGAGGCCGACGAGGAGGCCCTGCTCGCCACGATCGAGCAGAACGCGGACCGGCTCGACGGTCTCATCGGGAACCTGCTCGACATGAGCCGCCTGCATACCGGCTCGCTGCAGCCATTCCTCCGCCCGATCACCATCGACGAGGTGGCGCCGGTCGCGTTGCGTGGGCTCGACGCCCACGAGGACTTCCGGCTGGAGGTACCGGACGGCACACCGCTCGTGCTGGCCGACCCCGGCCTGCTGGAACGCGTGCTGGCGAACCTGTTCTCCAATGCACTGCACCACTCGCCCCCGGCACAGCCACCTGCATTGCAGGCCCGCCGTGTTGACGGAAGCGTCGTGCTCGAGGTCGTCGACCAGGGATCAGGCGTGCCGGACGAGCTGAAGTCACGCATCTTCGAGCCGTTCCAGCGGTTCGACGAGCGCAAGGTCGGAGTCGGGCTTGGCCTGGCGGTGGCCAAGGGCTTCACCGAGGCCATGGGTGGTGCCATCGTGGCCGTTGACACACCCGGGGGCGGCCTGACGGTTCGCGTCACGCTCCCGGTCGCGACCAAGGACGCGCAGACCATGCAGGGCGCGGGCTCTTGACCCGTGTGCTGGTCGTCGACGACGAACCCTCCATCCTGCGTGCGCTGCGGATCAACCTCACCGCGCGCAACTACCAGGTCAGTACCGCCAGCGATGGCGCGTCTGGGCTGGCGGCCATGGCCCGTGAGCGCCCCGATGTCATGATCCTTGACCTCGGACTGCCCGACATGGATGGCACTGACGTCATCCGCGGCGTCCGGGGCTGGGCATCCACGCCGATCATCGTGCTGTCGGTCTGGGGCCACGAGAGCCAGAAGGTGGCAGCGCTCGACGCTGGTGCCGACGACTACGTGACCAAGCCCTTTGGCATGGACGAGCTGCTCGCCCGGCTCCGTGCCGCGATCCGCCGTGCGTCCCCCGCGCCTGATGAGCCGGTGGTGAAGACCGACGACTTCACCGTCGACCTGGGCGCCAAACGTGTCACGCGGGCCGATGCCAGCGACGTGCGCCTGACCCCGACTGAGTGGCAGTTGCTGGAGGTCCTGGTGCGCAACCGGGGCCGCCTCGTTACGCAGCGGCAGCTCCTCCAGGAGGTGTGGGGCCCCGCGTACGAGACCGAGAGCAACTACCTGCGTGTCTATGTCGCGCAGTTGCGCCGCAAGCTCGAACCAGAGCCGTCGCGGCCGCGTTATCTGCTCACCGAGTCTGGTATGGGCTACCGCTTCAGCGCCTGAACCGGCAATGCGCCCCACAGGACCGGGCTGCCGCTAATGGTTCCCACGTACCTCAGTGGGCACCTTTTGTTTACCGGGGCGCCGTACGGTGTTCGTTGCGGTAAGGGTGCCTAGCTGCTCGGCTAGGTGGGAGTGGCTGGTAACCCACGGACCTCCGGGACTGGTGTGAGACGCATGGCGTCTGGCGCTGGCCAGAGGGGAGATGCTCGCTCATGACAACAACACCGCCCGCACCAGCCCCGCAGGCGGACGACGTACGCACCCGGCACCTGCTGGACATCGTCAAGCGCCCCATCACCGACCGCGCTGGTGAGTCGCTGGGACGTGTCGCGGACGTGGTCGTGCGGCTGCGGGGCAACGAACTCCCGCTGGTGATCGGCGTAGTGGCCGCGGTCGGTGGCAAGACGGTGTTCGTCCCGCTGGAGCAGGTCGGCTCCTTTGACGGCGAAGTCCTCAGCCTCATCAGCGCCAAACTTGACCTGCGGCAGTTCGAGCGCCGCCCCGGGGAGGTACTGCTGCGGGCCGACGTGCTGGGGCACCGACTCATCGACGTGGAGTCCGCGCACCTGACCAAGGCGGCCGACCTCGAGCTCGAACGCCGAGGAGGGGAGTGGGTGCTCACCGGAGTCTGCACCTACCGGCGGCATACCGGGTGGCGCGGGCTGTTCGACCGGGGGTCGGGGCTGCCAGTAATGGCAGACCCCTTCCGTGAGTGGTCACGCTTCGAGCCGTTGATCGGGCACGCCGGCAGCGCCCTGACCCGCGGACCGTTCGCCCGCATCCGGAGGCTGAAACCCGCCCAGATCGCGGACCTGCTGGAAGAAGCATCCAAGGCCGAGGAGACGGAGATCCTCGGCCATGTCCACGAGGACCCGGAACTCGAAGCGGATGTCTTCGAGGAACTGGACGAAGACCATGCCACACGGCTGCTGAGCAACCGCACCGACGCCGAGGTCGCCGACGTGCTGGCACATATGCGGGCCGACGACGCGGCCGACGCGATCAGCGAACTGCCGCAGCACCGGCGTCAGCCGGTCCTGGACCTGCTGCCAGCAAGCCAGCGCACCAAGGTGATGACGCTGATGGGGTTCAACCCCACCAGTGCGGGGGGCCTGATGGGGGTCGAGTTCCTCACGCTGGCCCCCGGCGCACGCGTCAGTGAAGCGCTCGCCGCAGTGGGCCTGGCCGCCACTCTGCAGCCGGAGGCGCTCACCAGCGTCCATGCGGTGGACGAGCGCGGTCGTCTGATGGGGGTCGCCAAGTTGGTCACGCTGTTGCAGGCAGACCCGTCGGCGGACCTGGCCGACGTCTGCGACCGTGACCCGGTCCGGGTGGGCCCCGGCACCGACGTAGTGGACGTCGCGGTGTTGATGAGCGACTACAACCTCATCACCATCCCGGTCGTGGACGAGCAGCGCCACATGATCGGCGTCATCACCGTGGACGACGTCCTGGAGGTCACCCTGCCCGAGGACTGGCGACGGCGCGAGGCCGCCCAGCCCCCGGACGCGCACGCGGGGGACAGTACGTGAACCACCCGAACGGCGAGACACCACGCGACCCCGCGCCGCACGACGCCGCGCCGCGGGACGAGCAGGGCCGGGCCTCGCCGCCCGCGGCACCATCGCAGGCTGGTTCCGGCCGGCCACGACCACAGCCAGGGCCATCGCCCGCGCCCACTCCAGCCGGGCAGCCACCACCACCGGGGCCATCGCCCGCGCCCACTCCAGCCGGGCGGCCACCACCACCGGGGCCATCGCCCGCGTCTCGTCCAGCGGGGCGGCCACAGCAACCCCCCGCGCGGGACTCGTCTGGATCGGGTGGGGTCGCGGGACAGCAGCGTTCCACCCCGGGTCCAGCCGGGTCGGCTAACACCGCTCAGCAGCCCACAGCGGCCCAGTCCACCCTGACACGCCCCAGCGCGGTGCTGGACGACGCCCACCTGGGTGACATCGAGGGCGCGCTGGGCCGGATCCGGGTCGGTGAGGAGCACCAGAGCGGCTGGCGCCGCCGCCTCATCACATTCCTCGCGATCGTCGGGCCAGGCCTGATCGTGATGGTCGGTGACAATGACGCGGGCGGTGTCGCCACCTACGCACAGGCCGGCCAGGACTACGGCTACAGCCTGTTGTGGGTCTTGCTGTTGCTGGTCCCAGTCCTCATCGTCAACCAGGAGATGGTGGTACGGCTCGGGGCGGTCACCGGCGTGGGGCACGCCCGGCTGATCAACGAGCGGTTCGGCCGGTTCTGGGGCTGGTTCAGCGTCGG
>DASYYE010000207.1:0-21875 GCA_035946955.1 Streptosporangiaceae bacterium | reverse complement strand
CCTGGCAGATGGACTGGGCCGAGCCGAGGTCGGCTTCCAGCCACTGCGGGTCGGAGAACGCGCTGGACCACCGTGTCGACAGGTTCCCGTCGGTCGCGTTCGACGCCGGCCAGGCAAGGCCCTGTATCGACGATGCCGTGGCCGGCTGGTGCAACGCGATATCCGCCGCCCCGCAGACGGCGGCGTGGGCGGCGGGGCCGCTGATGACCGACAGGGACAGGCAGGTGGCGGCGGCCAAGATGGCGGATGCGACGATTCTGATCGCCCGCGCGCCGGACTTTCGGCGCCGTGCGGTCAGCATGCCGGGGGGGAGGCTCATGGGTGTCCTCTCACGAGAGCCGGACTCAGGCAGGCATCGTGGTGCCGGTAGTGCCGCCATAGCTGGCCCCGCGCTACCGCAGACGTGGCGCCATCACCAGTGCAGTTTGGATTTTGTCTTATTTTAAGCTGTAACATAATCTCGCCAGCACCGGCCGTCAAGATCCGGCTTGCGGTGGGGTTCCTCGGCCAGAACGACGCGGCCGAGATGGGATTGAAGCACTGTTTCCTGTGATTCCGATGTGGTTATCGGGCTCCGCGTGACCGGACGGAAGTCCCGGCGACCGACGGCTGAGCCATATGAGTCAAGTCTTCTTTTAAGCCTTGACGTAAGTCTGGCCCCGTAGTTACGTTCGCTTCATCTGTCTGCCACTCGCCGCGTATCCCAACACAGCAGATCAGGTACGGACAGATCCTGGCACAGGCAATGGAAATCTCAATCAGGTAGTGGAGTTCCAATGAGGAGATGCTTCCGCCCGGCAGTCGCATGGCCTGTCCGCCTGCTGGCCCTGACTCTGCTCGGCACCGCATGCGTGCTGACTCAGTCTCAGCTGCCCGCCTTCGCGGCCGGCACACCGCCGCCCCAGCCGCTCGGCCTGAACGGCCAGTCCAACGCCAACAACTCGATCACCCTCACCTGGGATCCGACCCCGGGCGCGACCAGCTACCACCTCTACCGCGGCGCGTCGTCGGGCGGTGAGGGGGCCACGCCGATCGCGACGACCACCAGCCCCACCTACACCGACACGAACCTCAGCAGCACGACGGTCTACTTCTACGAGGTCACTGCGGTCAACTCGGCCGGCGAGTCCCCCCGCTCCGCGGAGGACGTCTCGAAGACCCCGCCTCCGGTCGGGACCGGCGGCAGCACGCCGGGCGTGGCCTCGGGCAACTCGCTGATCTTCTACGGCAAGGACGCGCTGCTCGGCGGGTTCGACTGGTTCGAGGCGCTGACCGGCTGGTTCCCCCAGGTGCTCGGCTCCTCGGGTGCGAACTCTCCCGGCCACGTTGTCGTCGACATGGCCTACGCGTCGAAGGCCACGCTGACGTTCAACGACGTGGTCGTGCCGACCGCCGGCCTGTATACGGTCGACTGGCGGTACGCCTTCGCGTCAGGACTCTTCCCGGGCGTCACCAACCGGCAGATGGGCCTCAAGGTCAACGGCACGGTCATCACCGGTACCGAGCGTTTCCCGATCACCGGCAGCTTCGAGACCTACCGGGATTCGTCCCTTCAGGTGCACCTGAGCGCGGGCAAGAACTCCATCAGCATGCTGGCCGTCGATGACCACGGAGTCTCCCGCGTCGACGAGATGACCATCACCCCGGCGACTGCCTCGGTGCCGAGCGGCCCGGCCAACCTGACCGCGACCTCAGGTAACGGAACGATCACGCTGCACTGGGCGGCCAGCAGCGGCGGACCGACGTCGTACAGCATCTACCGCGGCACCCAGTCCGACGGCGAGGCCACCACCCCGGTCGCCACAGTCAGCGGCACGACCACGTCGTACACCGACACCGGCCTGAAGAACGCCTCGTCGTACTACTACATGGTCGCCGCCAACAACGCCGCGGGCGTGTCGCCCGACTCGAACGAGATCATCGCGACCCCTGGCGTCACCCTCCCCGGCGGGACGAACCTGGCCCTCAACCAGCCCACGTACGCGTCCTCGATACAAGGTGCGGGCTACCCGGCCACGGCCGCGACGGACGGCAGCTTCAACACCCGCTGGTCCAGTGCGTCCTCCGACCCGCAGTGGCTGCTGGTCGACCTCGGCGTGACGCACACCATCAGCCAGGTCGTACTGGCCTGGGAATCTGCCTACGCCAAGGCCTTCCAGATCCAGATCTCGTCCGACGCCGTGAACTGGACCACGATCTACTCGACAACGACAGGGACCGGCGGCACGCAGGCGCTCTCGGTCAGCGGTACCGCCCGGTACATCAGGATGTACGGCACGGTTCGCGGCACCGGGTACGGATACAGCCTGTGGGAGTTCCAGGTATTCGGTACCTGACGGCTGCCTGCGCTGGCCGGTTCTCCATCGCCTGGCCGCGCGTCAGGCCGCACGGCGACGCTACGGTCAACGCGGTCGGCCTCGTTTTTACGACCGCCTGGTCGACGCGCTGCCCGCGGCGGGGATATCACCCCGTATCCGACGCTGTACCACTGGAACCTGCCGCAGGGTTCTGCAGGATCGCGGCGGGTGGACGGTCCGGGACACCGCAGAGCGGTTCGCCCGAGTACGCCGACTTCGTCACCGCGCAGGCGGATCACCGGCCGCTCTCGGCGAACTTCAAGGGAGTGTCCACCCGCGACCGCAGGTCGAAGCTCGCCGCCCGCCTGCTACGGGAGCTTTGGGTGGGACGCGCCGTTGAGGAAGTCCTCCATCGGGAGCGTCGCCGCGCCGAACGCGACCGCCTCCGGCCCGAGCTGGCCGAGCTCAATCGACGCGGCGGCGAACGGATGCCGCAGCGAGTGGCGCCCGGCAGACTCGCGGATCGCTGGCAGCAGCTTGCCACCGAGCAGCAGGCCAGCCCAGCCACCCAGAATGACCCGCTCCGGGTTGAACAAGTTGATCAGGTTGCCGATGCCGACGCCTAGGTATTCCGCGGTCTCCGTTAGGACGGCCTCCGCCATGGGCGACGAATCCGCAGTGGCGATGAGTGCGGCCAGCATCGACTCCTCGTCGTCCGCGGACAGCGCCGCCGGGCTGCCGCACCGGTCCAGGATCGCCTCGGCGCCGACATATGCCTCCAGGCAGCCGGCCGATCCGCACCGGCAGCGCCTGCCGCCCACCACAATCGTGGTGTGCCCCCACTCCGCTGCGCTGGAGGTGGCCCCCTGGTAGGTATTGCCGCCGGAGATCAGCGACGCGCCGACCCCGGATCCGATCAGGAGCACCGCGACGTTCCTGGCGCAGCGACCCGCGCCGAACCACAACTCGGCCTGGCCCATCGTCTTGGCACCGTTCTCGAACCGCAGAGGCAGATCGGTGTGCGCTCGCAGCAGCCGTTCCAGCGGCACCGCGTCCCACCGGTATGTTTGGGTATGCACCAGGACGTCGGGGCCATGCTCGACGATCCCCGGTACCCCGATTCCGACACCGATGACCGCCGCAGGTTCGATTCCGCCGTCGGTGAGTACTGCGCTCAGCCCTGCCGCGACGTCCCGTACGACCACGTCCACGTCGTGTTCGGCCGGGTTGAGCGGGTACTCCGCCTTCGCGCGTTCCGTCATGACCAGGTTGAACAGCTCCACCCGTACCCGGGTCTCGCCGATATCGACGCCGATCACGTAGCCATAATCCGGGTTGATGTCGAGCAGTATGCGCGGCCGCCCGCCATTGGAGTCCTCCGACCCGACCTCGGCGACGATGCCGTCAGCGAGTAGCTCGCGGACGACGTTGGTGACCGACGCAGGGCTGAGCCCGGTCGCGGCACTGAGATCCTGGCGGCTACCCGGGCGGTTGAAATACAGCGACCAGAGAACGGCCGCCCTGTTCTCTCGCCGGAGATCCCGCACCGTGCTGCGTCGTCGATGCAGCATCGCCACTCCTAAATTCAAAACTTGTAACAAAGCTAGCTTATAAACGAAGCACAAATATGGCGTCCGCTGCCTGCCTGTAGGGTTCCAAACCTTGTGATCGTCTCTGACCTGCAACGTTGTGGCTGTGCCGACCGCAGGAACAATCCTGTGGGGTCACTGCGGGCCACCCCCGGCGGTTGCGGACCGCAGCGTGCGCAGGGCAGTGCGGGCCGCCGTGGCGCGGGCGAGGGCGTGGCGGGCGAGTTCGGCGCCATCCTGGCTGAGCCGGTAGAAGCGGCGTCGGGGCCTGCCCGCAGCCCGCGGGTCGACCTGCTCCCACCGCGACTCCAGCCACCCAGCGCTCTCCAGGCGCGCCAAGATCGGGTGGATCGTACCGCTGGGCAGCCCAGTTGTGGCGCAGACCTCAAGCCCGTACATCTCCCGCGCCGGGTCTTCCAGCAACGCCCGCAGCACCAGTTGTGTGGGCAGCGTCATCCGGGGGCCAGCCCCACCGTCTCCCATACTCGTATTCTACCAAACCCATGGTAGAGAACAACCAAGTTTGGCAGTGGGCTGCTTGCGAAAAGCGCAACCTGCCCGTGGGTGCCGAACATTGTGTCACCTCATGCGACCTGGGCGTATTCATGGATCAGGCCGCCGAGCCGACCAGAATGTCATCCGCATGCTTCGGGCCAGTCACTCAGGCCAGGACAATGGGCCGGGGAGGCACCCACGCTATGAAAAGGGCGCCACTGCGCCACCGGACACAGTCGCCGGTGCGCTCAGTCCTCGGCCGCCACCGGGAACCCGCCCGCGGCGATGAGCCGCTGATACCAGCGGGCACTCGCCTTCGGAATGCGGGTCTGGGTGCCGAAATCAACGAAGACGAGGCCGAACCTGCGGCTGTATCCATCGGCCCACTCCAGGTTGTCAAGCAATGACCAGACGAAATAGCCGCGCACGTCGACGCCAGCCTGAATCGCCCCGAGCGTCTCAGCGAAGTGGTCGTTCAGGTAGGACACGCGCTCGAGATCATCTACGCCGCCTTCGGGATCGACGTAATCGTGGAAGGCGGCGCCGTTCTCGGTGATGTACAACGGCAGGGGCGTGTAACCGCGGATCCGGCGCAGAACCCGGCCGAGGCCGGCAGGCCTGACATCCAGGCCGCCGGCGGTGAGCCTGCCCGTCCTGGGCAGGACGCGGGCATCGTGGTAGGGCTCGGCGGGATCGTCAGCCACGGTCTTTGTCTCGTAGTAGTTGACGCCCAGAAAGTCGGTGGGCGCCGCCAGCACCTCCATGTCGCCGTCATGGACGAAGTCGATCGGAACCTGCCGCTCGTACCAGGCGAGCATGTCCTGGGGGTAATAGCCGAGCACGACCGGGTCGAGGAACCACCGGTTCTCGTAGCCGTCAAGCCGCCGGGCGGCGGCCCGATCGGCCTCAGAGCCCGACGCCGGGCTGATGTCGGAGAAAAGGTGCGAGATGCCGACGCGGGCCCGGGGCGCGCTCTGCCGGACGACGTCAACCGCCCGGCCGTGGGCGAGCAGCAGGTGGTGCGCGGAGGTCAGCGCCGAGGTGAGATCCGTGATTCCCGGCGCGTGCCGACCCTCGAGATGACCCACCATGGCCGAGCAGAAAGGCTCGTTGACGGTTACCCACAGCGGAACGGCGTCACCGAGAGCGTCCAGCACGACCCTGGCGTAGTCGCAGAAGTAATGGACGGTGTCGCGGTTCACCCAGCCCCCGCCATCTTGCAGTGGCTGCGGAAGGTCCCAGTGATAGAGCGTCGCCACCGGCTCGATGCCCCGGGCATGCAGTCCGTCAACCAGGCGCCGGTAGAAGTCAAGCCCCTTCTGGTTGACCGACCCGGTGCCATCGGGAACGATGCGCGGCCACGCGATCGAGAACCGGTAAGCGGTCAGGCCCATCTCCGCCAGGAGGTCCAGGTCGGTGTCGACCCGGTGATAGTGATCGCAGGCGATGGCGCCCGTGTCACCGTGGGTCACCGCCCCGGGAACCCGTGAGAAGGTGTCCCAGATCGAGGGCCCGCGGCCGTCTTCGTCGACTGCGCCCTCGATCTGGTAGGCAGCGGTCGCTGCGCCGAAGTGAAAGCCCGATGGGAAGCGCATGGACAATAACCACTGCTCCTTCGCTGCGTATCTTCAGCAGGCTCTGCCTGCAGACGCTCTGGGACGGCGAGCCGCTGGCTCTGGCTGGCCATGCCGACTTAGTTCAGTACTTAGGCTAAGAGTTGAGTCAAGCTTGTCAAGCTCGGGCCGCCTGGTGCCCGCCGGAGCGTCCTGGCCCCGGCCGGGTCCGCGGTCAGCCGGGTGACGCGAGGGACCGGCTCCGGCCGCGCCCGGCGTGCTCGGTAACCACCGCCCCGGCGGTGAGCAGCCGGGCGATCGGCAGCGTCGCGCCGCCGAGCGCGACCGCGTCTTGGCCGAGGTCGGCCTTGACGATCTCGACCCGGCTGAACGGCAGGCGCAGCGCCCGGCGCTGAGCGGCCTCGCGGACGCTGGGCAGCAACGCGTCGCTGAGCGCCTGGCCGAGCCAGCCGCCCACGGCGACGCGCTCGGGGTTGAACAGGTTGACCAGGTCCGCAATCCCGGCGCCGAGATAGGTCACGGTCTCGTCGAGCACCTGCGAGGCGGCCCGGTCGCGGTCTCTGGTGTCGATGATCGCGGCGATCCGCGCCTCAAGCTCGCCGGGACTGGTCATGACGCGCCTCCCCTTGAGCCGCTCGTACCTGGCCGCGATCGCTCCCGCGCCGACGTACGCCTCGAGGCAGCCCTCCGCCCCGCAGCGGCAGGTCCGGCCGCCCACCACCACCGTGGTGTGGCCCCACTCCCCGGCACTGCTCGTCGCCCCCCGGTAGACCTCGCCGTTGCTGATGATGCACGTCCCTACGCCGATCCCAAGGAGCACGATGACCGCGTTGTCGGTGCCGCGAGCGGCACCGAACCACTTCTCCGCCTGGCCCAGGGTCTTCGCGCCGTTGTCCACGAGGATGGGCAGGCCGGTGCTGGTGCGCAGCATCGCCTCGAGCGGGACGGCATGCCAGCCGACGCTCTGGCCCTGCACGACGGCGTCCTCGCGATGCTCGACCAGACCGGGCACGGCGACTCCGACGCCCAGGATGGCTCGCCGGTCCACGCCCGACTCGGCAATCACCGAATCAATGCCCTCGGTGATGTGGCTGACCGCATCCTCGGGATCCAGCACGGCCATGTCAGTTACCGACGTGTGCCGCGCCCGCATCTGCAGGCGGAAGTCGAACAGCTCGACCAGGAACGCGGTCTCCCCGACATCGACGCCGATGACGTAGCCATACCCGGGGTTGACCTGAAGCAGCCCGCGCGGCCGGCCCCCGTTGGAGTCCTCAAGGCCCACCTCGACGACGACGCCCTCCGCCTCCAGGGCGGCGACAAGGTTGCTTACCGTTGCCGCGCTCAGGCCAGACAGATTCCCGACCTCCTGCCGCGTGAGCGGACCGTTGAGGAAGACCTGCCACAGCGCGCGGGACCGGTTGCTCTTGCGGAGATCCCGCACCGTGGTCGCTATGGCCCGGGGCATCGACCTGCCTGCCTTACGGAGGGACCGCACGACGCGGCTTGGGCGCACCCTACTTTAGGGCCTGGAAAAAGTCATGGCTGGTGGCCGTGACCAGCATCGAGTGCGGTGACCGCAGCCAGCCGTGTAACGAAACAGAAACGGAGGCAGTCGCGACGTTGACAGTCGTCCTGCCGGGGCAGAGCATAATTTACGTCTTATAGGAAGATGTGAAAGATCTTGCCTGGAAGGACACTCATGAGACCGACGAAGCTCGCGACCTTGGCATTCGTCGCCACGCTCGCGGCGACACCGCTCGCGGCCTGCGGCAGCAGCTCCAGCGGCGGCTCGGCCGCCCACCCCACGCTGACCTACTGGGCGAGCAACCAGGGCACCAGCCTGCAGGACGACCGGCAGGTGCTCGGCCCGCAGATCGCCAAGTTCACCCGGGAGACCGGCATCAAGGTCAACTTCCAGGTGATCCCCTGGACGACCCTGCTCACCCAGATCACCGCAGCCACGGTGTCGGGGAAGGGCCCTGACGTGCTCAACATCGGTAATACCTGGTCCCCGTCGCTGCAGGCGACGGGGGCCTTCGTGCAGTTCACGCCCACCGTCATGAGCCAGGTCGGCGGCTCGAGCCGGTTCCTGGCCGGCAGTCTCTCGGCGACCGGGCAGCCCGGCAAGCCGCCCACGGCCGTGCCGCTGTACAGCTTGGCCTACGGCCTCTACTACAACAAGGCGCAGTTCGCCGCCGCCGGCATCAGCGGCCCGCCGAGCACCTGGGCTCAGCTCATCGCCGACGGCAAGAAGCTCACCAAGAGTGGCCACTGGGGCCTCTCTATCGAGGGCGGCAGCGTCAGCGAGAACATTCACCTGGCGTTCGAACTGAGCCAGCAGCAGGGCGGGGCGTTCTTCAGCTCGGCCGGCCAGCCCACGTTCGACACCCCGCAGAACGTCGTCGCCGTCAAGCAGATGATCGACTTCATGCAGACTGACAAGATCACCAACCCGGCTGACGCTCAGTACTCGAAGGGCACGGAGGCGCTCACCGACTTCGCCACCGGGAAGGTAGCGATGGTCATCTGGCAGGCCGCCGCGGGGTCCCTCGCCAAGCTCGGCATGAACTCGGCCGACATCGGCGTCGCCCCGCTCCCGCTGCCATCGCCACTGCCGGCGGGCGGCAGGAGCATCACCAGCATGGTGGCCGGGATCAACCTCGCGGTCTTCAAAGACACCAAGAACATGTCCGCCGCGCTGAAGTTCGTCAAGTTCATGACCAGCACGCCGGAGCAGGAGACCCTCAACCAGACCTACGGTTCGCTGCCCGCGGTCTCCGCCGCCTACACCGACCCGGCCTTCAACACGCCGGCCGTGACCACGTTCCGGTCCATCCTGAGCCGCAGCGCGGCACCGATGCCCGAGGTGCCGCAGGAGAGCAACTTCGAGACCACCGTCGGGACCGCGATCATCCATCTGTACGCCGACGCGGCCACTGGCAAGACTGTGACCAGCGCCATGGTCGCGCAGGCGCTCAACCTGGCCCAGCAGCAGCTTGGAGGCTGACCCTAGGTGGTTGACACCATCCGAGCCGAACAAGCCGTCACTGCCTCAGCGCCGTCGCCGCCGCCTCAGCGGCGGCGGCGGCGCTGAGGCGGCGACGGCGCGAGCTGCTGCCGTACCTGCTGCTGCTACCCGCGATCGTCCTCGAGCTGCTGATCCACATCGTTCCGATGCTGGCGGGCGTGGGGATCAGCTTCCTCCAGCTCACCGAGTTCTACCTGAGCAACTGGCGCGCCGCGCCGTTCGCCGGCACCGGCAACTACGCGATGGCGCTGAACCTGAACGGCGCCACAGGCCAGGCGCTGCTGCACTCGTTCACCGTGACGCTGATCTACACGCTGGTCGTCCTGGCCTTCTCGTGGACCTTCGGGCTGGTGGCCGCGGTCCTCACCCAGCGCTCCTTCCGCGGCCGCGGACTCGTGCGAACGGCGTTTCTCATCCCGTTCGCGCTGCCGGTGTTCGCCTCGGTCATCACGTGGAACTTCATGCTGCAGCGGGACACCGGCGCCGTGAACCGGACTCTGCTCGCCCTGCACCTCACCCACAGCCCGCCCTTCTGGCTGATCGGGCAGAACAGCCTGTACTCCCTGGTGACGGTCGCGGTGTGGCGCAGCTGGCCGTTCGCCTTCTTGATCCTGACGGCGGGCATGCAGAGCATCCCGACCGACCTCTACGAGGCGGCGGCGCTCGACGGCGCGGGAATCCTCGGGCAGGTCAGGCACGTCATGCTGCCCCTGCTGCGGCCCGTCAACCGGGTCCTGCTGCTGGTGCTCTTCCTCTGGACGTTCAACGACTTCACCACACCGTTCACTCTCTTCGGCTCCGCCCCGCCCACCCAGGCGGACATCATCTCCATCCACATCTACGAGAACTCGTTCGTCAGCTGGGACTTCGGGACCGGGTCGGCGATGTCGGTGGTCCTGCTGCTATTCCTGCTGCTGGTCACTGGGGTGTACCTGTCGGTCGTGCGGAGAGGAGAGCGCCATGCGTGAGCCAGCCTGGTTCCGCTGGGCCCGGGTGATCGGCCTGACGCTGCTCGGGCTGTTTGCCCTCGCGCCCGTCTATGTGATGCTGACGTCGGCACTCAAGCCGCTCAGCGACGTCGAGGGCCTCTTCCGGTGGTTCCCGAGCCACCTCACCCTGTCGCCCTTCGTCGCCATGTGGTCGACGATCCCGCTCGGGCGATACCTGCTGAACAGCATCATCGTGTCGACGACGGCATCGGTGGCCTCCGTGATCATCGCGCTGCTGGCCGCCTACGCCGTCAGTCGCTACCGCTTCCGCGGCCGGCAGGCCTTCTCGATCGTGGTCCTGTCGACCCAGATGTTCCCCGGGATCCTCTTCCTGCTGCCGCTCTTCGTCATCTTCGTGAACATCGGCCAGGTGAGCGGCATCAACCTGTACGGGAGCCGCACCGGCCTGATCATCACCTACATGACGTTCACCCTGCCGTTCGCGATCTGGATGCTGGCGGCGTACCTGGACACGATCCCGCGTGACCTCGATGACGCGGCGAAGGTCGACGGCAGCGGGCACATGGGGGCCTTCATCCGGGTCGTCATCCCGGTGGCCGTGCCCGGCATCGTCGCCGTCCTGATCTACGCCTTCATGACCTCGTGGAGCGAGATGCTCTTCGCGTCGGTGCTCACCAACGACTCGACCCGGACCCTCGCGGTGGGGCTTCAGGGCTACGCCACCCAGAACCAGGTCTACTGGAACCAGATCATGGCGGCGTCGCTCACGGTGAGTGTCCCCATCGTCGTCGGCTTCCTGTTGCTCCAGCGTTTCCTGGTCGCCGGCATGACCGCCGGGTCGGTGAAGTGACCTACCGGGACCAGCGGGACTTGCCCCGGTACGCCGATTCCGCGATTTCAATGTGCTTCTAGGCGCTGTTGCCGGGCTGCCTCGCGTTGCCGCTTCCGCACTGCCTCCTGTTCGGCGGCTGCGGCGGCCTTCCGCTGTTCCCGCCGCATGCGAAGCTCGGCGGCGTCTAGGAGCCCGGCGACAGTCCGCCTGGGACGCGTCTCCGCCTCCGCGACTTTGTATCGCTGAAGCCCCGGTGCAGTTCCATCCGGGCCCGTGCCGCCTGGTCCTTCGCGACCAGCAGCAGCCTGTTCTTATCCCGCCGCCCGCAGCGCGAGGATGAACTCGTGGTGCAGATCCTGCGTGATCAGGTCGGCGTCGCCCCACGCTCGTTACGGCCGATTCTGCGGCTGACTGCACTCGGGCTGGTGAACTCGGCGTGGCGCAATACTCATGTCGAGGACTGGCATGCCGAGGGCCGCCTCCACGACGGAGACATGCTGCGCATCAGCTCTCACATGAGCTGGCGCCTGGATCAGCTTCTGTGGCGCTGGCGCACCCCAATTGGGATTGCGCTGGATGCCCCAGCCCATTCCCTAGATGAGATCGGCTTTGACGACTTCCGCTGGCTCGGCGGCCGCATCTATCAGTGGATCGTCAATCCAGGCCGACGCCTGCCGACCGGGGTGACCTTGCGCGATGTGGCGCGGGAGAACCTGCCGCAGCTGGAGAATGACGCGGACGAGGCGCTGACCACTTTCGTTTGGATCGTCGCAGCAGGCATCGGCTACCTGCGTAACCAGTAGCCGACTATGACGGCACAGACCATGACAGCAGCCTGTGCCCAAAGTCTGCCATCTACACAAAAAGCTGGTTTAGCACAGCCCCGTCTTCTTTGGAGATCACCTTGCCCGCGGTCCGCAGGGGCGCTACGAGTTCGGCGTCTACGGGGCCGGGTCCGCGATCTATGTCAGCCAGCCCGGATGCCTGACCTTCGAAGACCGCACGGCAAAGGGCTGCGCCGCTGGCACAGGGACTGCCGGATAGCCGTGTGCCGGTAGGTTCGTCGCCTGGGGTGCAACCGACCGGTCAGGAGGCCAGTGGTGGATCTGGTGAAACAGGCGGGGAGTCTCAAGCCGAGGCTGGTGGAGTTCGCTCTGTCACCCAGATTCGATCATGAGCTGTCAGCGCTCATCGAGCGGAACTTCCCCGGCGGCTTCGTGGCCGACGAGCCACTGCTCTCGATGACGCTTGACTACTTCATGCTCCAGCACCGGCTGCCATCGGGAACCACGGTCGTCGAAGAGTTCGTCACAGCGCATCCCGAGCTAAGCGCCGCCGAGCAGGATCTCCTTCTGGGCTGGCGGGATGTCGTAGAGGGTGTCTTCGAGGTGGCGGGCAAGGACGGCGATACCGTGATGCTGGTCAACCTACTGGACGAGCTCACCTACCGGACCAGGTCAAACATGGGCTGCCAGGCGTTCAGGACGCTCAAGAAGCAGATGATCGTCATCTGCCGCCTGGTGAGGATCGGCGATGACTGGCTGGTCTCCGGCAATCTGGCGACATTCCCAGTCTCGGCCCGCCAGGACATGCTGGTAGCCGCGGCCGAGCAGGCGATGCGCAGTCCCGAGGCTGTGTTCCGCAACCCGGCCAAACTGGCTGACGCCCGCAGCGCTCTCACCCATCAGCACCAGGTCTTCACCCGGCTTTTCGGCTGCGACCTGGTCGTCGTCCCCGCCGCTGAGGTGCCCCCGAAGGTCGAGGAGTTCCACCGTTGCCTGGCGAATCAGGCTGCCCCCGACCACCCTCCCAAGCCTGTGACGCTGGACCTCCCCCGATGAGTTCTTCGCCGCCGACACCGTCGCGATTCATTTCGTAAGAGAGGAAGGGCTGAGCTTCTATCCCGACTACCACCTCCTCGAAGAACTGTTCAGCAACCCCGCGCTGATCTCCCGCCGCCGCTACCGCGAGACCCTTTCCGGTTTCCTCGACGATCCGGATAACTCACCTGATCCCTTGCGGCGCCTCGCCGCGCGCGATCCAGACAAAGCCAGCCTGCTGTTCTCCAGGCTGCTGCGCCGCAAGCGCGGTTTCTCCTGGGAGACCGACGGCGAAGATCTTCTCCGCGAACACAAGCCCAGCTACTTCGACGGCACTCGCCTGCCCAGAACCGTCGTGCTCTCGCCCCTGCTGTCCAACGCGCTCCGCGACAGCCGGTGGTGATGGTGCTGCGCCGTCAGGTGGCCCGGTCGAAGCCTGACTGGGCCGATCACGCGGTCCTGGCGGCACTTGCCCGGCTGCTCCCATCCGCCCAACGGTACGTGGGGAGTGGCCGCTACAGGACGCAGCGGCGCTGGGCACGGATGGGTTTGCTGGCCATCCTGAAATGAGCGGACCGCGCCGCAGCCAGCGAGCGCGGCGAATCGCCTACTGTCAGTGGATCGAGGAGGCGCTCGTCACGAATGTGCTGCCGCGAGGCGAGGGTTCTGACAGGAGATCGTCGCGTGGGCGGTTCCATGCGGCGCGTGGAAAACAGCGTCCGCGCCGAGGCACCCGCCACGGCCCGGGGTGATGACGTCGGTGTACACGGAGACCTGTTTGACCAGCGGATTGGCGAACGAGGCCAGCCTGCCGTCGGATGCCTTGACCGTCACCTGGCCCAGCATGTCCTGTTGCCCCGGGTAGAGGTAGATCCTGGCCCAGCCAGCACCGCAGTGGGCCGAGTAGAGCATTTCCAGCGCACCGATCTGCTGGCCATCCAGCATGACCGGTGATTTGTCCACCAGCCGGGCGTCAGGCACGCAGCCGCCGACGATCGGGTCCACACCGTCGACGGGCCGGCTCACCCTGGCCTTGACGGACGCCGCGTGCCGGGGCCTGGTGGCCACGCCCGGGTCTTGGCCGTGCCCGACCATCCCGCCCAGCATGCCGCCGGCCAGGAATAGTAGGCAGGCGCTGGCCGCGACCAGGGCAGGGCGACGGCGGTCACCCAGTAAGGTCCTCCAGACCGGACCAGACGCGGGCGCCGGAGTCGCAGCGGCCGCACTCGCGGCCGCTGCCTGGCGGAGCCGGGTAAGCCACTCATCGGGCTGGGCGCCGCAGCCAGTGACAAAGGCGCGCAGCACGGCCTCGCTGGGCAGCCGCTTGCCTCTCGTCGCCTCGGCGAGCGCGGACGAGGAGTAGTGGGTGACCTTCGCGAGCTGACGGAAGGACGGGGAACCCGCCTGGTCGCGCAAATCCCGCAGACGGGCGGCGAAATCCGCCACAGGGTCGTCCGCCTGCTGCCCACCGGCGGGCAGGTCCCCCTGCCGTCTGCCCATGACGCGAGTATGGCGCATGGCCGGTCGCCACGGCACCCCCACATGGTGCTTCCAGGGCTCCCAGATGTGAGGGACCTGTCCGTCAGTGTCCACAAATGTTAGGTAGACGCGCTGGTCAGACGCGATGGACATGGTCTGGACAGGTGGCCACTACCCGCCGCGCCGCACGGCTGATAGCTCTCTTGACGAACAGCAAGAAACCGCGCCGCCCAGCGCCAATGGCGGGATGGCTAGGTCGGCCAGTCTTCCGGCTGGCCAGCCATGCCTTCGGGCCTCAGGCGTCGTCCCCGAAAGGCCGGGTGAGAAGCAAGTGGCCGAAGCACTCGGCTGCCGTGTCTGGGCCACGCCACGGCGGCCATGCCGTAAGCCCTCGCCAGGTCGCGTGACCTGATGGCCGCGCGCTGGCGGCGTGGCTGGACCCGCGGCCTCGCCGTACTGGCGGTGACCGGAGCCGTGATGACCGGGGCCGTCATGACCTCGCCAGTAGCGGCAGCAACCGGTCACCGGGCTTCCCCGGTGGCGAGTCCACCAGCCCATCGCGTCGGGGCCCGCGACCGCGCCATGGCAGCCCGGCCAGGTGGGCAGCTGGCGCGTACGGCCGCACGCGCGCCTTCATCTGTGCCCGCCCGGGGGCGCGGGCGCAGGGCAACGCACCTGAAGGCGCATGCCGTGACCCTCGTTGCACGGACTCGGCGCCCGGCCCCGCTGAGGGACCGGATCACCTACCATCCCTTGCGACAGGCTGCGCACCACACGCCTCACACATTCACCCTGCCCAGGGCCGCGGCCATTCCGACACCAGACCAGTGCCGGCAGAATGCGGGCTCGACAGGCCGGTACGGCTGGCGTCCGAACCACTTCGCCTACTGCCAGGTCACCTCGCTGGGA
Source organism: Streptosporangiaceae bacterium (assembly GCA_035946955.1). Classification (GTDB taxonomy): domain Bacteria; phylum Actinomycetota; class Actinomycetes; order Streptosporangiales; family Streptosporangiaceae; genus DASYYE01. The sequence continues at coordinate 6,899 of DASYYE010000207.1, read as the reverse complement.
GGCCGGTACTACCTGTCTGATGGCACGCTCGCGGCCACGTTCCAGCTGCGGCTGACCATCATCGGCCAGGGATCGTACGACCCCACGTCGGGCACGCAGACCGACCAGCGGTCGGCGACGCTGACCGCCTATGTCGACCAGGTCCAGCTGGACTCCGGCACCTTGCCGCCCGGCAACGAGCAGACCATCGGGTTCGCATGCACCGGTGACCCCGCCGGGTCGTGCCAGACCACCTCGGCCCCGGTCAGCCATCCGGTGCTCGGCTGGAACGGGCAGAGCGTGAGCTTCACCTACACCTCGCCCAACGGTGTGGGCATCACGACCGGCGGCACCCGTAACGTCGCGTTCGCCGACGGCACGTTCAACTTCACGATCGTGGGTGGCTGCCCGGCATGCCTGCCCGGCACCCCCTACAGCGGCCCCACGGGGATGCTGCGGTTCGACGGTCCCGGCTCATCGATCATGACCGTCCAGCTCGGTGCCACGTTCCAGCCGGTGGACTCAGGTGACACCCAGCCCGTCGACGCGCTCCAGTTCCAGTACAACGGCAGCTACAACGGCACGAGCTACGCGCAGGCCGCCCAGCATTACTACGTGGCGCTGAACTTCCCCAACAGCACCTACCCGCTCACCGGCGGCAAGCGTATCCCCACGGTCTTGACCAGGATGTCCGACAGCGTCTTGGCGGACCTGGGGCGCTCCCGGGTGGCGCGGCCGCTGTGCCGGTCGGTCTGGGGAGACGACTACGCCACCCGATACGGCCCCAACATGCAGTGCGACGAGTTCCCGTTCGCGGCCACATACCAGGGCTCACCGACCACCGCCACGGGAGCGCCGGACGGCACACAGATCTCTGTGTGCCCGATCAGCGCGAGCGCCAACGGTGCCGCGGGGAACCTGGAGCAGAGTTTTTTCCAGCAGGAGCGGATCTTCGACGAGGTCGACCCGTTCGCCGTGACGGTCACGAATGTGCCCAGCCCGGCCCCTGGGCCCGCAGCGCTGCCGTGCCCCACGCCGGACCCCAACGCACCCGGGGTGGGCCGGCTGGTCTTCGACGTGGCCGCGGGCGGAGCGTTCGTGGACGAGTGGGACGCGATGAACGACCAGCTCGGCCCGCTCGGTGACCCCACAGGCAACTACTCCACGGTGGCCGGTGGCGAGCGGCAACTGTTCACCGGTGGCGGCATCTACTGGTCGGCGGCGACAGGCACGCACGAAGTCCACGGCGCGATCTACGGCGACTACTCCGGACTCGGCGGGCCCGGCTCGGGCCTTGGCTTCCCAACCTCCGACCAGCGCAGCGCCCCCGGCAGTGGCCAGGAGAACCTGTTCGCGGGCACCAGCTGCGGGTCCGGCCCGGACCAGGGCTCGGGCAGCGCCATCCTGTGGAGCTCCTCCACCCCCGCCAGTGAGGTGCAGGGCTGCATCTACCAGGCCTACCTTCAGGCATACGGCGGGCCCCCGGGGACGCTCGGCTACCCCACGTCCAACGAGCGGCCCATGGCCAGCGGCCGGGCCAGCTACTTCGCCGGGACCTCGTGCGGCTCCTCCACCGGGTCGGCGATCTACTGGGACGGCGCGGCGCACGCCGTGTACGGGTGCATCTTCCAGAAATACAAGAGCCTCGGCGAGGCCAACTCGAGCCTCGGCTTCCCCGTGGACGACGAGCACGCCTACAACGGCGGCCGGGCCCAGGACTTCCAGCATGGCTGGGTCACCTACATCAACGGCGTCACCACGGTGAACAACTGGGTGGTCGGGCACGCCGCGCACGCCGGCGACGACTACCCCTACGAGACCATCGGCCAGTTCGGCCACCAGAACGAAGGCACCGACGCCTGGAACGAGTACTACGGGCAGTGTGACTCGTTCGCCGCGTGGAAGGTCTACGAGAACATAGCTGGGTCCGCCGCCCAGCACCCCCCGATCGTGCCCGCTCCCGGCTGGACCCCATCCAACGCGTCCATCAGCCCGGTCAACCAGTTCACCTGGGGCAACGCCGACATCTGGGCGTCGAAATGGAAGGCCCTCGGCTATGCGGTCGACACGGTCCCGTCGCCCGGGGCGATCGCCTACTGGCCGAACGCCACGACCGACCCCCAGGACGGCAACCCTCCGGACCCGGTGAACGGCCTGGGTGAGTTCGGGCACGTCGCCTACGTCACCGACGTGTATGCGGACGGGTCGATCACGGTCGAGGGCTACAACATGCGGGAGAACGGCGAGTACTCCGTAGTCCACATGGACTTCGGCACCGGTTACACCGACAACAGCTTCGGCCAGCCGGGCTTCAGCGTCCCGTGGCCGAAGTACTTCATCCACGTCCACGACGGTCCCTCGGGTGCGGCCTCGCCGCCCGAGCCCGGCCCGGGCGTGGTCCAGGCGGGCTACCCCACGCAGGTGACCGTGATCGGGCCTGGGTCACCGTCCAGCCAGTTCTCCACCGCCAATGTCTGGTACACCGACGGCGGGCACGGGGAGGCCGGCACCGAGGTGTGGACCCACACCAACGGGCCCACCGCGGTGTCGGCCGCGACCTGGACTCCGTCAGGGCTGGCCGCGAGCATCTGCTACCGGGTGGACGCGTTCGTGCCGGACAACTACTCCGACAACCCGGTCGCGGTCTACACGGTCAGCGACGCCACGGGGACCTCCTACGCCGCGGTCAACGAGAACGTGCAAACCAATGACTGGTCCGAGCTGGGCGTGTTCAAGACCAACGGCAGCGGCACGGGGCTCAGCGTGAGACTCGATGACCGAGGGGTCACCGGCCTGTACGTCGCCGCGGACGCCATGCGGTTCTGGAAGCAGGCGAGCTGCTCGGGGGAGGGCGACGTCTCGTCGGTCTTCATGCCCTCGTCCTATGTCGGCACCTGGCTGGTCCAGTCCGGGCACGGTTTCTTCGGCAGCGAGCACTACGCCGGCACCACCGGCTCTTCTTCATCCGACCACAGCGCGAGCTGGACCCCCAGCCACCTGGTCCCCTACGGCTGCTATGACATCTCGCTCTACGTTCCTGACAACTACTCCGACAACCCAGGTGCGCTCTACTTCACCAACGACACCAACTACGGGGTCTTCTATCCCCAGGTCGACGAGAACGCCTACACCAACCAGTTCGCCTGGATCGGCACCTTCCAGGCCTACGGCGACGGCACCCTGCCGGCCGAGCTGTTCAACACCGGGCCCAAGAACGACTACGTCGCCGCGGATGCGATCGCCTACGTCCTCAACCCGCACTGCATGGCCGAAAACGGCGGCACCAATGCGTTCGGCAGCGCCTACACGTCCTCGGTCATCGGCCCCGGCTCCGGGCCGCCCGGCTTCACCACCACCAGCGACTGGTACCTGCAGGCGGGCCACGGCTACGCCAACCACGAACTGTGGACCCACACCAACGGCGCCACACCGGTGTCCACCGCCACGTGGCTGTTCTACGGGACCGCGAACGCCTGCTACACCGCCAGCGCTTACATCCCCAACAACTACGCCGACAACCCCAGCGCGGCCTACACGATCAGCACCCAGGCCGGCAGCACCGCCACCTCGATCAACCAGGCCAACAGCACGGGCTGGACCCAGTTCCAGGGCAACCCGAAGATCACCACTGGCAGCAACGGGCAGGTCACGGTTGCCCTCAACGACACCGGGCCCACCGGCACCTACACCGCTGCCGACGCTATCTCCTTCATCCGAACCGGCTGCTAACCCACCGCACACCACCTCCCGACAGGAGACGCCATGCGCGCACTGACCCGATGGCTGCCAGGCCTGCTGCTGGCCGGCTTCGTGGCCGTGGTCCCCCTCACCCCGGCATCGGCGGCTACCATCCACAACCGGTCGCCGCAGCTCAACTCCAACCAGGGCATCGTCATCGCCCATGCCGGCCTGAACGTCCGTGGCATCAAGGTCGGCCAGACTCCCTCGACGAACCTGCCCATTGTCGGGCACCTGTCCTACAACCAGGTCGTCACCATTCGCTGCTACTACACCGGCCAGTGGATCACCGGTCCATACGGCCCGACCAACGTCTGGGACTCGATCATCGGCTTCCAGACGAACAACTACGACGGCATCGCCTCCGACGCCTGGATATACACCGGCAGCAACACGCCTCAGGTGCCGGCCTGTGGCGGCCCCTGACCTGCGCAACGCCGAGCCGTACCAACAGGAAACCTGCGAACAGGAGCACGATGGCCATCAACACCATGAGCGCCAGGACACTGCGGCGGCTCGCCGTCCCGGTCGCCGCCCTTGGGCTTGTACTGGGACTGGCCACGTCGGCGTCGGCCGCGACGGTAAGCCCTGTCAATACCACATACGACCGCCCGGGAATCACCCTTGTCCCCGGCGGCAACTTCGAAATAACGTGGGCCGGCACCGACACCAGCGGCAAGGTCAACGGGGCCCTGGTCAACACGAACGGCGCCATCATCAACGGCACTAAGTGGACCGACAACAACAGCACCACTTACCAGGGCACCGGAGCGGCGATCGCTTTTGACGCTGGCCTCGACTTCTCCCTGATCGCCTGGACGGACCTCAACAGGACTGTGCATGTCGCCCTTGACAACACCGGGGTCTCCTGCGAGAGCACCGGCTTCGGGTCGTCGGTCGACACCCCCTACCTGACCGTCGCGGCGAACGGCACGCTGTACCTGACCACGGTCGACACCAGGGACGTCATGCACGTCACAGAGGTCGACAACAACGGCTGCGTCAACGAGGGTTTCATCGGCGGCCCGGGTACCCTCACCGCGGGCCCTGCCACCACCATCGCCGGCAACACCAGCTACAACGGGCCGACCCTGGTGGACCTCAACGCGTCAGGGACCCCGCACCTGTGGCTCATCTGGGCTGGCACCAACAGCGCGCACAACATCAACATCGCCAAGTTCACGCCCGGCAACCCGAACCTGGGCACCAAGTATGTGGAGACCAACCACGCGACCACGACCGACATGGGCTCGACCACCTTCAGCCTCAACCCGGGTTCGGCGTTCTTCACCTACTGCGGCACCAACAACGTGGTCTACGGGCAGTGGTTCCTCGGCACCGGCCCGGAGACCGAAATAGCCCTGGGTGGCTCGTGCAACATCTACACAAACCACGCCGGGTACCTCAACGGCGGAGTTGACGTCACCTACGACCCAGCCACGTCCTCATTCGACTACCTCTTCGCGAACAAAGGCAACCTGGACCTGACCCTTGACTCGTACTGACCGGCGATTCCCGGCGGCCACGGGCAGAACTCGGAGGCTCTCAATGAAACACGCGCTGCGGCGCCTCGCCGCGGTCGGACTGGCCGCCTCGTGCCTCACCATCGGTCTGGGGGTCGCCACGGCCGGTCCCGCCCTGGCGTGCGTGGGCGGCCCGAACGGCGGGTGTTACAACCCCCACACCTACTACGTCAGCGGCACCGACGGCACCCTGGCGGTCCAGGTGCGGCCGCATGTCAACAACGTCACCAGATGGCTCGGCGAAGGGGCCGCGGTGCAGTTGATCTGCCAGATCAACTGGGGTGGCACCGACCCATACGACGGCCTGTCCAGCCATACCTGGGACTTCATCGAGGGCAGCGGCTGGGTGTATGACTGGTATATCAACACCCCGGTGCAGGACAGCCACGGATGGTCACCCGGCGTCCCCCGTTGTGACCTCCCGGCCGGCCAGCTCACCGATGCCGTGTCAGTCCCCAACCTCGCGGTCAACGCCATGTGGGTCGCCCCGTCCCCCGTCCAGGTGTTCAGGGACGGCTCGGGCTACTTCAACTCCACCGCGGTACGCGGCCTCACCCAAGGCGGCGCCTGCCAGGACTTCGTCATGGCCAACACGGACTTCTGGTGGCTGTGGGACTCCTGGGATGGCTACCAGACGCTGAACAACGTGTTCACGTGGGCTTCGGTGTCGCAGGCATACGGACGTTCCGTCTACAGCACCCCCGGCGTCGGCGACATCGCCGTCTTCGCCGGCGGCTGGCATGGCCCCTGGAACTACGGCACCGGCCACGTCGCGATGGTCGTCAAGGTGAACGACAGCAACAGCTTCACAGTCGCCGAGTACAACTGGCACGCGAACGGGGGCGGCTACATGATCATGGACTACCGCCGGGTCGCCATCAGCGACTTCGCCGGCTCATACCTGGAGTTCATCCGCTAGCGGGTGGAAGACTCCGGCGCTCTGGGTGGCCCAGCGCTAGGTGCGGTCGGCTGGAGCCAGCAGGCCGGGCGCAGCCCGTCCGCGCTGCGGTCGATCCGGTAGGTGAATGGGGGAACACCAGGGAGAGCAGGCTGAGCACGCCGACCACTACCAGGGACAGCGCAGCGGGACGTTGAACGGGCGCAGCGGCGAGGACGGGAAGGCCAGCGATACCGCTGACATGGCCGCGCAGTAACACAGGGTGCCAAGGTCCATGAACCGGCTGTCCCTGCGCAGGGTGCGCCATGTCACGACGCCAGTCGACACGGCCGACCCGATGAGGAACCCCAGCCGCCAGGAGTCCGTCACCTGGGTCAGCGCGATGTAGCCCAACCAGGGTGCGAGGGTCACCAGATAGTCGGGCAGTACTGCCCGGGCGGCCTTCATGCGCATGCCAGGGCCCCCTACAGCGCGGTGTTCAGCCGTGGCGGCCACGAGCCGGTCAGGTGATGCCGGGTACGGCTCGCACCGCACCGGCCGTCGTGTCGCCTGGACCTGACGGCGCTCCGGAGCGGCAAGGCGCGCGGGATGAGGGGCTGCGTTCCGCGCTGACGTCGGGAGATCCGCCGCTTCCTGGACCCGAAGGCCGAGTTCGTGCTTGTCACCGACCCGCCCCAGATCCTCGCGGGCCGCCGGCTTCGACATGCGCGGCGTCGCGCCTAGAACCGCTCAGAGGCCAAGTCCGGATAGATCATCGAAGG
>DASYYE010000206.1:0-3269 GCA_035946955.1 Streptosporangiaceae bacterium | reverse complement strand
AGCCGCCGCTGCCGCTCATCCAGATGCGGGAGGACCGACCCGAACTTCGCCGCCAGCATCTCCTGCGTAACCTCGACCGCACCCATAACACACCAGAATGCCGGATCCCAGGAAACTACGGGTTATTTTCCGGCACACCCTAAGCGCAAACGATCATGGAGAGTGCGGGACTTGTGTGACGGGTGCGGGTGGTGGGGTTATTAGGCGAGCGGGCGAATGGTGTGGGTGGTGGGGGTTAGTGGTCCGCACGGCGGGCGGCTACAGGTGACTAACGGCAAGGCAGTGAGGCGGGGGCGGTCACCCCGCCTCACTGAGACACCACACGCGCGGTTGAGGCCGGCCAGGCAACTAGGCGTAGCTGTTAGGCGCAACCACCTGGACCGCCGAACCTGATCGACGTGCTCGACGTCTGCTGGACCGAGTAGTAGGCCGGGTTGGTCACCAACAGCGAGATGCTGACCGCGGGGCCGTGGACGAGGGTGATGTTCTTGATCGAGGCGGCGCTGGGGGCGCTCGCGAACTGCCCATCGCCCATCTGCGAGCACGGTGGGGTCTCGCCAGCGGCAACTTCGCCGAACCACTGGGTCAGCCCAGCCTGGTTGTACGAGCCCCTCCACAGGCTGTCCGGGAAGTACCCCACCTCGGTGCCGTTGTCCATGACCCGCCACTGGCCCGCAGCCTGCTTGATGATGAACCGCTGCGTGCTGCCAGCAGGGAGTGTCATGCCCGCGGTGGTGACCGTGCTCGTCGACACGAAGCCGCAGCCGTCATAACACGTGGCCACGCCATTGACCCAGTGGAAGACGAACAGGTGCGGCAGGATGTCTCCGAAGAGTTGCCGTGCGACGATCCAGCCCTCCTCGACGATCTGTTTGCCGTCGGCCGACTGCACGGCAACTTCGCCGAGGGAGTGGAAATCGCTAGCGGCCACTGTCGGGTCCTCGACGAGATAAGTGCCGCCGCCGCCGGAGGAGGTCGCGTGCTGGTTGGCGTCCGCGTACCAGAACCCGCTGCCCGCGGCGCGGACGTCTGGCACCGCGCGGCCGACCGCTGGCATCCCCTTGGGCTCGTGTGCCGCGCTCGCCAGCTGAGCTGTCTGCACCACATCCGGCAGCCAAGCGGCTGCCGTGGACCGCGCCGTACCCTGGTTGCTTCCCGTCGTGCTGGTGCCGGCCATGGCTGTCCCTGCCATGGCCACGCTGACGATCAGCCCGCCGGCGAGGGTGGCAAGGGCTGTCGTGTGGAATGACCCTCGCACTTTCGGCCTCAAGGGTCGTCCTCCTTATCGTCCGGATAGTCATGGGCAAACCAGAGTACCTATGGGCAAAGCATCTTCAACCCGGAATAACAGTCTCAAACAGTCGGTGGCGGTGGGTTACCAGTCGACGGCTATGTACTTGGTCTCGGTGAATTCGAGGAGGCCGTCGTGGGCGCCTTCGCGGCCTATGCCTGACTGCTTGACGCCGCCGAACGGGGCGGCTGGGTCGGAGACGATGCCACGGTTGATGCCGACCATGCCTGCTTCCAGGGCCTCGGCAACGCGGAGGGCGCGGCGGAGGTCGGCGGTGTAGACGTAGGACACCAGCCCGAACTCGGTGTCGTTGGCCAGGCGGACCGCCTCCTCCTCGGTGCTGAATGTCACCACGGGCGCGACCGGGCCGAAGACCTCGGTGCGGAGGATGGCGGCGTCGGGTGGGACGGTGCCCAGAACGGTGGGTTCGTAGAAGTAGCCGCGGCGGTCTGGGGCGTGGCCGCCGGTGGCGACGGTCGCGCCTGCGGTAGTGGCCTCCTCGACCATGGTGGCGACCTTGGTGCGGGTGTCTTCGTTGACTAGGGGGCCCAGGTCGGTGCCGTCGGCCAGGCCCGGGCCGACCGACAGGCTGGCGAGCCGGGCCGCGAACCGCTGGGTGAACTCCCCGGCCACGGCTTCGTGGACATAGAAGCGGTTGGCGGCTGTGCAGGCTTCGCCGCCATTGCGCATCTTGGCGACAAACGCGCCGTCCAGGGCCGCGTCCAGGTCAGCATCGGCGAAGACCAGGAACGGGGCATTGCCCCCGAGTTCCATGGAGCAGTTCGTGACGGTCTGCGCCGCCGTGGCCAGCAGGGTGCGGCCGACCTCGGTGGAGCCGGTGAACGACAGCTTGCGCACGCGTGGGTCGGCGAGCGCGGCCGACACCAGTGGGCCCGCGTGCGAAGTGGGCACTACGTTGACTACACCGTCCGGTACACCCGCCTCCGCGAGGACCGCGGCGATCGCCAGGGCGGACAGCGGTGTCTCTTTCGCGGGCTTGAGGACGACCGTGCAGCCTGCGGCCAGGGCTGGCCCTATCTTGCGGGTTGCCATAGCCGCGGGGAAGTTCCATGGCGTGACCAGCACGCTGACCCCAACCGGCTGGCGAAGCACCATGATCCGGTTGGCGCCAGACGGAGCGGTGCTCAGCCCCCCGTCAATCCGCACAGCCTCCTCCGCGTACCAGCGGAAGAACTCCGCCGCGTAGGTGACCTCGGCTCGGGCGTCGCGCAAGGCCTTGCCGTTCTCACAAACCATCAGCCGGGCCAGGGCCTCGGCCCGGTCGGTCATGAGCGCCCATGCGCGCCGCAGGCACTCCCCCCGCTCCCGGGGCGCGGTGGCCGCCCACCCGGGCAGCGCGGCGGCGGCGGCGGTGACCGCCGCCAGCCCGTCCTCAGGTGTGCCGTCGGCCACCTGCGCGATATCGTCCTCGGTGGCCGGGTCGGTCACCCCGAACGTGCCCGCGCTCCCAGGCAGCCACTCCCCACCAACGAACAGGCCAGCGGGCACTTCGATCCCGGTCAGTTTGCTGAGGTCATCGGGCGCGTGTATCACCGCAGTCCTCCTTGCTTGGCCTACCACCGGTTCCTGCCCGAACCAGGCGCGCAAAAGCTACCACTGCCCAGCGATGCGCGGCCCAGCCCGGCAAGGGGCTTGGTGGGCGTCCCGGTTGACCAGCCAACCAGGCCACGCTCACGCCGGCCGCCACCGCTCGCCAGTTCCAAGCTCGCGCAGGCGCCGCAGATGAATGTGGCTTGGCGGACAATCTTTTGTCCGCGAGCGCACATCGATCTTGGTGGACAGGGTTATGGGTTTTGCTGCGGGCCACCCTTTTGTCCGTGGGCGCACATCGATCTTGGTGGACAGGGTTGTGGGCTTGCTTCGAGCCACCCTTTTGCCCGCCAAGCCACATCGACCAAGGCCATGATGATCGTCTGGCTGTCGTTTGACCGCCGTTTGGGTATGAGTAGGTATCGGT
>DASYYE010000205.1:0-5121 GCA_035946955.1 Streptosporangiaceae bacterium | reverse complement strand
CAGATCCGTGTGCCAGCTGGTTCCGGTAGTACCACCGCGACGGGCCCGCATGGTCGCGGCGCAGGCCCTCCAGCATCGGCCCGTAGTGGGCGGCGCAGAGGATGCCCTCCAGGAGGACGTGGTATCCGTTGTCCAGGGCGTAGCGAACCACGGTGTCGATGAGACCGATGTTCGCGGCGCCGGCGACGTCATGCTCGCGCAAGATCACCCGCCGCAGGTTGTCCTGGCCGACCAGGGCGATGCCCCGGCCGTAGCGGGCACGGACCTCCGCCGCGACAGTGCTCTTGCCCGACCCCGAGTTACCCCGCAGCACGACCAGCCGTGTCCGCTCACTGCCTACGCCCACCCGGGTAACCGTAACGGTGAGGACCGCGGTGGTTCTGCTGTCCGGGCGCGGTCGGGGCGGGGAGACGGAAAACCATTACCCCCGCGGTGGCGCCGGCTGCCATGGTGTCTCACACACCTGGCATGTCGGCGCGGAGGAAGGCGGGTGACCGGTGAGCAGTGAGCTGCCCAGCACCTGGGATGAGGCGTTCGCGGACGGCTATGAGCAGTGGTCGGCGCGCATGACGGCTGACATTCCGTTCTACGGCAGCCTCGCCATCGAGGCTGCCGGGTGCGGGCCGGTGCTGGAGCTGGCGGTGGGCAATGGGCGGGTGGCTATCCCGGTCGCCCAGGCGACCGGGCAGCCGGTCATCGGCGTGGACGCGTCTCCGGCGATGCTGGCCCAGGCCCGCGCCAACGCCGCCAAGGCGGGTGTGGTGCTGGATCTGCGGCTGCAGGACATGCGCGCGTTCACCGCGCCGGGTGGGCTGGCGCTGGTGTACTGCCCGTTCCGGGCGCTGCTGCACCTGCCCACCTGGGCCGGCCGGCGCACCGTCTTCCAGCGCGTCGCCGCCCACCTGGCACCGGGCGGCCGGTTCGCCTGGAACGCCTTCGCATTCGACCACCACGTCGCCGCCGCCCTCGACGGCCGCCCCGACGCGGACGCGCCTGTCCCGGTCACGGTCCATTACGCGGTCGGGGACAACCGCATCGACCTCGTCCGCGGCGACGGCGCCACCTCCAGCCTGTGGTGGGCTACCAAGAACGAATGGCTCGGCCTCATCGACGTCGCAGGGCTGGAGGTGGAAGCGCTGCACGGCGGGTTCGCTGGGGAGCCGTTCACCAGTGACAGCCGCGAGTACGTGTTCGTGGCCAGGAAACCACCACAGTGAAGACTTGCACCTTGCTGGCCCAGCCAGCCCTCGTCTAGTCACCAGGTGGCCGTGGTCTGTGGCCTGGTCTGTGGCAGGCAAGGTCAGCCAGGCGGCCAGCGTGGCCGGTGATGCTGACTGACAGGCGACGCGGGGGGACTCAAACGGGGACAATGGCAGTCTGCCTCGGATGGCCTCGGGACCGTGCCCGTCGCCAGTGACCGATCATGCTCGCAGAGCACTTGGACAACCTGGCTGGAGGTGCGGTGCGGTCCTGGGATGGCCCTGACCGTGGTGACCCCGTGGAGCAAGGCAGGACGGTGGCGGGCGACTTGCGGGCACGGCTAGATGCTTTGGCACCCAACCATCCATCCTCACCGGGCTACTCTCACCGCAAAGCCGTAGATGCCGCATCGGGACAGCCCGGCGTTGACCGGACCACGCCAGAGCTGACCGCGGCCGAGCGCAGGGCTGAGGTTGCGGCGGTACACCGCCCCGAGTGGGCGGATGCGCTCGCGGCTCGTGCGGTCGAGCGTCACGGTGACGGCGTGCTTGATGAGCGTGACCGTTCCTTCCCACCGGGTGAGCGGGTGATCGCCGAGGCGCTGGCCATGCGCGGTGCCGCGGTGACTGCCTTACCGGAAGACCACAGTCTGCGGCGGCGGCAGCCTGACGCGCTGTTGGATGGCCGGGTGACCGAGTTCAAGAGCCTGCGGCCCGGTGCCACCGACGCCACGGTCAACAGCAGGCTGCTGGCCGCCAAGGCTCAGGCGCCCAACGTGGTGGTTGACGCGCGGGGCAGCGGCTTGGCGGAAGCCGACGCCGACCGGGGTATCCGCCGGTTCCTGGGCAGCCCCTGGGGCGGCGAACGATACGAGACCATTCTTGTGCTCGGTGACGGCTACGTCATCGACAGGGCCAGGGGTCAGGAGAGGACGCACCGCGATGAGCAGCGAGCATGACATCTTCATCGACACCAGCGAACCGCCTGCCACGGTCCGGGACGTGATCGCCGGCGCACTGGGCGGGGCGTTTCAGCCGAGCCTGGACCCTGAACCAGTGCCGGCGCTGGCGGTCGGCGCGACGAAGGTCTTTTTCCACGACAGCCACCCCTTCGAAGACGACACGGACTTCCCCGCGTCGCGGTACCGGTACTGGGTCAGCGTGGAAGACTCCGCCAGAGACGACAGCCGCCAACTCGCCGTGGCGCAGCGCGTGTTCGACGCCGTGAAAGCAGCCGGCTGGCCCAGCCTGCTGTCCTACGACCTGCAAGGCTTCATCGCGCAGCACCCGTGACGCCGCACATGGCCGCCTCCATCTCCCCGGCCACCCTGGCCCGAGGGAACGGGCAGAGGCGGAGCGCGCCATGAGGCGGCACACTTGTGGCCGTGCAGCGAGTTGTGGTCATCGGCTGCGCCGGCAGCGGCAAGTCCACCCTGGCACGGCGGCTCGCCAGCCAGACCGGCCTGCCACTGGTCGAGCGAGACGCACTGGGCGTGCTCGGCTCAGCGGGCTACCTTGCAGCCGTCTCGGAGATGGCCGCCCGGCCGCGCTGGGTGCTGGACGCAGCTCCGTACTACGCTGACGAACTCGTCTATCCTGCCGCCGATACCGTCATCTTTCTCGACTATCCCAAGCCGTTGGTGCTGTGGCGGGTACTACGGCGGACGCTGCGCATCGAACTGGCCCGGAAGCCGGCGGGCGCTCACCAGCCGCAGGGCCTGGCGGCCTGGCGTGACCACGGCCATCCGGTCCGGTGGGCATGGAACTCCCACGGCGACCGGCACCGCGAGGGACTGGCGCTCATGGCACGGCCCGACCTGGCCGACACGCAAGTCATCCGCTTCACCCGGCCCGCACAGGCCCGGCACTGGCTTCAATCCAGGCCGACCTGACCAGGACCAATAACCGGACGGTCCAGCCTCAGGTGGAACGCCTCACTCCCCTGGGGGACGAGCCCCCGGTCCACACCTATGAGGCATCGGTCAGGCTACCAATTCACTGCTCTGGTCGGCGCGGCGTACGGTTTGCTCGTGGCAGCCGGGAACTCGGTCGGGTCCGCCGGGCGGGCAGCGTTCCAGGTTCTCGTGTTCCCGTACCGGGACAGCGGGGCCGACGGGCTAGAGTATGCGCTCTTCAGGCGTGCCGAGGGAGAGTACTGGCAAGGAGTCGCTGGTGGCGGCGAAGGCGCGGAGACTCCGCTGGATGCGGCCCGGCGGGAAGCAGCCGAAGAGGCCGGGATACCGCGCGACGCGGACTTCGCCGCTTTGGACTCGGTGGCGACGATCCCGGTGGTCAATGTGACTGGCGACTTCCGGTGGGGCCCAGACGTGCTGGTCATCCCCGAGTACACCTTCGGGGTCCGCTGCGACGACCCCAATCTCACCCTCTCCGGCGAGCACACCGGCTACCGGTGGTTCGGCTTCGGCGACGCAATGACGGCGCTGCGCTGGGACTCCAACCGCAACGCACTGTGGGAACTCAACCACCGCCTGCTGCACTCAGTCCCACGCCCTGGATGAGCCCTGGCCCGTTCAGTCGGTGCATCAGCCGCCGGGCAGCACACACTGTTCGACTCTGCTCGTGAATGCTCTCTTCCGTCGTGCTGCGGCCGAGGGGGAGAATGCGGTGCGGATATTTGGGTGTCGAAAGGGATGTCGAGATGGAGCCAGGGTTCGCGTCCTCAGAGATCGATACGCGCAGGCCGCATCCGGCTCGAATGTATGACTACTACCTTGGCGGCAGGGACAACTATTTAGTGGACCGGGAAGCTGCCGCGGCGGTGTTGCGGGCAGTGCCGGATGTTCGGGATATTGCCCGGGAGAACCGGGCTTTCCTGCAGCGTGTGGTGCGTTACCTCATCGGTGAGGCAGGCATTCGGCAGATTATTGATATCGGTACCGGCATCCCGACCGCAGGCAATGTCCATGAGGTCGCCCGCCAGGTGGCGCCGGGCGTGCGGGTCGTGTACGTGGACAATGATCCGATCGTGCATGTGCATGCCAACGCCTTACTGAGCGGAGATGAGAACACTGGCATCGCGCTGGCCGATCTCAGGGATCCAGAGCTGATCTTGGCCCATCCGAAGGTCCGGGAGCTGATCGACTTCGATGAGCCGGTGGCGCTTCTGCTGGTGGCGATTTTGCACTTCATCAGTGACGTGGAAGAGCCTGGCCGCAGTGTTGCCGCACTCCGGGACGCGCTGCAGCCCGGCAGTTACCTGGCGCTGTCGCACGGCACGGCTGACTTCCACGAAGAGAGCGCAGTCGGCCAAGCCACGGCAGTCTATGAGCAAGCCACCGCCCCGCTGGTGTTGCGCAGCCACACGCAGGTCAGTGAGTTCTTCGCCGGGTTCGGCCTCGTCGACCCCGGCCTGGTACAGGTTCCGCTGTGGCGGCCCGACGTCAGACCACTCCGCTCCGGCCAGCTAGCGAAGATTGGCATCTATGGGGGTGTCGGCCAGAAGGCTCGCTCATAGCAGCCTCAAGGGTTTGGATGGCTGGCCGTGGATGATCGGTGCGGGGGTCGGGCAGTGTCAGAGTGGCGGACTCACAGGGCCCGCCAAGACTGGCTGAAGTTGCCGGTCCTGAGGCTGGCGATGCGTTTAGCCAGTTCAGCCTGGAACGCTGGGTCATCGGCGTTGCGGATGTAGGCCGCGAGCGCGTGGAGTTCTCTTAGCTGCTGCAGGAGCGGCAGGGAGGGCAGGTTGGCAGGGTCGGTGCCGTAGGCGCCGCAGAATGCCTCCCATTCGGCCTTGGGCCGGGCGAAGCGGTACCACAGGCTGGTGGGTACCAGGTCCAGTTCGCGGGGGCCGTAACTGACGGAGTCCCAGTCAGCTAGTACGACCTTGCCGGTTGTGTGGAGCAGGTTTCCGGCGTGGGCGTCCCCGTGCACCAGTCCGGTCCCCAAAGCCGGCTGGGTGTGC
>DASYYE010000204.1:0-47089 GCA_035946955.1 Streptosporangiaceae bacterium | reverse complement strand
GGACCTGGTTGGTGAGGTTGTCCGCCATGAAGTTGACGTTGTCGGTGAGGTCCTTCCACGTCCCGGCGACCCCCGGCACCTGGGCCTGGCCGCCGAGGCGGCCCTCGGTGCCGACCTCACGGGCCACCCGGGTCACCTCGTCCGCGAACGAGGACAACTGGTCGACCATGGTGTTGATGGTCTGCTTGAGTTCCAGCATCTCGCCGCGTACGTCAACGGTGATCTTCTGGCTGAGGTCGCCGCCGGCCACCGCGGTCGCGATGTCCGCGATGTCGCGGACCTGGCTGGTCAGGTTGGCCGCCATCGCGTTCACCGAGTCGGTGAGGTCTTTCCATGTCCCCGCGACCCCCGGCACCTCGGCCTGGCCGCCGAGGCGGCCCTCGGTGCCGACCTCACGGGCCATCCGGGTGACCTCCGAGGTGAACAGCGAGAGTTGGTAGACCATGGAGTTGAACACGGTGGCGATCTCGTCCCCCAACGGGTCGCCCGTCTCGTCGAGGCGGACCCCGAAGTCACCGCCCCGCACGGCCCGCAGGCCGTTCAGCAATTCCCGGAGCCTGGCGTCGGTGAGCTGGCCGGCCCGCTGGCTGGCCCCCCGCGTCGCTGGTGTCCTCTTACGTTGTTCCATGCCCGCTCTCAGCAGACCCGCGTGGTAGCTCGGTGTCAACAGGCACATGATGGCATGACCGGGCAGTTGGCACGGTATATCCAGTAGCGCCGCAAACCCCATGTACACCCTGTCCGTCCGGAGGTCAAATGGCTGCCAAGACATCACGTGCTGACGTTGACCGGCTGAGCGCGGTCATCGCACGTCAGCGGCGTGAACTGGACCTGATGAGGGGCCAGGCGGCCGTGCGGTCCGTGGTGGACATGGCCCGCGGCGTCCTGATGGAGCGGCTCGGCTGCTCGGCCGAGGAAGCAGGTCGTCAGCTCGTCCGGGTAGCGCACTCCTCCGGCACCCCACTCGCTGAGCTAGCGGCCGAGGTTACGGGGGAACTGCTGGCGCACGACCCGGAGGTGGGCCTGCCGGCTGACGGCGTGCCAGACCCGGCCCTGCTGGCGGCGGAACCGTCGGCAGCGAGACCGGAGGACGCGGCGGGCGGCAGCGACGCCGCTGCCGGGCTGGGCTGGGGCAGGCTCAGTGTGGCTGGGGCGGCGGTGGAACGCGCGGAAGACGGGAACGCTGTCGCAACGGCCGCGCTGGAAGAGGTGCTCGCCCCCACCGGGGCACGTGCGGTGGGCCTGTGGGTACGCGGCCTCGATGACGGCCTCCACCTGGTGGGCCAGGCGGGCCTGGGTGCCCGCGAAGCTGGGCGCTGGCGGTACCTGCCGCCGGACATGGACAGCCTGCCGCAGCGGGCGGCCCGGTCTGGCGAGCCGGTCCTGTGGCCGGACGGGCGGCCCGCAACCGAGCCCTGCCCGGTCCCTGGGGAGTGGCTCACCGGTGCGCGGGCATCGATGCCGATGCGGGGTGAGAGGGGGTTGCGGGGTGTCCTGACCGTGTGCTGGCAGCAGAAACTGGGCAGCTTCGAACCGCCGGTGCTGCGGCAGCTCACCGCGCTCGCCCACCTGTGCGCCCAGGCGCTGAGCGCCGCGGGCCCCGGTGCCTCCGGCTGGGCGGCTGAGTTCGCCTGGCTGCTCGGGCTGCTGGACGGCGCGATCGAGTCGGTGATGGTGGCCTTCCCGGTCCGCGCGGACGACGGGTCCGTGACCGACTTCCGCATCGAGCACGTCAGCAGTGGGTTCCGTGACCCCTCAGGGCGCAGCCCGGCCGAACTCGCCAGGCGGCCCCTACTGGAGGTCTACCCGCTGGCGGCCCTGCCCGACGGCCTGTTCGATCACGCCGTCGGCGTCTTGACCAGCGGTGTCCCCGACCACATCTCGGGCGGGGTCCGCAGTGCACTGGCGGGCGGGGCCGGGGCCATCCCGTCCATGGACACCCGCATCGCCCCCCTGCTCGACGGCGTCGTCATCGCCACCCGGCAGGTGGACGAGGCGGAGCGGCTCGCGTCGCTGCTGCAGCACGCCGAGCGGCTCGGCCACATGGGCGCCTGGGAGGAGAACCTGCTGACCAATGAGGTCCGCTGGACCGAGCCCGCCCTGTCGCTGTTCGGGCGTGGTCCTGGCGCCGCTGTCCCACTCTCGCAACTGCACGCATACGTGGTCGCCGACGACGTGTTCGACCTGGAGCGGTTCCGCGACACGCTGCTGCGTGAGAAGCGTTCCAGTGCCGCCGCGTTCCGGATCAACCGCGCCGACGACCAGAGCATGCGGCAGATGCGTGTGTTCGCCGAGCCGGTGACCGACCCGGCCGGAGAGCTGACCGCGGTGCGCGGCGTGTTCCAGGACGTGTCCACCCACTACCACACCCAGGTGGCGCTGACGGCGACCAGCGACCGCCTGGCCGACACGCAACAGCGGGCGGAGGAGGAGCACCGGCTCGCCGTCAGGCTCCAGCAGGCGATCACCCCCTGGTCCACTGAGCCGGTGGTGGCAGGCGTGGACATCGCGGCCAGGTACCGGCCAGCGGGCCCGGCGGGGCTGGTCAGTGGCGACTGGTATGACGCGGTGCCGCTGCCCAGCGGCCAGATGCTGCTCGTGGTCGGGGACATCGCCGGGCACGGAATCGAAGCGGTCACCGGCATGGTCGGGTTCCGGAACTGCCTGCGTGGCCTGGCGGTCACCGGGGCTGGCCCGGCCACCTTGCTGAGCTGGCTGAACCAGCATGCCTACTACCTGACGGCGGGCACCATCGGCACCGCCGTATGCGGGCTGTACGACCCGGACACCCGCAACCTGCGCTGGTCCCGGGCCGGTCACCTGCCCCCGGTGCTGGTCCGTGGCGGGACCGCCCACCAGCTCGAACTCCGCACCGGACTCCTGCTGGGGGCTGACCCGCAGGCGCGCTACGAAGAGGTCAGCACCGTGTTGCAGCCCGGGGACGTGCTGCTGCTGTATACGGACGGCCTGGTCGAGCGTCGCGACGAGGCGATCGACGACTCACTTGCCGCGCTGCTGCACTACGCCGGCCGGCCGGTTTCGGCCATCGGCAGCTACGCGGACTTCCTCATGCACCACGCGGATGCCGACACCGGCGACGATGTCTGCCTGGTCGCGGTCAGGATCCGCTGACCAGTTGCGTTACTCGCCGCCGCCAGCCGCCGGGACCGCCTGCTTGGCGTCTTCGACCGACTCATACAGCGGGAGCCGGTGCGCCAGCCCGGTGATCCACAGTGTCTTGGTCGAGCGGTAGCGGGGGCCGGCCAGCGCCAGCGAGCCGCCCTGGCTGACCAGCTTCTTCCAGTGGTTGACGATGACCGCGAGGGCGCTGGTGTCCATGAAGTCCACCCCGGCCAGGTCAAGGATGATGTGGCGGTGCCTCCGGCGGGCCTGTGCGAGGCACTCGTCGAACTGCCGGCTCGTGACGATGTCGAGGTCACCTTCGACCTTGACGACCAGACTCGCGCCCTGGTCCTCAGTGGCAAGGCGCAGGGCGTCCACGGTGCCAACTCCTGGGAAGTCCGGCCTGGCACAGCGCCAAGGGCGATCACCCAAATGATATTGCCGCGCGGGGCCGGACGTCACTATGCATGTCTGGCGATAGCCGGGGAAATAGGGGGTGAGTCAACGGACAGAGGCCGAGACAACCGTGTGCCTCCTCGCGGTGGACGACGGCGCTGGGAGACCAAGGAACATATGAGCAGACCTGGGGCTGGCGACGCCTTGCGTCACGTCGCGCTGCTCTGCCGCGGGCAGGCGGACTACCGGGCGGGCGTGACCGGCTTCATCAGGGATGCTCTGGCGCGGGACGACCCCGTGCTCGCGGCCGTGCCAGCGCAGCGGGCACTCCTGCTGCACACGGCGCTCGGCCGGGACGCGGCGCGGGTCTCATTCGCGGACCTGACCGAGGTCGGCCGGAACCCGGCATTGATCATTCCGGCGATCCGTGCCTTCACCGAACACCAGCCCGCCGGCCATGCCAGCATCGTGTGCGAGCCAGCGTGGCCCGGCCGCACCAGCCCCGAACTGGTCGAGACCGTACGCCACGAGGCACTGGTCAACCTGGCACTGGCAGACACACCAGCCGCCATCCTGTGCCCCTACGACCGGTCGCGCCTGCCGCGGCACGTCCTCACCGACATCAGGTGCACCCACCCGATGCTCAGCTGGCACGGGGCCACCTGGCCCTCTGACGGTTTCGCGGTGCCCGCTGTCGTGCCCGCCCGGTGTGAGCAGCCGCTGCCCCGGCCGCCCACGAGTGCGGAGAGCCTGAGCTATGACGTGGACCTGCGGGCGGTGCGGGAGTTCGTCGCCCGCCGGGCCGTGCGGGCCGGGCTGCCCGATTCCCGTGTGGGCGACCTGGTGCTGGCCGTCAGCGAGGTGGCCGCCAACACCCTGCGCCATACCTCGGGTCCGGGCACGCTGAGCATATGGCGGGACCGGTCCACGATCTTGTGTGAGGTCAGGGATCAGGGATGGATCGCCGACCCGCTCGTGGGGCGTCAGTCCCCGCTCGGCCTCCCAGGGCGCCAGGGCCTGTGGGTGGTCAACCAGATGTGTGACCTGGTGCAGATACGGACCGGACCCAAGGGCAGCACGGTGCGCATGTTCATGCTCCTGGGACGGGCCGCACAGCGGCCACGGCGCGGCCTGCGCCGATTGGGCGCCGCGGTCGGGTGGCTCCGCCTCCACACGTCCTAGTCCGCTAAGGGTAAGTGCGCTACAGTAGAGGGCAGTGTCTACGACGCAGGCACGCCGTCCCGCCTTATGGCGCGGCCGTCGAGGTGCCTGCGTTTTGCTTTCTCATCAGGGCTCCCCTCAACTCCTGAGTCCTCCGCGGCCACGCCCCCACTAGAGGCGGCACACCGCGAAGTGAGGATTTGCCATGAGGATTGCGCTGGTCACGCCACATGCGACCCAGCCTGGCTGCGATAGGACCGACGAGGCGGGCCCGCAGGTCGGCCCGTTGGCACAAGCCTTGGCACAGTTCGGGCACGAGGTCACGGTGTACGCGCGGGCGGACTCCCCGGGCCTGCCCACCACGCTCCGCCTCGCTCCTGGCGTCACCGTCGAGCACGTCCACGTCGGCCCCCGCAAGCGGCTCGCCACGGACGACCTCGGGCCGCACGTGGCCGCATTCGGCAGCCACCTCCGTGCCCGCTGGCAGCACGGCGCGCCCGACATCGTGCACGCCTACGCCTGGCCTGGCGGCCTCGCGGCCGTGACCGGCGCCCAGGACCTGGGCGTGCCGGTGGCCATGACCTTCCATTCCCTCAGCGATGGCGGGCCGCGCCGGGTCAGCAGCACCCGTGAGCCAGTCGCCTGGCTGCGGCTCAAGGCATCCCTGGCCCGGGCGGTGGACGGTGTACTCGCCCGCTCCTCAGCCGAGATGACTCGCCTGGTGGGCATGGGGGTGCCGCGCTCGGCCATCCAGGTGGTCCCGTGGGGCGTGGACACCGGGCACTTCACGCCGCAGGCCCCGGCAGCGGGGCTGGACAGACGTGCGGGCAGGCGGGCCGCGGGCGAGGTCCGTCCCTGGGCGGCGGGCGATGCCCAGCCGTGCCTGCTGGCTGGCTGGCCGCACAGCCCACGGCACGGGCTCGAGGTCGTGGTCCAGGCCATGGCCGACCTCCCCGGCGTCCGGCTCGTTGTGGCTGGCGGCCCCCAGCGGAGCCGGCTCCGGCACAGTGTGGTGTACCGGGGTGCGAACGCCCTGGCCGCCAAGGTCGGAGTCGCCGACCGGCTGGCGTTCACCGGCGCGGTGGACCGGGCGGGCCTGCGGGCCGTGCTGAGGTCCGCGGACCTGATGGTCACCGGGGCCTGGGACGAACTGTTCGACGAGATGGCGCTGCAGGCCATGGCCTGTGGCACACCTGTGGTGGCGCCCGCGTCCGGTTTCTACGCCGACGCGGTCATCGACGGGACCACCGGCCTGCTGGTGCCACCTGGGAGGCCGGGAGTGCTCGCCCGCCGCATCCGGCAGGCGCTGGACAGTCCCATGCGCATCGAGGCGTTCGGGATCGCCGCGGCGGACCGGGCCAGTGCCCGCTTCTCCTGGGAGCGGATCGGCCGGGAGACCGTGCGCGCCTATCAGCGGCTACTGCCTGTCGCAGTGGCCGTGTCCGGCCACCCGGGCGAGGATGATGACGATCTGGACGGTGCCGAGGCAGCGCACCCGGTCGGCGTTCCCGCACTGGCCGGCTGAGTGACCTGACGTTTGATGGGTGTCTCATGCTCAGGCGCAGGCACCTGCATGGCCGTTGGCCGTCGCGTGGAAGAGTCGGGGGCGGTGCTGACTCTGGCGGAACGGCTCAGCGGAGGTACCTGGACCATCGTGCCCAGCGTCAGCCCATGACCAGGGGCACCGCTGGGCAGTTGCGGCCGGACCACTGTGGCGGCCATGAACCTGCTTCCAGGATTCCTGCGGCAAAGCACCGGGATATCAGCTCGCTGCGGCTGTTGGCTCCCACCCGCCGGAGCATTTTCGCGACGTGCTGTTCTACCGTGCGTGTCCCGATATGCAGTGCCCTGCCAATCTGTGTGCTCGTCATACCGGTTGCCGCCAGCCGGAGCACCTCGATCTCACGCCGGGTGAGGTGGTCGGCGGATGGGTGACCACCGCATGCGGCACACGACATTGGATTCATGAGAACACCCCGTCAGTCCGTGTGTCGCCAGAGCAGGGGCAAGCGACTGGATCATGCTAACCACCTGCTCAGCGGCTCAGCGATGCTCACCGGCCAAGTTGCCGACGAACTGCCGGTAACCGGAAGTCATTGGGCTGGACCGGCAGTTCCTGCCGGTCCAGCCCAATGACTGTATGGGTGCTTGCCGTAACGGCGACCCCGCCTATGGGTGGCCCTTTCCCGCCGCTGGGGCGATGTAGGCCGGCTCCGTGAACTCGCCTCCGTTGGTGACCGTGCTGTAGTCATTGGTGAGGTCCAGGCCCGCCGCTGGGACTTCGCCGCCCCCCCAGGCACGCATCGGGGTCTCGGCGCTGGGTGGCGCATCAGCGGCCACCGCGACCGCGACGGTGACCTGGTCCTGCTGCCCCGCCGCGAGCGTGACCCCCTGCCGGGTGGTGCACGTGACCGTAGCCAGCACGCATGACCAGTCCGGCCCCGCTGACACCGACAGCGGCGTCAGGCCGGCAGGCAGGTGCACCTGGAACAGGACAGGCCCACTCGTCGGCGCGAAGCCGTCATTGGCCACCGTGATGTGGTACGCGTCGTTTCCCCGGCGTCCCCGGATGAACGGTGCGTAGACCGTGCCGCCCTGTGTGGGGTAAGCGGAGACCACCAGCGCGGGCACTTGGCCGACCGTGGTCGGGTCGGATGCCGTTGCTGGGCTCGCCGCTCCGCCACCGGACACGGACACCGAGTTCGTGACGGACGGCTGGGTGTTGTCAGCCACGGCCACATGCAGGGTGACCGGGGGATAAGCCGTACCTGGTGCCAGCGAGCCGAAGCGGAAGCAGGTGGGCTGGGGCTCGTAGGTGTTCGGTGTCGCATTGTGACGTGAGAACGACACCGGCGGCAGCGTCGGTGGGGCCAGCGAGCATGACCAGCCGGTGCCGGACATGCGCACCGGCGTCAGCCCGGGCGGCAGTGTGTCGGTCAGGGTCACCATGCCCGACACCGGGCCCGCGCCTGCCCGGTCGGAAGCGGTCAGGGTGTAGGTACCTGACTCGCTGCCCTGCGCGAAGCTGCCTGCGTGGGTGGAGGCCACTACCAGGGTCGGCGGGTTCGGCGGGGGTGGCGTGCCCGCGGGTCCCGTCTGGTTGACCGTGGTGGGGTCGGTGCCGGTCTGCCCGCCTGCCGAGGTCGAGGAGTTGGCGCCGGTGGTCATGCCGCCGCCCGCGACCGTGACCGTGTTGGTCAGCGATGCTGGGGCATTGGCGGCGACGGAGACGGTGAGCGCGACCTGCGGGTAGGACGAACCTGCTGCCAGCGAGTCGGTGCGGTAGCACGTGACCGAGGCGACAGCGCATGTCCAGCCCGTGCCGGACATGGCCGTGGCGGTCAGGCCCCATGGCAGGCTGTCGGTCAGGGTGACGAGCCCGGCCGATGGCCCGCCGGCCGTGGGCGCGTTCGGCCCGTCCACGTTGGAGACCGCCAGGGTGTAGGTGTCGGCCTGGTCGCCCTGGGTGAAGTCGCCGGTGTGGCTGCTGGCGGCATTCAGGTCCGCGGCCTGCTGGATGAACGAGTTCTGGCCGACCACCGTGGGTGGAGCCGGCATGCCGCCGCCAGAGACCTGGATCGTCTGCTGCGGCTGCGGCACCGGGCTGGGTGCGTTGCCTGCCACAGACACGATTTCGGTGACCGGCGGCTCCTGGCCGTTCTCGCCTGGGAGCACATCGCTGCGGTAGCAGGTGTCAGCGGGTTCCGGCTGTGGCGTGGTGATGGCACCGAGGTTGCAGGTCCAGCCACTGCCGTACAGCGCCTGAATGGTTTCCCCGGCCGGGAGCCCGGTGATCGTGGCGGTGATGGGGTCGGTGGCCGAGCCGTCGGTTGGTGCCGCGCCTACGTTCTGCACGGTGACCTCGTACTGGTCGCCGGTGTCGCCCTGGCGGATGGCGCCGTTCATCGCGTCATCCACGGTCAGGTCGGGCATGCCCACGATGGGGGTCGGGCTGGCGAGCGAGGTGGCGGGGTTGGCAGGGTCGCCGCCGGCCACGAACGCGGCATTGGTGACGTGGATCCCGTCAGTCGAGTCCTGGTTGCCGAACCCGGTCCCCGGCAGTACCTGCACGGTGACGGTGACCGGCGGGTAGGACTGGCCCGGTGCCAGCACGGCTGGGCCGCCCCCGGCCCCGCCGTTGCTGGTGCAGGTGATCGTCGGGTTGTTCGAGGTGTCGCAGGACCAGCCTGTCCCGCTGGCCGACACGAGCACGAGGTTTGGGTCGAGGATGTCGGTGAGGGTGACAGGTGTGGTCCCGTCGGTGGGCGCGTTGCCGGAGTTGGTCGCGGTCAGGGTGTAGGTGTCGGCGTTGTCGCCCTGGGTGAAGCTGGTCGATGGCGTGGATGTGGGGGAGTTGGCCACCGAGGTGACCGTCCACGCCGGGGCCGGAGGGCCGGTACGGCGGGTGCCGGGCGCTGCGGCGGTGCCAGGGTGGGCGCCAATGCCGGGCCGGGCGGTTCCGGGGGTGTGTGCGGTGCCATTGGCCTGGCCGAAGTGGGCCACCCCTGGCGCAGCGGACGCGGCCTGCTGCGCGGCTGCCGCGGCCGGGGTCTGCACCGCCGGGACCGTGGTGTCCGGCACGTTCGAGCCGTAGAGGCTGACCACGGGGGTCGCGCCGGCCAGCGCTGAGGACCGGTAGTGCGCCGTCAGGGTCTGCGACTCACCTGGCCACAACGTGATGTCGTTGTCGCTCCAGGTGATCGGCAGCACCTGGTTGTCACCAGGCTGGGGGTTGCCGCTGGGATCCCCGCGCCGGACGTCGGCCCGCAGGAAGAAGGCCACCGCGTGATTACTGGACGGGTTGGTGATGGTGACGTTGGTGACCAGGTTGTCGCCGTTCGGGCCTGGCTGGTGGCCGGTGGCGGCCACCACCTGGACGGGCTCGCCCGGCAGGCCCTGCAGCGCGGTCATGTCGGCGTACTGCGTCAGCGGGGTGCCGCCGTTGGCCTGTGGCTGGCCCTCGGTGAGACCCCAGTCGAGCACGTCGGCCTGGGTGGACAGCCAGTAGACATTGCGGTCCACGACTGTGCCGTGCTGGCGCAGGATGAGTTCGACGAAGTAGGTCTGGGCCGGTGTGGGTGGGGTGGTGGCCGCTGGCACATGCGGGGTCAGCACCCCGGTGTCGACCTGCTGGGGGGAGAGCGTGATCGGGTGTGTGGTGGCCTGCTGGTCGAGCACGGTGCCGTCGAGGGCGTAGACCCGCGACTGGACGCTGAGGCCCGGCTGGGGAGTGCCGGTCAGGTTGTCGACCGTGACGCCGCCGGTGTCGTAGGTGTAGAGGACGTGCAGGCTCTCATTGGCCTTCTTGGCGCCGAAGTAGCTGCCCGCCTGGTCGTAGTCGTAGTTGTACAGGTCCCACAGCAGCGTCGGCCAGCCCTTGTTGAGCTGCCAGTAGTCGGTGCCGGTCGAGGGGGTCTGGTTGTTCCAGTGCGCGAGGTACGCCTCGAACTGGGCGCGGGTGTCCTCGTAGTTCTG
This sequence comes from Streptosporangiaceae bacterium, assembly GCA_035946955.1. GTDB lineage: Bacteria > Actinomycetota > Actinomycetes > Streptosporangiales > Streptosporangiaceae > DASYYE01. The sequence goes on along the minus strand of DASYYE010000204.1, from coordinate 36,934 downwards.
GAGCTGGGCCTCCTCGACGTAGGAGGACAGGCCGTTCCACTGGCCGTAGCGGGCCGCGACCGCGGTGTCGAGGTTGTCCAGCGTGCCGAAGTCGTACCCGGAGTGTGTGCCATCGGTTGACTCGTAGTTCGTGTGGTACTGGTGTGCGTCGGGCTGCTGCCACAGCGTCGCCTCGTCGGCGGCGGACAGGAACCGGTTGGCCGAGTCCATCGTGGGCACCGTGTCACCGGCGCTCTGCTCGCTGTCGAACCCCCACGCCCCACCCACGTTCGTGAGCGTCGAGTCGAAGTCGTTGGCGTTGTTGCTGGAGTGAGTGGTGTCGTACCAGTAGGCCGGCGGCACCCAGTCGTAGGGCCCTTCCTTCTCACCGGATGGTCCGAGGATGCCGCTGGAGTTGTACTCGGCCGAGGAGATGATCGGCTCCTGGAAGCCGGACTGGGAGAACCCGGCCAGCGAGGCGGTCTCCTGCTCGTTGATCGGGTTGTTGTCGCTCCAGCTGAAGTTCGCCACGCTGGGGTGGTCGCGCAGCTGCTGGCCGATCGTGAGCGACGACTCGTACATCACGTGGTAGTCCTGCGAGGTCACGCCGTTGCCGCTGAAGGACGGCTGCCACTTGTCGCAGCACTGGAACCCGGCGTCGACCAGGATCCCGGCCCGGTCCATCTGGTCGTAGAAGCCCTGCGGCATCTGCTTGCCCTCGGTGCGGATGCCGTCCAGGCCCATGCTCTTGATCAGCGTGATCTGGTTGGCCAGGTCGGAGGCGGAGTAGTGCAGGAACAGGTTCTCCGACCAGCCCCCTGCCCGGAAGTCGAACGGCACGCCATTGACCTCGAACACCCGCACGCCCTCGGGGGCCAGCACGGTCGGCCGGGTCAGGTAGGTGGTCACCGAGCGGATGCCGAAGTCCGCTGGCGGGGCCGTGTCCGACGGGCCGCCGTCGGCCGCAACGCCGGCCTGCAGCCGGTACATCGGCTGGCCGCCCATCTGGTAGGGCCACCACAGCTGCGGGTGGTGGATCACCAGCTGGCTGTACACGCCCGGGCTGAAGGTCACTGTCCGCGACGCCCCCGGTGCCATGCTCAGCTGCTGGGACACGTCGATGGCATCCTGCCCGCCCGGTGGGCTGATCCGCGCGAAGACCGTGCCGGTCTGGAAGGTACCGGTGTTGTTCGTCACGTCGGCGTGTACGGTCAGGGCCGCACTGCTCATGTCGGGCGCGTCGTTCTGGGTCACGTAGGTGTTGGAGATGCCCAGCGGGCCTGCCACGTGCAGTTGCACTGGGAACTGGATGCCGGTGTTGTTGTCGGGCGGTATCTGGTTCCAGTCCACGTCGTCGAGGGTGAACATGGAGTTCGGGCTGTTCGGGTACAGCTCGAGCGCGAGTGAGTTGGTGCCGTGTCTGAGCAGGTCCGTGATGTCAAAGGCGTAGCTGGTGTAGTCGCCCAGGACGGTGGCCTCGGTCGCGACCTCAGTGCCGTTGACCCAGACGTCGGCCTGCCCGACCACACCGTTGATGACCAGCTTGGCATCCTGCCCGCGCCACAGGCTGGCGGAGAAGTCGGTGCGGAACCACCACGGCACGTCGAACAGCGGGTCGGTGTCGGGTCCGGGGTTGGTCATCGGCGGGCCGAAGCACAGTTGCATGTTGTCCGAGAAGAACACGCTGCTGGGGCTGTCGGTCTCCTGGTTGACCGGCTGCAGGCCGGGGTCGTCCGGGCAGACGCCGTTCTGCAGCAGCGCCTCGGCTTCGGTGCCGGCCGCACCCGCGTCGTCGGGTTTGACTGGCAGCCAGCCGGCCGTGCTGAACCCTGGCGTGGAGACCACATCGCCGGACTGGGTCGCGCCAGTCCCGGTGGTCCAGTTGGTGGTCGGGGCGGTGCTCTGCACCCGCCACCCACGCAGGCCCACTGTGGACATGCCTGGCTGTAGCCCGTACCTGCCCACCGCACTGGCGCTGTGCACACTGAACATGGCGCGGGCTTCGGCCGCTGCCGTCATGGCGGTCATGCTGGTCCCTGCGCGGATACCGGGCTGTGCCGCCCCGGTGCGCGCGGCCGTGGCGGCTGTTGCGGTGGCGGGGGAGAGAGCCAGGGCTGCGAGGGCGAGCAGCCCGCCTGCGGTGGTCGACATGCGCGGGTGTCTTAACACGCTGGCCTCCTGGCTGCGGTCCAGTTTCCGGGGAGGCCGGTACGGGCACCGTCCCGGTCCCGGTGACGCACACCCGGTCCCCGGGTCTGGGCAGCCCGGTCCAAGCACAGCCCGGTTGGTTAGGAAAGCTTCCTAATGCTAAACAGCCCAGGCCGACGGACGGAAGCCCCGAACCCGGAGCTTTCATCTCGAACCTGGTGTCTTTCGTACGGGACTGGCTGCCAGACTCAAACCGTGGAAAAGGCCGCAATAGCCAAGGTGTTCGCCGATGTTGGCTGCCAGGGCTGGCTGTGCGTGCGGGAGGTCCACGGCCCGGGGGCAGTCACCCTCGACGCCGAGGACCTGGTGGTGTCCGCGTCGGTGGCCAAGATCGCGGTCGCGCTCGAGGTGTTCCGGCAAGCTCACCTGGGACGGCTCGACCTGCGGGAGCGGGTCAGGGTCTGTGCGGCTGACCGCACGGTGGGGCCAACCGGGTTCTCCACGTTCGACGACGACGTCGAGGTCTCGGTCCGGGACCTGGCCCGGATGATGATGGTGGTCAGTGACAACGCGGCCACCGATGTCCTGATCGACCTGGTGGGCCTGGACGCGGTGCATGTCATTCTGCGCTCACTCGGCCTGCACCAGACCGTGGTCCCGACGCCCTTCCGGGACATGCTCGACTCGATCGGCCAGGATCTGGGGTTCACCGGATGGGCCGAGCTGATGCGGGTGAACAGCAGTTCACCCCGCGATGCCGCCCGGATTGACAAGCTGCTCCCCCGGGTCCGGGCACTGCAGCCAGGCCAGACCACGCGCACCACCGCCGCCGAGACGGCCACGCTGCTGAGCCTGATCTGGCGGGACGAGGCAGGGCCGCCCAGTGCGTGCGCCCAGGTACGCCAGCTGATGGCGGCCCAGCTCACCCGCAACCGCCTGGCAATGGGATTCACCCGCAGCGTCAAGATCGCTGCCAAGACCGGAAGCCTGGCCGGCATCATCCGCAACGAAGCCGGTGTCATCGAATACCCCGACGGCCGCCGCTACGTGGCGGCCGTGTTCACCCGCGCACACCAGCCGGGCGTCAACGAACACCAGATCAACCACGCCATCGGGGCGAGCGCGGCCCTCGCCATCCAGTCGCTGTACACCAGGTAGCGCGCCGGGCTGCAGCGGCCTTTGCCGCAGGCGGTGTCAGGGTGCGAATGAGACACCGTCGAGTGAGGTGGAGCACGCGGCATTGCTGAACGCCCCGCCCTCGGCCTGGACGGTGACCACACCGGTCGGTCCGATCTGCAGCCGCCCGTTGGTGGCGTTGCACAGGCCCACCGGCACGAACACCGGGCTGGCTGGGCGGAACGCTGCTGGCAGGGTGAACGGGACCGGGTTGGTGCCGGTCGTGGCGATGGCGCCCTTGAGGTGGACGATGCCCGAGATGGTGCGCACCGCGGCGGCGGAGGTGCCGAACGGTGAGTTGGACCAGCCGTTCTGTACCGACAGAGCGGTCCAGCTACTGGTCAGGGTGCGCGGCGCAGGCGTGGCCGCCTGCGCCGCAACGGTGCCCAACAGCCCCATGGGAAGCATGCCCGTGACCGCGCCCACCGCGCATACAGTGGCTATACGCAGTCCCCGGGGCACCACCCGGGAGCGGTTGCGAGCCGAGGGCCGGGCCACGGCCTGGGGGTTGCCCACATCGGTGCGTGCGAGCATCAGACCCGCCATCTGAACACTCCTCAGGACCGGGATTGCCTTCCGGCGACCATACGTCGTGGTCCGCCGTCATCGCTTCCATACAGGCCCCTAGTCCTGGTCCCCGGTGGGGTGACTTCGCATCGGGTGGGCTGCCGCCCTGCTCCGGTGACACCCGGCCCGGTCTAGCCGAGCGCGAACACGGCGGTGACTGTCACGCTCACCTGCTGGCTGCCAGGGTGGACCGGGACGGGCCTGGCGAGGCTGGCCCCCGCTGCCAACGGTGCGTTCTCGAACACGGGGAAGGGCTGCGAGGGGGCGGACTCTGACAGGCTGACCACCGGGCCCAGCGGCTTGCCCAGCGCATTGGCGTACGCGTTCGCCTTGGCCTTTGCGTCGTCGACTGCCTTGGCCCGGGCGGCGGCCAGCAAGCTGCCGGTGTCGGTGAGGTTCAGCGAGACGCCATCCACCGTCGTGGCATTGCCCCCGGCCCGTACGGCCTCGCTGATCTCAGTGCCAGCCGTTGCGAGGTCGCGCAGGGTCACCGAGACGGACTCGCTGACGCTGTAGCTCTGGGGAGCCCCGGAATTGCTGTAGTTCGGGTAGATCGACAGGCCGGAGGTCTGGATGTCGGCCGCCTTGACCCCGCTGCCCTCAAGGGCGCGGGTGACTGCCTGCACGGCCTGGTTGGCACCGCGGAGCGCGCCACTGACTGACGAGCCATTGGTCTGCACTCCCATCGACAGCAGCAACTGGTTGGGCGTGCCCGATACCGAGCCGGTCCCGGTGACGGTGATCCGGGCGGAGGCGGACGCCGGTGTAGTGCCCTGCGATGAAGACAACTGGGCTGTGGCCGCGTCCCCCTGGCCTGTCCCCAGCATGAAAGCCCCGATCAGCAAGCCCGCGGCCACTACGCCTGCCGCGACCGCGCGCCTGCCAGGGGAGAGTGTGAACTGCATGACGTCGCTCCCAGGTCCGTAGATATCGGTTCTGGGTTGGACGAATGCGTGTGTGAATGGGTTCCGTCTTAGAAATGCATGCGCCGCTTCGCGGCGCTCCCGTGGGGACGAAACTGGGCCCTGCAGCTCTACCGGGCGGCTGAGGCGGTAGCCGGTGTCGTGGTCTGCGTGGCGGATTAGCTGACGCCGGGCGCGCGGGCGGGAAGGCTTGGGCTGGCGTGCCGCCTGCTGTCGCCGGTGGCCTATGGTCCGTTCGAGGCCGTGTCTTAGATTGGTTGCTGGAGCCCTGTGTCGGGTACCCCCCGTTGCTGCTGCGTGCGCGTGTGTCAGTCTCCTGTACTGATCTTGGGGCTCCGCGGGCGGCTCGCCTTTCTGTTGTCTGGAAGTGAGCCGTTGCAGGAGGCGGGCAGGGCCTATGCGAGTGATGTATGAGCGGGTGGCCGGGATCGATGTCCACAAGGACATGATCAAGGTCGGGGTCCGCGTGCCGGGACACCGGGCGTGGACGCGCAAGAGTGAGGTGCTGGAGTACCGGACGTTCTTCGGGGTGCTGCAGGCGATGGCGGCCGGCTTGCGCGAGCGGGGTGTCACCCATGTGGTGATGGAGGCCAGCGGGGTATATACCGAGCCGGTGTATTGCGCGCTGGCCGGGCAGGGCTTCGAGCAGGTCGCGGTGATCAACCCGGCACACGCCAAGGCCCTGAAGGGGCACAAGACCGACGCCAAAGACGCGCTGCGGCTGGCGGAGCTGTTCGAGTGCGGGCTGCTGCGCAGCAGCTACATCCCGCCGCAGGAGCTGAAGGACCTGCGGGACCTGACCCGCTACCGGGCCAAGACGGTGCAGGCCCGGACCTCGGAGATCCAGCGGCTGGCCAAGGCGCTGGAGTCGGCGGGGATCAAGCTCGACTCGGTGGTGTCGGACCTGACCGGCAAGTCGGCGACGCTGATGATCGAGGGGCTGATCGACGGGGAGCGGCGCGGGGGTGTGCTGGCGGACCTGGCGATCGGCCGGATGCGCACCGCGGGCAAGCTGGCCGACTTGTCCCAGGCGCTGACCGGCCGGTTCACCGAGCATCACGCGGCGCTGTGCCGGCTGCACCGGGACCGGATCATGCTGTTCAACGCGGCGGTCGATGACCTGGAGCGCAGAATCGCCGTCAAGGCCGCCCCCTACCAGCGGGAGCTGGAGCTGCTGAAGTCGGTCGACGGGTTCGGCGACACGGTCGCGCAGGCGTGGCTGGCCGAGATCGGCCCCGCCCCGCACGAGTACTTCGCCAGTCATGAAAAGCTCGCCTCCTGGGTCACCTTGTGCCCGGGCAACCACATGAGCGCCGGCAAGCGCGCCCACGGCCATACCGGCAAAGCTGGCGCCTACATCAAGCCGATGCTCGTGCAGGCCGCCTGGTCAGCGGTCAAGACCCCCGGCCGGCTGCAGGCCCGGTACCACCGGCTGGTGCGCCGGTTCGGCGGCCCGAAGAACCCGGCCGCGGTGAAGAAGGCGATCCTGGCGACCGCCCACACCCTGCTGAAGATCGCCTACCAGGTGCTCAGGAGCGGCAAGCCGTATGAGGACCTCGGCGCCGACTTTTACACCCGCCGGGAGTCGCCCGGGCAGCGCCGGGCCTACCTGCTGCGGCAGCTCGAAAAGCTCAGCCCCGGCTGCACAATCACCATCACCCCGGCGGAGGCAGCCTGACAAGCCGCGGCATGGCGCGCCAGCATCCCCGGCTGACCGCGAGGCCGCCGTCACGCGCCCTGCCCGCATCCAGCAGCTCGTAACAGCGAGCGCACATAACGCCTCATCATCCCTCGCCGACATCACAGACCAGGGTTCGCTGCCGCGCGCCGGTTAGGGCCCAGTTTCGTGTCAGGTGTGGTCGATGGACAGGGCGTCCCAGAGCGCCTCGAGGGCCAGGTAGTTGTCTGGGGTCGGGTTGTTCGCGGCGCCGTTCGTGAAGTACATGATGACGGCACTGTCATGGCCCGCGGCGTTCCACGCCTGCCACTCCTGCGTCAGGTACTGGGTGTAGCTGCGGAACTGCTGGTCGGTCGGGGGGTGCAGGGCGCTGTCCGTCCTGCCGAACTCGCCGATCCCCACGCGGGGGGTGTTGTGGGCTACCGCCACATTGAAGAACCCGTCGAGCCGCACACCGCTGGTGTACTGGGTGCTGCAGTAGAAGTCGCCGTACATGCGGGTGACCAGGGGCTGGCCGTTGAGGGTTCCCGTGGGGTAGAAGGCCGCGACGTCGTTGGCTGCTGTGGTGAGGACCACTGGGATGTACGCCAGTGCGTACCCGGCCTCCACGACCGCGGGCCCGTAGAAGTTGATGTATTTCTGGTACGCCTGAGCAGACGGGAATTTTTGGTAATTGGGCTCATGGGTGAGGCAGATCGCATCGACGATCGCATTTTGGCTCTTGAGCTGAGCGAGTGAGTTCTTCAAGTTGGTCAGCTCAGCGTTGGTGAGCGTCTGGCTCGGGGTGAAGCTGCCCACGATCGCGATCCCGGCCCCATTCAGGGTCGCCACCTCCTGGGTGGTGTTGGGCCCGGTTTGCCACTTCCCCGGCCCCCAGTACACGCGTTCGACGGCCATGGCCATCTTGCGTCCACCCATGTTCGTATCGAAGATCTGGGCGGCCTCCAGCCGCGTTGACCCGCCGGGGTTCCCGGCAGAGACAGTGGCGCCGACCTCTGCCTTTGAACCCACCTTGGCGGCCGGCCGGGCAGTGGCTCCTGCCCGGCGTCTCTGCTGAGCGGTCACGTCCGGGCCTCGCCGGCCACCTATGACGCCTGCCGCGCCGATCGCCGCGCCACCGAGCACGAAGGCCCGCCTGGAGGTGCCGCCAGCCTGCGGCGGTGTGGCTGTCATGCCCTCGCCGTTATCGCTGTCTTCGCTCACCGTTTACCTCCGCAAGTACGCTGGCTGAAAGGGCGTGGTTCGCTTGGGTTTCTTTAGGCAGTTGGCCTTTCTTGTCAGCTGTCTCTGACCAACAGCTCGAAGTTAACCTGGTGAAACAGGCTGATCAAGGCTCCTGGCCGAGAGTTCCGGCAAACTACCAGCCGAATGCATGGGAGTGTCGGCGTGGCCCACGTTGCCGCGCGGACCGGGGTAAGTGTGCTGTGACCGAGGGATCACCCTGCCCTGGGCGTCCTCGCGCGGCGATGCACGATGGTCTCGTCAGGTGATGTCGAAAACTGGCCCGCAGCTACGACTGCTTGGTGAGTGGCACCGGCGGGTGTCGCCTGAGCAGGAAGGATGGAGCGGTGCGGTACATGCTGCTGCAGAACTACGCAGAGGTGGAGTCGGGCTGCGCCCCGATGACTGAGTGGACCCCGGGCGAGGTCAAGGCCCACATCGACTTCCAGGTCGCGCTGAACCAGGAACTCGCCGAGAGCGGTGAGCTGGTGGACGCCCAGGGGCTGGCTGGGCCCGAGCTGGCCAAGTTCGTGGTCTGGGACGGGGCCGGTGCCCCCGTGGTCACCGACGGGCCGTTCCCCGAGTCCAAGGAGCTGCTTGCTGGCTACCGGCTCATCGACGTCGAGACGCCCGAGCGGGCCATCGAGATCGCCGCCCGGACGTCCGCGGCGCCGGGGCCCAAGGGGGAGCCCGTACGTCAGCCGATCGAAGTGCGCCAGGTGCTGAGCGCCGACGGCACTGCGGTGTGAGGGCCCACATGGACACCGAGGGCGTGCTGCGCGACCTGGCGCCGCGCGTCCTCGGTGCCCTCGCCCGCCGCTACGGGGACTTCGCGAGCGCCGAAGACGCGGTGCAGGAGGCACTCCTCGCCGCCATCACCCAGTGGCCCACACAGGGACGGCCGGAGAACCCGCAGGCATGGCTGACCCAGGTGGCCTCCTGCCGCCTTGTCGACCAGTACCGCAGCGACGAGGCACGCCGCCGACGGGAGGAACTGGCGGCGTCGTGGTCGCTTACACCGCCCAGACCAGCCCCGGACCGCGACGACACCCTCATCCTCATGTTCGCGTGCTGCCACCCCTCGCTCACTGCGGCGTCGGCCATCCCGCTGGCCCTGCGGGCTGTCGGCGGCCTGACCACCCGCGAGATCGCGGCGGCGTTCCTCGTGCCCGAGGCGACCATGGGCCAGCGGATCAGCCGTGCCAAGGCCACCATCAAAGCCTCTGGTGAGCCGTTCCGGCTCCCCCCGCCCAGCGAGCGGCCGGCACGTCTCCGGTTGGTCCTGCACGTCCTGTACCTGGTCTTCAACGAGGGGTACACGACCAGCAGCGGTCAAGACCTGGCCCGCACCGACCTGTCCGGCGAGGCCATCCGCCTGGCGCGGGAAGTGCGCGCGGCGGTGCCCGGCGACCCCGAGGTCGCTGGCCTGCTCGCCCTCATGCTGCTGACCCAGGCGCGCCGCCCCGCGCGCACCGGTGCCGGCGGCGAGCTGGTGCCACTGGCCGAGCAGGACCGCACCCGCTGGGACCGGCAGCTCATCGCCGAGGGGGTGACGCTGGCCACCGGGGCGCTGGGCCGGCAGCGGGTGGGCGAGTACCAGTTGCAGGCCGCGATCGCGGCCGTGCATGACCAGGCGGCCAGCTACGAGGACACCGACTGGCCAGCGCTGGTGTCCTTGTACCAGGTTCTTGAGAAGCTGACCGGGAACCCGATGGTGCGGCTCAACCGCGCCGTGGCGGTGGCCATGGCCGAGGGACCGGGCGCGGGCCTTGCGCTGCTCGACGGTTTGCCGGACCGCCTCGGTGGCCACCACCGGCTGCACGCGGTCCGCGCCCACCTGCTGGAGCAGGCCGGTGACCGGAAGGCGGCGGCCGCCGAGTTCACCACGGCGGCCGCCCGCGCCACGAACCTGCGTGAACAGCACTACCTGACAACCAAGGCGGCCCAGCTGGCGACAGCAGCCCGCCGCGGGCAAGCCCCGCGCTAGCGCGCGACCGCGATCGCCTGAAGGTCGCCCTCGATCGTGATATGGCGCACGACCGTGTTGGTGGCCGTCCGGACCACGGTCACCGTGCTTTCGATTTGCCTGGCCGGAGGGGCTGCGCCGATCACATAGAGGGTCTTGCCGTCGGGTGTGATCGCGATGTCACCGGCGTAATGGGCGATCTTGATCGGCGGGAGGGCCGTGTTGGTGGCGGTGCGGATGGGGGTCACCGTGCCGGACATCTGGTTGAGCACGTAGGCGGTCTTGCCGTCGGGTGTGATCACGATCAGGCCGGGAGCACGGCCGACCTTGATCGCCGGCAGGGCGGTATCGGTCGCGGTGCGGATGGGGATGACCTTGCCGGAGAAGTCATCGACCGCGTAGACGGTCTTGCCATCGGGGGTGATCACGAGCGAACCGAGGGTGGCGCCGACCTTGATCGATGGCAGGACGGTGTTGGTGGCGGTGCGGATGGGCGTCACCTCGCCGCCCACCGCACTGGCGACGTAGGCGGTCTTGCCGTCGGGTGTGATCGCGATCGCGACGGGGTCAGTCCCGGCCTTGATCGATGGCAGGGCGGTGTTGGTGGCGGTGCGGATGGGGGTCACGATGCCCGTGCTCGAACCTTCGCAGGCGACGTAGGCGGTCTTGCCGTCGGGTGTGATCGCGATCGCTTTGGGGGATTGGCCGGTCCTGATCTGCGGGAGGGCGGTGCCCGTGGCGGTCCGGACCGGGGTCACCGTATCCCCGGATGAACCGCCATTGTCCTCAGCAGAGAAGGGATGGGCCACATAGGCGGTCCTGCCGTCCGGGGTGACCGCGATGAGCTGGGAGCCACCGCCGCCGACCAGGCCCCCAACCGCGCCAGCCATGACTGGTGGGAGGGCGGTGTCGGTGGCGGTACGGACCGGGGTCACCGTACCCGATGCCTGGCTGTAGACATATGCGGTCCTGCCGTCCGAGGAGACCACGATGTCGGGGAGGCCGTCAGCAATCCTGACCGGTGGGAGGACGGTGTTGGTCGCGGTACGGATCAGGGTCACCGTGTCGTTGCCGACGTCGTCATATCCGATGACGTACACGGTGCCCGGGGGGATCCCGCTCCCGCGCATGGGCGTCCCATGAGCGTGGACCGCCCTGACAGCGGTCAAGGTGCCGGCTATCACCGCGACGGCCGCGACCGCGGCGGCCAGCGGTGTCAGCCAGCCCGGCCGGCGGCGCCCTGATCCGAAGGGGATCGCGGCCCACAGCCGTGCTGCCCACCAGCCCCGCAACGGCTTCGGGCGGGTGCCCGCGCCTCCGATCGCGGCGCGCAACGCGGTCTCGGCATGCTCGGGGACCACCCCGGCCGGCACCTCGTCCCGCAGCCGGGACAGCAGGTCCATCTCGTCCATTGCCTTCCTCCTCACCCGTACTCGCGTGGCTGGCCGCCCTGCAGCGGCCGCCGGGCGGCAGCGTCATGCCCTGCGTGTCCTATGACGTCCATGAGCCGGCTTCCCCGAGGGTTTGGCGCAGCTTGGCGCGGGCCCGGCTCAGCCGGGACCGCACCGTCCCGACTGGTACCCGGAGGGCGACCGCGGCCTGCTCGTAGCTCAAGTCCCCCCACGCCACCAGCAGCAGTGCGTCCCGGTGCCCAGCGGGCAGCCCTGCCAGGGCGATGGCCAGGCCCCTGCTCTGGCCATCCGCGACCACCCTTGAGTCCGCCGCCTCGGTGAAGGTTTCGGTCACGGGGTCAACCCCGGTGCGGGCCAGGGCGCGGTACTGCCTGACCTCAGCCCGCCGGTGGCGGCCGACCAGGTTGGTGGCGATCCCGTACAGCCAGGGGCGTGCGTCCGGCCGGTCCTGCTGGTACCTGGACCGCAGCCGGAACGCGGTCAGGAAGGTGTCCGCCACGACGTCCTCGGCGGCGCCGGGGCCCAGCCTGCGGACCACGTAGCGTTGGATCTCTGGCGCGTGCCTGCGGAACACCTCGGCGAACTGCTCGGGGTCATAGACGGACCGCGCGATGACTGCGGCGTCATCCCCCGGGTACTCGCTCACCGGTTCGGGGGCTCCCGTCCTGTTGGGCGCTGCCATGCGTCACCCTTCGATGGGTCGGCCGGTACACCAGCTATTGCCCGCAGGTGCACACAGAGTTCCCACTTTGGGCCCGACGGGCCGAAAGGCCGGGGCGCTAATGCGCCAGGCTGGCACGCAGCGCGTCGATGCGCTGCACCGCGGCGGCGAACGCGGCCTTGTTCAGCGTGCCCTTGCGGTAGCCGTCCACCAGGGCGGCCCGGGCCTGATTCCCCTCGCCGGGACGCTGCGCCGAGCACAGCAGCAGGTCCATCCCGGCCTCGGCGGCCAGTGTGGTGCGGTTGCCGATCGTGCCGAACGGCTTGAGTGCGCCCGCCTCCAGCGCATCGGTGATCGTCACGCCCTTGAAGCCGAGCCGCTGGCGCAGTTCGCCCGTGACGATGGTGGGTGAGAGCCCGGCAGGCTTGTTCGGGTCCAGCGCCGGGTACACCGCCCAGCTCACCATGACCAGCCTGACCCCGGCGGCGATCGCCGCCTGGTAGGGGTACTCGTCGATCGTGCGCAGTTCGTGCCGCGTCACGTTCAGGGTCACCGGCCGCATGTCGGTGTCTTGTGACTGGGTGGCGGTGCCAAGCCCGGGGAAGTGCTTGGCGGTCGCGGCGACGCCGTCGCCCTGCTGCGCCTTGATGAAGTCGCTGCCGAGGCGGGATGCCACGCGTGGGTCCGTGTTGTAGGAGCGGCCGAACTGGTCGTCGAAGTTGCCGGGCGTCCGGTACACGTCGAGGACCGGTGCCAGGTTCACGTTCATGCCGGCACTGGCGAGGTTCTGTGCGGCGCTTGAGCCCGCTGCCCGTGCCTGCGAGCCGGCATTAGCGGACTCACCGATCTGCTTCTCCGACAGGGCCGGGTCCCCGGGCAGGCGCCGGACCTCGCCGCCTTCCTGGTCGGTCATGAGCAGCAGCGGGACCGAACGCAACGGGTTGCCCCGGCTGGCATTGGCCCGGTCGAGCTCCCTGATCACGCTCGCGATCTGGGCATTGCCGGTGATGTTGCCGCTGAAGAAGATGACCCCGGCGACCTCGCCGCGGCGGATCCAGTTCAGCAGGCTGCCGGGCGGCGTCGGCCCGCTGTAGCTGTAGACCACACGCTGGCCCGCCAGCTGTGCCGGCGAGAGCTTGGCCGGGACAACCGTGTCCATGGGGCCGGGCGTTGCCCCTGCGGTATCGGTCGGGGTCGGCCGAGGTGAGGCCGTCCGTGTTTCCGAGCCGCTTGCCGACTGGGCGGGCCCGGCCGAGCAGGCGGTGGTGCTCCAGGCGACAGTCAGCGCCAAGCACAGCCCGGCGACCGCTCCTGTGGATGACCGGAGCCAAGACTGTCGGTGATGCACTCGGCTACCTCCCGTGACCGGCACCCCGCCGGCCTGAGCTGGACCGCTCCCGACTCATGTTACGGCCCCATAACAGCGTGTGCGGGGCCTCCCCGCACAGCCGTCCGGATCCAGGGCAGCTGCTGGCGGCGCTCAGTCAGGCGGCGGCGCCGCTGGCCACCAGCGGCGTTTCACGACATAAGAGGAGGTGCCCTCGAGGGCGAGGGCACCGTAGAAGCCGGGTGGCACGGCCAGGTCGCGCACCAGGTAGGGGCCTGGCAGCGCCTGTCCCGGGGCGTGGACGACCACGGGGCTGGGGCCGTGGGCTGGCAGCCGCAGGCCCTCCATCAGCCGGCCGCCGGTGACCTTCACACATGCCTCCTTCCTCGCCCACAGCCGGAGGAACCGGCTGACCTGCTGGACAGGTTGCCGTGCGGCCGCGACGAGACGTGCCTCGGTGGGCGGGTAGTAGCGGGCCGCCATCCGGGTCACGTCGAGGCTGGCCAGGGACTGCTGCACGTCCACGCCCACGCGCCGGGACCCGGTGAGTGCCAGCGCGCTGATCGTCCCGGCGTGGGAGACGCTGACGTGTACCTGGCTCAGCGGCCCGGCCAGCTCCGGCTTGCCGTGGCGGTCGCGCAGCCAGCGCACCCCTTCCGGAGGCACGCCCAAGTGGTCACCAAGGACCACGCGGCAGGCTCCGTGCGCGGCGACGAACCTGCGGGCATCGCTGGCGGTGAGCAGTGCCGCGGCCCGCTGCCGCTCCGTGTCGTCCAGCAGCGCCGCCAGGCCAGCAAGGACCTCCGCTGGCAGGTCGGTCCTGACCAGCCAGACGTAGACAACGTCGCTGCTCACCGCGCTGGCTGTGCCGCGCGCGTGGTGGCTGGTGCGGCACCGGCCTGGCTGGCCTCGATGTCCACCACGCAGACGCACAGGTAACGCAGGAACGGGTCGTAGTCGGTCAGCAGGATCCGGCGCCCCGCCTCGGCCCAGCTATCGATGCCACCTGCCAGTTCCCACCAGACACCGGTGCACGGCTGCCCCACCGGCGCCGTGAGCACATGGTCCACGTCCAGGTCCCTGGGCAGCACCACCCATGCCCGGCGTCGGGGGTCCCTCGGGCCCTCCGTCTGCCGGGCAATGCCGTTGCCGGCCACCAGGGTGACCCCGCCACGTCCCGCAGCCAGCCGGTCCAGTTCGCCTGCGAGCAGGTCACCCGCTTGGGTCGGCGTGACGTCCGCGTACTGTCCGAGGTAGCCGAGAGCGGCGGGCCCAGCCGGGCCGCACACGACCGCCACCGCGGCGTTGCGGGCCGGCACTTCAGCCAGGGCGTGACCGTCGTAGGGGACCGCCGACTGCTCGGCGGCCACCAACAGTGCCCGCTGGCACGCGCCCGTCTGGGCATAGTCGCGGATCAGCCGCAGTCCGGTGAAGGGAGCCGCGGCCCCCTGGTCGCACACGGCGAACGCCATGGGCCCACCCGGGCACAGGTAGCTGAGGTGGCTGGCGGTCGAGCGCCCGGGCACCACGTCGTGCACTGCGAACGCGAGCACGACCAGGTCGACCGGGCCGGCGTCCGCCAGCATGGGTGGCAGCAGCACGTCGGCCATGTCGCCGTAGGAGTGCCCATCACCGTGGCGGAGCAGGTCGTCATGCAGCGCGATGCCATAGGGGCGGGTGAGATCGGACAGGTACACCCGCAACATCGGGTCCAGCGCGGCTGGTGACGACCCGGCGAACATGCACCGCCCCGCCGCCTGCACCCGCAGCGGCTGGCTGTCCGCTGCCCAGCCCGGACCGGTGCCCGGCGGACCCGTGGCGTACACCGAGCTAGATGTCGCTCAGTGCGTGGCCGGCGATGAAGTCGGCGAGGTCACCGACCGTGGTCATGTCGTCCTGGTCGATGTCTTCGACATCGATCTGGATGCTCAGCTCCTCCTCCAGTTCCAGCAGGAGTTCCAGCATGGTGGCTGAGCGCAGGCCGAGTTCCTCCATGAGCCGCGTACCGTCCGACACGGCCGGCGCCTCGTGCCCAAGCACGCGGGTCAGCAGCATGTCGATGCAGTCCATCACCTGCTGCCGCAGCCCCGCGTCGAGCTCCGCTGTCCCGGTTTCCTGTTCCATCTCGGTCCGCTCCTTGATGTCTCAGTGCTCGAACACCATGGCCGAAAACGTCGCACCCAGGCCGGCTGCGGCCATGAGGTAACGGTCACCGGGCCGCAGCAGCCCACGCCGCAGCGCGGTCTGATAGTTGAAGAACCCGTCCGCGCAGAACGTGTGCCCGGTCACCGGCACGTTGTCCAGCAGGACACGCTCGACCGGGAACCCGGTACGGCGGCACAGTTTGCGCCATGACACCGCATTGACGTTGTGCGGCAGGATCAGGCTGACCTCGTCGAGGCCCGTCCCGGCCTGTGACAGCGCGGCCGTCACCGCCGCCGCGAGCCAGCCGGGGTACTCCCGCTGGTAGCGCCCCAGCAGTTCCGGGTCGTCCTCCAGCCGCCCGTCGAACTCGCCCTGGGTGTTCACGGCGTAGGCGAGCAGCCGGTCCTGGTCCCCGCCGGCGCGGACCAGGCATGCCGCGGCCCCCTCGCCGAACACTGAGGTCTCCGGCACGAGCTGCGCGTCGCGGGTGAACGCCTTCTCGCCGGTGAGGACCAGCGCCAGCGCATCCGCGTCCCCGTCACCAGCCAGCAGCCGGCCGGCCATGTCCAGGGCGAGCAGCCCGGTCGCGCAGGCGTGGTGGCTCACCGTGAAAGCGGTGGCGTGGCCCAGTCCGAGGGCGCGGCACACCTCGTGCAGTGGGTTGTGCGGGTAGGGGGCGACCACTGCCATGCTCCGGGCATGGATGACATACCGAACCCGGTGTTCCTGGCCCGCCAGGCCGGTGAGCCCGGCAGCTGCGCTGGTCAGCAGGTCGGCCAGGGTGCCGTCCGGGTCGCGGCGGACCTCGTCGAGCCCATGGAAGCGCCGGAACAGCTTCACCTGCATGGGTGTCAGGCCCAGCGGACCTGCCAGGTCTTCGATCGTGAAGCGCTGCTCCGGCAGGTAGGTCGCCACCCCGGCAAGTGAGGTCATTGTGCCGAAACGCCGGTAGGGGCAGCCAGGTCAGCGGCCGCCGCGACGGTGACCGTCTCGAACCCGCGCAGGTAAGCCTCCATGTGAGCCGGTGACATGTAGCGCGTGTCGGCGAACAGTTGGCAGTTCATGGTGCCTGGCACGTCGTTGATGTGCAGGAAACAGCTCCCGTTCGGCTCGGTCAGCGGTGGCCCCCAGCTCATCACCGAGTGCGGCAGCGCCTCACGCACGTCATCGATGGCCGGGGGGTGCCCGTCTGGTTCTTCCCGGTTGACCAGCCTGCGGTCATTGACGTAGCACTCGAGGTCGAGTTCCTCGCCCCGTTCTCTACCGACCCTGGCGACGAGAGCGTCCAGTTGGTCCGGGTTGTAGTACCCGTGCTTGTAAGCGCCCATGGCGGAGCGGAACGCCCGCGAGACCACCTGGTCGAAGGTGGCGTCCGCGACGTCGATCGCGCAGATCCCGCTCTGACCCACCGGACTGACCGAGTCCGCCAGCCCGCGCCGGAACCTGTTGTCCACCTCCACCCGGATGACCGCGGGGTTGATGCCGGTGACCGACGCGAAGCTGACCGCAGCGGCCGCCAGCAGCACCGTGGAACTGCTCGCCCGGGTGCGGGCGGCCACCATCTGGACGGCCAGGTGCGTGGCGGGGGAGTCGAAGCGTAGGTCCCAGTAGCGCGGATCGCGTTCGTCAGTAGACCCGGGGAACCGGCGGGCGGGGATGGCGCGCAGCAGTTTCTCCCAGTACCGCAGGGCAGCCTGGTTCGTCCGCTGCCCGGCTTCGCTGGCCTGCCAGCGGGCCTGCTCCAGCGGCTGCATCGCGACAACCAGCGGCAGTTCGCGCCCGGCCGCACGGTCGGGGCTCTCCATGTCAGCGGCCAGCGCCATGGCGCCCTCGCCGTCCAGGGCCAGGTGACAGATCTCGGACACAAAGTGGGTGGCCTTGCCGTGTGAGCACACTACGGCCCAGCGGATCGGCCACTCGGTCTCGTATTCGAAGTTCCTGGCATGGTACTGGCGGTACAGTTCCTCGGCGGTTTCGCCAGGGTCGTCCCCGTCGGCCTCGACAACCTCCAGCACGACCTCACCAGAGCTGGAGACCACCTGCTTGGGCCGCCCATCAGGGCCGAACCTCAGCCGGGTCCGCAGCGAGGGGTGGCGGCTCACCAGGTACCCCATGTCCGCCGCGACGTCCGCGACGGTCTTGCCTGCGGGCAGCGGAAACGCCCCGCCCACGCCCAGCGAGGTGTGCTGTTCCAAGATTGTGTTCCAGATGTCCTGCTGACCCCATGACAGGTCACCGACACCCGCGCCCGTCCCCTCGAAGGGGATCCGGATCCGCTCCACCACCGCCATTGCGCCCCACCACCGCCGTGTGACTAGCCGCCGCTCCCGTACGTGTCAGGCGCTGTCCACCGCGATGTGGCCCCACCACCGTCACGCACCGTGCACCGCAATGCCGCTTCCATCCCCGCTTCCAGGCAGGATGAGCCGGATCTTACTCCTCCCATTTACTCCTGGTACAGGTGCTGATTTCGGCCCGGGACGACAGTGATTTACCGGCCATTGCTGCTGATGAGGCACAATGACCGCGTGCCCTTCCAGAGTGTCGGGTGGGGTGAGGAGGGCCGGAGATGCCACAGCAGCCGACGGACACCGAACCAGCCGGCCCGGCCGCGCCGTTCCTGCTCGCGGAACTGACTGCCATGCTCCAGCAGGTCACCGGGGAGGACGGGCAGTGGGCCGCCGCGGTCACGTCCGCCTCCCGGATCGAAGGCGACCTCCGGCTGGAGAGCATCGAACTGACCGCACTCGCCGGGCTGCTCGCTGACAAGTACGGCGAGCAGGTGGATCTGGTCGCCTACCTGGCCGACCTGGACATCGACCAGCTCATCGACCTGACCGTCGGCGACGTGGTGGCCTATGTCGCGTCGTCGCGGCCGGCCGTGGCCGTATCGCAGGCGGGCACATGAGTGGGGCTGGCCGGCGCCGGTTCCTGTTCGTGGTGCCGCCGCTGGCCGGCCACGTCAACCCTGCCAGTGCTGTGGCCTGGGAGCTGGCCCAGCGCGGGCATGAGGTCGCCTGGGCAGGCTCGCGGTCGCGGCTGGCCGCGATGCTGGGCCCCGACGCCACGGTGTACCAGACCGGCATGCGCCTGCACCGGGGGCTGTCCGACACGGGCACGGCCGCTGTGAAGTCGCTGTGGGAGGGGTTCATCGTCCCGTTCGCGCGCTTCACCCTGCCGGGCGTGGACAAGGCCGTGCATGAGTACCAGCCGGACGTGCTCGCCGTGGACCAGGCCGCGCTGTCAGGTGCGCTGGTGGCACAAAGACATAACCTGCCGTGGGCCTCGATGTGCGCGTCCACTATGGAGCTGGGCCACCCACTGGCCGCACTGCCCAAAGTCGACGCGTGGGTCCGCGGCCACATGACCGCCCTGCGCGCCGAGGCTGGCCTCCCCCCTGATGGCGACGCTGACCTGCGTTTCTCCCCGCACCTCGTGATCGCTTTCACCGGGGCCGCACTGGCCGGTGACTCGTTCCCCCCGCACTTCGCGCTGGTCGGCGCGTCGGTCGGCCCCCGCCCGGCCAGCCCGGCGTTCCAGTGGGACTTCCTCGACCGGGCCCGCCGCGCGGTCCTCGTCACCGTGGGCACGCTCGCGGAGACCATCGCTACCGGCCCTGCCGACTTCTACACCCGCGCGGTCGAGGCGCTGCTCCCATTGGGTGAGCGTGTGCAGGGCATCGTGGTCGCCCCGGAGGGGATGTTCTCCGGCCTGCCCGAGCACATCCTCATGGCGCCGCGGGTGCCACTCCTGGACCTGCTGCCGCACATGGCCGCGGTGGTCAGCCACGGCGGCCTCAACACCGTAAGCGAGGCCATGGCCGCCGGGGTCCCGCTGGTCGTCGCCCCGATCCGGCACGACCAGCCGATCAACGCGGCCCAGGTCGCCGCCGCCGGAGCCGGGATCCGGGTCAAGTTCGGCCGGGTCAGCCCGGCCGAACTCCGGGCCGCGCTGCTCAGCGTGCTCGACGACCCCTCGTACCGCGCCGCGGCCCGCCGCGCGAGCGAGTCCTACCTCGCGGCAGGCGGCGCAAAGACCGCAGCCGACCACCTGGAACGCCTCGCCATGTAGCGCCGTCCCCTGTGGAAAACCATCAGTAGTTCAGATTTTCCCCCTTATTGGGGGGAAAATCTGAACGGATCATGGAACGGCTCCCGCGGCGCATGGCATGGACGGCGTGGAGGGTGGGTTTCGAACACAGACGCTAGTCCGGCGGGCCGGGAACGGCGGGCTGGGCCGTTTCGCCCGGGCAAGGTGGCTTAAATCAGCCGTTGTCCAGGTCATTACCGGCGCATTAGGCTCGCTCCGACACCTCCTGGGCCGGTGTCTCGCGGCCCGTGTCATGGGCGGGAGTTTTCCACATGATCGAGACCAAGGGCCTGCGCAAGTCCTTCCATTCCGGTAAGGGCCGCAAGGCGGCCACAGTAGAGGCCGTCCGTGGCGTCGACCTCGCGGTCGACGAAGGGGAGGTCTTCGGGTTCCTCGGGCCCAATGGGGCGGGCAAGACGACCACGTTGCGGATGCTGTGCACGCTGATCATCCCCGACGGCGGCGATGCCACGATCGCGGGCGCGGACCTGCGCCGCGAGCCCGGCGAAGTCCGCTGCCGCGTTGGTTACGTCGCCCAGGGCAGCGGCACCTGGGACAACCTGACCGCCCGTGAGGAACTGGTGCTGCAGGCCCGCATGTACGGCATCCACAAGGCGGAGGCCATCCGGCGTGCGACCGCGGCGCTGGCGGCGTTCCAGCTCAGTGAGTACGGCGACCGGCAGTGCAAGACGTACTCGGGTGGGCAGCGCCGCCGGGTGGACATCGCCCTGGGAGTGATCCATTCCCCCAAGGTGCTCTTCCTCGACGAGCCGACCGCCGGTTTAGACCCACAGAGCCGCGCCCACATGTGGGGTGAGGTCAGGCGGCTGCGCAGCGAGGGCATGACGGTCTTCCTCACCACCCACTACCTGGAGGAAGCCGACGCCCTGTGCGACCGGATCGCGATCATCGACCACGGGGAGATCGTCGCCTCCGGCACCCCTGACGAGCTCAAGCGTGAGATCGCCGGTGACGTGCTCACGGTCGCACTCAACGGCTCCACCCCGCACGCCGCCGAGCTGCTCAGCGACCAGCCCTACGTGCACAAGCTCGAGGTGGAGGACAACGGGCTGCGGCTGTACGTGGAGACCGGCGCGACCGCCATCCCGCAGATCCTGCGGGTCCTCGACGGCGGTGGCGTGGAGCTCGGCTCGATCGCGCTGCAGCGTCCCAGCCTCGACGACGTGTTCCTCGCCAAGACCGGCCGCTCACTGCGGGAGTCGTAGACCATGAAACTCATCCGGGACACCTGGCTGATCTTCAGCCGGCAGATGCTGATGATGTGGCGCGAGCCGGTCTGGGTCTTCTTCGGCCTCGCGCAGCCCATCACCTACCTGCTGCTGTTCGCACCCATGCTCAAGCTGGCACTGCACGTGGGCACCACCACCGATGCCTACCTCGTGTACGTGCCGGGGCTGCTCTCGGTCCTGGTCATCCTCGGCGGCATGTACACGGGCTTCGGCCTGCTCGCCGAGTTGCGGGCCGGCGTGATCGAACGGTCCCGGGTCACCCCTGTCAGCCGGGTCTCGCTCATGGTCGGCCGGGCACTGCGGGAAGTGGTCACGCTGCTGGGGCAGTCGCTGGTCATCACCGTGCTCGCGCTGCCGTTCGGGCTGCGGGTCGGCCTGGTCGACCTGCTGCTCGCTTACCTGCTGCTGTCCCTGCTCTCGTTCATGGCCGTGGCGCTGTCGTACGGCCTCACCTTGAAGGTGCGCAGCGAGGCGGCACTGGGACCGATGATCAACACGCTGGGCCAGCCGGTCATGCTGCTGGCCGGCGTGCTGCTGCCGCTGACGCTGGCACCCCTGTGGCTCAAGAAGATCGCAGACGCAAACCCCTTCTACTGGAGCACCAACGCCATGCGGGCGCTGTTCAAAGGACATATCGGGGATCCGTCGGTCTGGCAGGCCCTGATCATCGTGGGCGTGCTCATGGTGGTGTCCATGATCTGGTCCGTCCGGCTGTTCGCCCGGAGCTACCAGTAGGGGCGGTTTTGTATTAAGGAGGGGCGGTGACCGGGCAGCCAGCCGGGACGCGGACGGAAGACCTGTACCGGATGATCCGGCTGATCCGCCGGTTCGAGGAACGCTCGATCGAGCTGGTCCGGTCCGGGGACATCGTGAGCGGCATCCACCCGTGTATCGGGCAGGAGGCCGTGGCCGCCGGTATCGGTGCCGCCCTGCGCAGCGACGACGTGGTGTTCGCCAACCACCGGGGCCACGGGCACCTGCTGGCCAAGGGCAGCGACCCCGGCCGCCTGCTGGCCGAGATGTGCGGGCGGTCCGATGGCATCGCACGCGGGCGCGGGGGGTCGTTCCACCCGTCCGACTTCGGCGCGGGCGTGTTCGGCTCCACGGGGACGGTCGGTCACGGGGCGCCGATGGCGGCGGGCGCCGCGTGGGCACTGGCAAGGACCGGCACAGACCGGGTGGCGGTGAGTATCTTCGGCGACGGCGCGGTGAACCAGGGGGCACTGCTGGAGTCGCTCAACCTGGCGTCGCTGTGGCAGGCCCCGGTCGTGTTCGTGTGCGAGAACAACTACTACGCGACCACACTCCCCGCCCGGACCGCGATCGCGGGCACGGTCACGGGCCGAGGGGAGGCGTTCGGCATCCCGTCCGCGGCCTGCGACGGAATGGACCCCGAGGTCGTGTACGAGGCCATGGCCGACGCGGTGACACGGGCGCGCAGCGGCGGCGGGCCGTCGTTGCTGGAGTTCCGCACCTACCGGTACGAAGGCCACCACACGTTCGAGCTCAAGACCAGGCTGCGTTACCGCAACGCCGAAGAGATAGCCCGCTGGCGCGCCCGCGACCCACTTCAGACCCAGGCGGCGCGGGTCCCGGCCGAAACCCGCCGTCGCATCGACGAAGAGGCCGAAGCCGTTGTCGACGCGGCCGTGCGCTTCGCGCTCGACAGCCCTGAGGTGGACCCGGACGGTGCCCTCGACCACCTCTATTCCTCGGGCCTGCGGCTGCGCGCCGGGGTGACACCATGCTGAGCCGGATGGGGGGGACATGCCCAAGCTGTCGTACCTGAAAGCCCTCAACCGGGCGCTCGGCGACGAGATGGAGCGCGACCCGGCCGTGTTCATCCTGGGCGAGGACATCCGGGAGGCCCTCACCAACACCACCACCGGGCTGCTGGACCGGTTCGGGCCGGACCGGGTGGTCGAGACCCCCCTGTCCGAGCAGGGGTTCACCAACTTCGCCACGGGCGCGGCCCTGGCTGGCCTGCGCCCGGTCGTCGAGTACCAGATCCCGTTCCTGCTGATGCTGGTCTTCGAGCAGATCGCCAACCAGGCGAACAAGGTCTCGCTGATGAGCGGCGGGCAGGCCAAGGTGCCCGTGACCTACCTGCTCCCGGCCGCGGGGTGGCGGCCCGCGTGGGGTGCGCAGCACTCCGACCAGCCGTACCCCATGTTCGGCCACTGCGGTGTCAAGACCGTGCTGCCCGCCACGCCGACGGACGCCTATGGGCTGCTTGCCACCGCGATCCGTGACGACGACCCAGTGGTGGTGTTCGCGCCCATCCCCGCCCACGGCGTGCGCGAAGACGTTGACTACGCCAGCCTCGGTCCGGTGCCCCTGGGCATGGGCCGGGTGCACCGGACCGGGTCCGACGTCACGGTGGTCGCGGTCGGGCACCTGGTCCACGACGCCCTGGCGGTGGCCGAGGAACTGGCGGATGAGGTGTCGGTCGAGGTGTTCGACCCACGCACGCTGTACCCGTTCGACTGGGCGGGGCTCGCGGAGTCGCTGGAGAAGACCGGGCGCCTGGTGGTGGCCGATGACTCCAACAGGTTCTGCGGCCTGGCCGCAGAGGTGCTGGCTACCGCGGCCGAGGAGATGCGGCTGGTCGCCCCGCCCCGCCGGGTCACAAGGCCCGACAGCGCCGTGCTCGGGTGCATCCCAGAGCTCGACCGGACACTGCAGCCCAGCCGCGGGCAACTGGCAAGCGTGGTGCGTGATGTCGTCAAGAGCAGTCGCTGAGCAGGAGGGAACCCAACCCATGAAGGACACGGTCCGCGAGTTCGTCATGGACTCGCTGCGGGACATGAACTACGACACCGAAGGCATCGGCGATGACACGGAACTCGGGCCGCGTGGGGCCGACCTGGAGTCACTGGCCCTGGCGGAGCTCGCGGTCCGCGTCGAGGACCACTTCGGCGTGAAGTTCAGCGACGACGAGGCCGAGGAACTGGCCGGCGCGACCGTGGGTGAGTTCTGCGAGACCGTGGCCTCGCGCATGGACGCCGCAGCCGCGGCTGCGGCGGAGTGAGCCGTGGCCGCGGCTGAGCACCCCGCCGGGGCCGGCGAGCGGCCCGGTGCCGCGAGCATCCGGGCCGCCCTGGCCGCCGACCCGGCGCTTGGCGCCGGGAACGTCCTGCCCAAGCTGGCCGAGCACGGCATGCCGCTGGACCGGCCGGGGGTCGCGTTCGACTCGGTAGTGGACGGCCATCCGGCATGGGAGCCCTTCACCCTGGGGGAACTGACCGAACGGGTCGCGGCCCGGGCGGCGTGGCTGCACGCGCAGGGCGTGCGGCCACGGGACCCGGTGGCGCTCTACGTCAGCACCTCCGCGGACTGCCTGCTCAACTTCATGGCCCTCACCTGGCTCGGGGCGATCCCCGCGCTGATGAACGGCAGACTGCCCGGCGAGGTCGCTGTCGCCTACATCCAGCGGCTGCGCGCCGCAGGAGTGCTGACCGACGACACCCACCGGGCGATGCTCAGCGGCGCGGACCTGGGCGCCCCCATCCTGGGGGACGTGGGCGAGGTCGGCGACGCCAGCCCGGCGAAGGCGCCCGCGCACTACCGTCACGACGACGGAGACCCGGTCGCCATCACGCACTCCTCCGGCACCACCCGGGTCCCGGCCGCGGTCGTCCACTCACACGGCAGCCTGTTCGCTGCCACCCGGCTGGCCCACCTGCTTGCCACCCCGCGCTCCCACGGCCACGAGCGGGTGCTGTCAGTCATGCCAGCCGCCCATGCCGCTGGGGTCATCGCCACCCAGCAGGCACTGTGCAACGGCCACGAACTGCTGTTCCTGTCGGCGCAGGGCGGCCCGTTCGAGCAGAGCGGGGCGGCCGTGCTCGACGCGATCGAGCACTGGCGGCCGACGGGCGTGTCGGGCTTCGCAGTGACCTGGGCCGAGCTTGCCCGCTGCGACCTCGCCAGCCGTGACCTGAGTTCGGTCGCGCACTGGTTCAACACCGGGGACTGCGCGCACGAGGCCCACATCCGGCGGCTGGTGGCTGTGGGCAGCCACCTCACCTACACCCGTGACGGGTTGGTCCGGGTGCCCGGGTCCAAGTTCATCGATGGCATCGGCTCCACGGAAATGGGGCACTCGGCGTTCCGCGCCGTCCACCGCCTGGGCAGCGACCGGTACGGCCGGTGTGTGGGCAAGCCCTATGACTTCGCGGAGGTCGCACTGCTGGATCTGGCAACCGGTGACGAGGTGGCGGCCGGCCAGGTCGGGCAGGTGGGGCTGAAGTCGCCCACGCTGGCGCTGGGCTACTGGAACGACTCGGTGACCACCTACCGCACCCGGCTGGGCGGTTACTACCTCACCGGCGACCTGATGTACACCGACGACGAGGGCTACTACTACCACGTCGACCGTGCCGTTGACGCGGTGGACCTCGGCGGTGGCGACTGGCTGTACACGGCCGCATCCGAGGAGCGGATCCTTGTGGCCTGCCCGGATGTGCGTGACTGCACGGTGGTGGCGGGCACGGTGGACGGCGCGGTCGTGACCGATGTGCTGCTCCTGCTCGCCGACGGGGCCGACCCGGAGGCGGACCGGGGCGCAGCGGTCCGTGCGGCACTGGGCGAGCCAGCCGCCTCGACACTGCGCCGCGTGGTCGTGGTGCCTGACGGCGATATCGTGGTGGGGCCAACCGGCAAGGTGCGCAAGTTCCTGATGCGGGAACGCCACCTCGCGGGCGCGTCGGCGCTGTGAGGCCGGTGCCGTGGTGAGCGAGGTCGTGGCATGAGGCCGGCCCGCGGCGCGGTCATCACCGGGATAGGGCTGGTGACCCCGGTCGGCACCAGCCCTGCCGAGGTGGCCGATGCGGTGTGTGTGGGCCGGTCCGGGCTGCGCGCGCCACCTGAGGGCCACCCGCTGGCAGGGGTGGTGGAGGTGGCCGGTATCGGGCCGGAGGTCGACGCGGCGGCACTGGTGCCCGCGACCGAGGTGCGCACGGCCGACCGGTACATCGTGATGGCGCTATCGGCCGCCCGGGCTGCCCTCGATGACGCAGGCCTGGTGGTGGGCACAGACGTCTTCCCTGACCGGGTGGCCGTGATCGTGTCCGGGGTGGGCGGCCTTGCCACGCTGGAGTCGCAGGCCGTCGCCCGGTCACAGCGCGGCCGCGTGGGGGTGAGCCCCTACCTGCTGCCAGGGATGCTGCCGGGCATGGGCGCCGCACGCATTGCCATCGCCCACGGCATTACCGGCTACACCTCCTGCGTCGCGACCGCATGCGCGGCCGGGGCACAGTCGATCGCCGAGGGCCTGCGGGTCATCCGCGAGGACGACGCCGATGTGGTCATCTGCGGCGCCAGCGAGGCCCACCTGTTCCCGACGTTCGCGGACGCGTTCGGCAATGCGCGGGCACTGGCGCGCGGCTGGGATGACCCAGCCGCCGCGAGCCGGCCCTTCGACCGCCGCCGCAACGGGTTCGTGCTGAGCGAGGGAGCCGGGCTGGTCGTGCTCGAAGCCCCCGCGTTCGCGGATGCGCGCGGCGCGGCCGGCTACGGCGACGTCGCCGGGTGGGGCGCCACGACCGACGCCCACCACCCCACGACCCCCCACCCGGACGGGGTACAGGCGGTTCGCTGCATGCGCCGTGCACTGGCGGACGCGGGCGTAGGGAAGGCGGACATCGGCTACATCAATGCGCACGGCACCGGCACCAAGCTGGGAGACGCGGCCGAGGTGCGGGCCATCGAGACCATGTTCGGTCACGGGGTGGCGGTGAGTTCGTTCAAAGGCGTGACCGGCCACATGCTGGGTGCATCCGGTGCTGTGGAGGCGGCCGTGACAGCGGTGGCGATGGGCCGTGGCCTGCTGGCCCCCACCCACAACCTCGATGAACCGGACCCTGCCTTTGACCTGGATTTCATCCGTAAGGAGCCGCGTAGCGCGCCGGTCGGGTACGCGCTGTCCAACTCGTTCGGGTTCGGCGGCCACAACGTCAGCCTGGTCCTGGCCCCTCCGAGCACCGCCAGGCAGCGGATCGTGCCCGCAGTGCTGCCCGAGCCGCCTCCGGGCTTGGCTACTGGTGGGAGCGCCGCGGGCGGAACTTGATCAGGGCCAGGATGACAATGACGGCCACCAGCAGCCAGGGGGAGAACAAGGTGTGCACAACGAAGCTGATGACAGTCAGGGCTACGAGGGCAAACAGGACTAGAGCGATGATCGCGGGCATGGTGGTCGTTCTCCGTTTATCTCGCGGTGTGGTGCTGATGTTTCAAGACTGCCGCCGCTGGTTGCCCGCGTCGATCGGGGTCAGCCCTGGTCCGTCCCTGAGATGCGTCCCTGAGACATCAGGGCCGGCCCTTACCTGGGGGCTGGGTATGGGGTGGCGTGGTGCGTGGCGATGACCTGGCGGGCCGCGTACCGTCGTACCCGCCATGACCTACGCGCCAGTGAACGGCCTGCAGCTCTACTACGAGACGCACGGTGCGGGCCGGCCGCTCGTGCTACTCCACGGCGGCCTGCTGACCATTGACCTCACCTTCGGGCCGTTGATCGGGCCCCTTGCGGCGAGCAGGCAGGTGATCGCGGTGGAACTCCAGGGCCACGGGCACACCGCCGACACTGGCCGTCCGATGACGATCGAGACGCTGGCCGCTGACGTCGTCGCGCTGCTCGACCATCTCGGGATCGCCCAGGCCGACCTGTTCGGTTTCAGCCTCGGCGGTCTTGTCGCGTATGGGGTCGCGCTCGGCGCACCGAGCCGGGCCGGCAAGCTGATTGCAGCCTCGGCGGACCCTCACCGGCCGCCCGGCCGGGAGAGCGTACCACCCGGCGACGACCGCCTGCCGACACCGGCCGATTTCCAGGAGATGCGCGACGCTTACGCCGCGGTCGCTCCGGACCCTGCGCACTTCTACGAGTTCCAGGCCAAGACGTCGGCACTGGTGCACGAGTTCGCGGGATGGACCGACGAGCTGCGGTCACTGCAGGCGCCGACCCTGCTGGTCTTCGGCGACCGGGACTTCTCACCATTGCCTGACGTGGTGGAGCTGTTCGAGCTCCTGCCGAACGCAGCACTCGCGGTACTCCCCGGGACCACGCACGTCGGCGTGACGCGCCGGCCACGCGAAGTGCTCGCGCTGATCACGCCGTTCCTGGACGCTGTTACTACGGGGGAGTCCTAATGGCCAAGCTCATCTACTCGGCGATCGCCTCAGCAGATGGTTATGTCGAGGACGCCGGTGGCAGCTTCGAATGGGCGGCGCCCGATGAGGAACTGCTCCGTTTCGTCAACGAGCTCGAGCGGCCGGTCGGCACCTATCTGTACGGGCGGCGGATGTACCAGACGATGCTCTACTGGGAGACCGCCCATCTGCCCGACCTCCCGGCCGCCGTGCAGGACTTCACGCGCATCTGGCAGGCCGCTGACAAAGTCGTGTTCTCCACCACGCTGGCCTCGGCCACCAGCGCGAGGACGCGGGTCGAGCGCACCTTCGACCCCGCCACGGTCCGGCAACTCAAACAGGCCGCCGACCGCGACGTGACCGTTGGCGGCGCGGACCTGGCCCGGCAGGCGCTCGCCGCCGGGCTGGTCGATGAGGTCCAGCTCTTTCTGGTGCCTGTCAGTGTCGGAGGCGGCAAGCCAGCCCTCCCGGCAGGTGTCCGGCTGGACCTGGAGCTCCTGGACACGCACCGGTTCGCGGGCGGCACCGTCTACCTCAGGTACCGTCCCAGGCCAGCGTGAGTATCCCGGCCCCTCGCTGTGGTCAGGCTTGGCGAGACGAGCTGCCAGGGTGGCTGGCCAGGTACTCGTTCCAGACCTTCTTCGGGACCGTCATCCGCCAGGAACCCACGATGAGGTGGAGCAACTCGTCGCGGTCAATTGCTGAGAGCCAGACCCGGACCCAGTTGTAACGCATGTCCGACGGCATCGGCAGATGGAACTTGCCTGGCTCGGAGGCGATGAGCGCCTCCCGTTCTTCCTTGGGGTAGCCGAAACCCAGTTCCGTCTCATCGGGGGACAGGGAGAGGAACACGATCCGCCCGACCCGGAACTTCACACTGTCACGGACGAGCGCCTCGTAGGCCCGGGGCAGCGACAACGCGATGGCCCGGACGTCATCGGCGGTGACCATGCGCGCATTCCCCTAACCCGGCAAGTCCTGCAGCGGTGACGGATGCTTGGGCTGGTAGAGCGGGAATTCACCACCATCTGGCAGGCGGATCGCTGCCAGCAGCCCCCATCCCTGATCGGAGACGTCACGTGCCACCTCGACGCCCTTGGTACGCAACTCGGCGAGGGTGGCATGAATGTCATCACACATCAGGTAGAGCTCATGGCGGCCGTCACTGTCAGCTGGGTGGACAGCCAGCTCGGCAGGTGGCAGTGCGAAGATGAGCCAGCCGCCGCCCGCATCCACAGAGCGCAGGTCCAGCACATCGGCGAAGAACTCACGCACCTTCTCTGCGTCTGGGGAGTAGACGATCGCGTGCACGCCAGTGATCATGCTCCGAGCCTAGTGCCGGGCTCCGACGTTATGGGGCGGGGCGGGGAACCCGCTCTCCTTCGCGCTGCTACGCCTGCGTACTCGAACACCAGGATGTCCTAGCCAGGTGTCAGGATGAGTCTCATGCGCGTTCAGCGGTTCGGTACTCACGTCACCTCTGATTCCGATGGCCGGGCGGTAGTCGCGCTTCCATTTGACCCAGATGAGACGTGGGGTGCCAAGGCATACCACCTCGTCGGCGGGACGATCGACCCAGTGGCCGGAACCAACTGCAACAGGCCTCTCCGTGGGAAGGTCACGCCAGACGGCAACCAATGGGTATTCACACTCAACCCGACGTGGATGCAGGCCACGGGCGTCGCGGTCGGCGATGAGGTGCTCGTTGAGCTGGGGCCAGAAGGCCCGCTGCGCGGTGACCTGGCCGACGATATCGCGGCTGCCCTTGACGCCAACCCGGCGGCTGCGGCGTTCTTCGACACCCTGGCCCAGTTCTACCGCAAGGCCTATCTGCGCTGGATAGATGCGACAACCCGGAAGCCCGAATTGCGGGCCGCGCGCATCGCTGAAGTGGTGGCGCTGCTAGCGGCCGGGGTCAAAGAACGGCCTCGACCATAAACTGCGGACCGCCAGCGGTCCGCCGGGGAGCGGGGGACGGGCCTGACCGGGTCCGTGCCTGCGAGCAGCTCGGCCTCG
Organism: Streptosporangiaceae bacterium; assembly: GCA_035946955.1. Lineage (GTDB taxonomy): Bacteria > Actinomycetota > Actinomycetes > Streptosporangiales > Streptosporangiaceae > DASYYE01. Next base: position 7,230 of record DASYYE010000204.1, on the reverse strand, counting down.
CCACCGCCGAGTACCGCCCGGGCTGGGAACTCGACCTCGCTGGCCGGTCCCCAGCGCCGGGCATGGTCAGTTGACCGGTTAGCTGGCTCGTCACCGTGCTGGGCAGGGCCCTGCCGTGCCGGTGCTGGCAATGCAGGTCCATGAACTGCCGTCCCAGTGCTCGATGACACCGGTGGAACTACCGGTGAAGTATCCAACCGCCCAAGCGCTGCTGGCTGATGTGGCGGTCACGCCTGTCAGGACGCCCAGGGCAGGGCTGGGCACCTGAGTCCAGCTTTTGCCGTTCCAGTGTGCGATGAGGGTTACCTCCCCCTGCTGATGCAGGTGAAGGGATACCCCTACCGCCCAGGCGCTGGTGGCGGACAGGGCTGTGACGCTCGCCAGGCCGTCCGCGCGCCCCACGGCAGGGCTGCGCACCAATGTCCACGCCGTGCCGTTCCAGTGTTCGATCACGGCCCCGCTGCCGTCGGTGCCGACCGCCCAGGCGTTGTCGACTGAGGTGGCGGCGACACCGCTGAGGGTTCCGCCACCCGGGAGAACCGGGCCGGGCACCTGCCGCCATGCAGTGCCGTCCCAGTGCTCAACCAGCGGAACCCTCCCCGTTTTCGTGAAGGTGCTGCCCACTGCCCATGCGTTGGTGGCAGAGGTTCCAGCGACGGCGTCCAGTGCCGGCGAGACGCCCGGCGGAGTGGGGCTGCTAACCCGTGTCCAGGCCGTCCCGTCCCAGTGCAGGACCACTGTCTTGCTGGTGAAGTTCGTGCCGCCGACCGCCCAGACATCGCCAGGTGAGATAGTGGCGACCGCATGGAGGACGGCGGGGCCGCCGGTGCTGGGGATGGCCGCCACGGTCCACGCGGTGCCGTTCCAGTGCTCGATCAGTGCTTTGCTGCCATAGCCAGGCCCGGTTCCCACGGCCCAGGCATCAGTGGTGGAAACGGCGGCCACCCCATTGAAGTAGCCCACACCCGGTGTGGGAACCCGCTGCCAGCTCCGGCCATCCCAGCGGACCATGTGGAGAGTGATGTAGCTGGTGGTCCCTGCCGCCCAGGCGTCAGCACCGGATACGGCGGCAACCCCGTTGAGCTGATAGCCGAGCACTCGTGATGGTGCCGGGCTCGCTGCCGTCTGCACTGAGACGGTTGTGGCGGCCGTGGCGCGACCTGGCCCGCCTGCCGCGTGCGCCGTCCCGCAGCATGTCACCATCGCCGCAGCGCACACTGCCACGATGCCTTGCCAGTGCCGGTGCCGGATCTCTGGGTTTCGCAGAAATAGAGTCATGGCCCAAGCCTGTGAGCCAGCTCAGATCCGGGCCTGAGTACATCTGCTCATCTCGGGTCAGGCACATCAACCCGAGTACGCGCGTCGGGCGCAGCCACGTCGTGGGCCGGCTAGCGCCCGGTGAGCGGCTGGCCGGTCTGGGACAGGGTGCGAGCCAGCGCCGCGCGGGAGCGGATGTGGAGTTTGCGGTACACCCGGGTGAGGTTCGCTTCCACGGTTTTGACGGTCAGGAAGGCTTGTTCGGCGATCTGGCGGTTGGACAGGCCAGCGGCGGCCAGCTCGGCAACCCGTGCCTCTGTTGGGGTGAGCAGCGTGGTGCTGGCTGCCCGCGTGCCGAGGCGGTCCAGTTCGTCTTGGGCACGTGCAGCCCACGTTGGCGCTCCAGTCTGCTGGAAACCGGTGAGCGCCTCGGTCAGCGCGGCCCTGGCTCGTGCCCGCTTGAGGCTGCGCCGCAGTACCCGGCCGAGCGCTAGCAGGGTGCGTGCCCGGTCGAAGGGCATGGCACCGAGCCGGTCATGCTCGGCCAGAGCCTGCTGGAGTGTTGCCAGGGCAGCCTGGTTGTCGCCGTCAGCGGCGTGCAGCAGCCCACGGCACCGGCCGGCCAGGGCCAGTGCCCATGGGCGTGCTTGCTGAGTGCTGCGCTGCTGGAGCCATTCGGTCAGTGTGCGAGCCTGGTCGGTCCGGCCGAGTTCGATGAGTGCCTCGATCTCATCGGGCAGGAACATCGCCAGCGCCACATCGGTCCCGGCCTTGGTGACCATGTCGGCGAGCGGCCCGAGGACGGCGTCCACCGCCGCTGGGTCCCCGCGTGCCAGCTCGGCCAGTCCCAGTGCCCACTGGGGCCAGATCGTGCCCGACGGCCACCGTAGGTCATGGAAGATCGCCAGCGCCTCGGCCGCCTGCTGCCGGGTGAGCGGGTAGTTGCCGTCATGGGCGTGCACCAGGGCGGATGCCCCGAGCGCCACGGCCGTCGCCGCGGCGTCACCGGCCACAGTGGCGGCCTCCAGGGACTCTCCGGCAAAATGGGCGGCGCCGCCGGTATCGCCGCGCCACAGGCACGCCCACACCAGGAACAGGGTGAGCACCGGCAAGGCACTCTCCTCGCCGCGTGCGAGCGCCTGCGCACGGAACGCGCCGAGACGGGCGAGCGCTTCGTCAGGCTCACCCGTCCACAAGAGCAACATGCCGCTGGCCAGGCTGGGGCGCATGACGAACGACCCCGTGCCCGTCCAGGCCAGGTTCTCCAGTGCCAGGGCCCTGGCCAGCCGCTGTTCGTCGAGTCCCCGGCCGCCGAGGAACTCCGCCATGGTCAGCGCGGCGAGTGCGTCCGCCAGCACCTCCGCACGGCCGGACAGCTCGGCCGCTTGGGTGGCGGCCTGGGCGTGGACCTGGGCGCCTTCGAAGTCCACCATGTTGATGCAGCAGTACGTCAGGTTGAGTTCCGCGCTGGCTCGCAGGGCTGGGTCGGCGTCGGCCTCTTCCAGTGCCTGGAAGGCGTACCCGAATGCCTCGCTGAAGCTGCTGCGCAGGGCGTGGACCTCGCCGAGCAGTTGCAGCGCGTGGCTGCGCAACGGCCCGGCTGGCGTGCTGGCCACCCCCTGCTCGAGCATTGTCTGGGCCCTGGCCAGGTCACCAGCGTTGAACCAGAACCGGGAGGCGGCGATGAGCCGGCGGGACTGCCCAGCCGTGTCATCGGGTGGGCTCAGCCCAAGAGCAAGCTCCACCAGGCCGGCCGCGGCCTCCGAAGCGCCCCGGCGGGCAGCCAGCTCCGCCGCCGCGTCCAGCTCCGCGGCGACCACCGCATCCGGTGGCCGGGCACCGAGCGCCAGGTGGCGGGCGCGCTCCTCGGGATCGGTCACGAGCGTGGCCAGCCGCTGGTGAAGGCGGCGCCGCACCTGCGTGCCCGCCCGCCCGTAGACAGCCGAGGCGAACAGCGGATGGGCAAAACGGATCCGGCCCTGCTCGACCGATATCAGGCCCTCGTCTTCGGCCGGGACCAGCGCTGCCCGGTCCACGAGTTGCACCGTGGGCTGAGACAGCGCGGCGGCGGCGAGCAAAGCCCGCTGCGTGGCAGGCGGCAACCGCACCAGGCGGCCCTCTACCAGGCCGCCCACGCTCACCGGGACGGGCACGCGGCCTCCGCCGGCGGGCCGGCGGTGCATCTCGGCTGCCATCTCGATCGCGTAGAACGGGTTACCGCCGCACACCCGGGTGACCTGCACCAGGGTGGGGCGGGGGAGGGAGTACCCGGCATGCTGCTTGATCACCTGGTGCAGTCCCGCAAGCGTGAGCGGGCCGACCGGCACCACCTGGCGCCGCCCAGGCTCCGCCGCCTGGTCGAAGCTGGGCATCGGCTCACCAGCCGTCCGGACCGTGACCAGAAACCCGATCTGCTCGCGTGCCAGCCTGCGCACCGCGAACCCCAGCGCGCGCCCCGTTGGCGGGTCAAGCCACTGAGCGTCGTCCACCGCCACGACCACCGGGCGTTGCTCAGCCAGCAGCCGCGACAGTGACAGCACCGACGCGCACACCGCCCGGTCGTCCATCCCCCCGGCCGGTGTGGGCACCTGCAGCAACGCAGCCGCCAGTGCTTCGCGCTGTGGCAGCGGAAGCCCGGCGCATACTTCCGCCGGGACGCCACCAAACAGGTCTGCCAGCCCCGCGAACGACAACCCGGCCTCGGTTTCAGCGGGACGGGCGACCAGCACCAGTGCGCCGCGGCTCTGAGCGCGGCGCACTCCTTCCAGCCAGATGGTGGTCTTGCCTATCCCTGGCTCACCCTGAATAGCCAGCACTTGCATGCCGCTGCCGAACCCGCCCAGAAACGCATCCACAACCGCTAGTTCGGCGTCCCGCCCGATCACCTGGCAGCCACCCCACTCAGTGCGCTGCCTGGATGCTAACAACGCCGGTGCACACCGCATAAGCCGAAACCACGCGTTCAGGAAGGACACTGCCAAGGCGGATGAAACGGCTTGGCATGGTCATTTGACTGGCGGCCCACCGGGCCGGTGCGGCAGTGCTGATGGTCCCGCCGGTGCTGCTGGCCTGGTTAGGAGTTGCTGGTGGACCGGCCTGGGCCGGTGGCGAGGACGGGCTGGTGCTGCCAGGCGGTCAAGTCGGCTGGGTCACTGGGCGCCTCGGCGCAGACCACGTAGCGGCTGGGCGTCATCGTCGTGGGGCGCATCGTGTGCGGTGGCGCTGGGCTGCGGGGGAGCACTGCCATGCAGGCCGCGTGCGCTTCCTCCGGTGTGCGGGCGCCGTTGCCGGCGCCCAGGTAGGCGACGAGGGCCATCTCGCCCGCGGGGCCCACGTCTGTGAACACATGCGCGGACTGCCCTGGGAGCGCCTCGTCGAGGAGTCGCTGGACATCTTCCAGGTCAACCCAGCAGGAGTCCGCGAGTACCCAGTTGGGGCCGCGGTTGACCGGCTGGAAGCCGGTGACCTCGGTGAGGCGGTCCATGGGCACGTTGCTGGTGGCTGCCGCGACTAGGAGCCGCTCTACCCCCCACAGGAGCGACTCGAGGTCGGCGCGCGGGACACGGCCCGGGTCGGCGGTCATGGCCCCGAGCATCAGCTCACCTTCGACCTTGCCGAGGTAGAGCATGAGCAGCTCCGCCGCGCCCACATGGTCAACCCACACCAGCTCACTGCGACCGACGGCGTCCGCGGCCTCGGCGGGGTCACCAGGTGTGCTTGTGGGTGAGGAGTCCGCGGCGCTCGCGTCGTTGAAGACACAGTCGCGCACGTAGGCGATCCCGCGGTCGTATTCGACCTGGCTGATGACCTTGGCCAGGCTCACGTCGTCGACCAGGCCACCCCGTCCGGTCTTGAGCGCCATCATCCCAGCGCGGCGGGCCAGTTCATCGAACCCGGTGACACGCATGTCGAGCGAGATGATCGTGTCGCAGGCCAGACTGCCTACGTAGCCGCGTAGCCGCCGGTCATAGCGGTTGTGCATCAGCGTGGTGAGTGAGCAGCTGTGCTGCGTGGTCCGCTGGCCGAGCAATGCGAACAGCGCCGCGAGCACCGCGGCCTGCTTGCTTGTCCCGGTGCGGTCGGCGATGTGTGGCAGCGCGAGCCCCGCGGCGGCCGACCACAGCCATCCGGAGAGCGACACGTCGCCCTCTTCCGGTGCGGCCCGTGGGGCTGTCCGCGGCACCGCGTACAGGCATTGCGGGACGTTCCTGAGCTGGCTCTCCCAGGTCCGGAGCGCGGTCTCGCGCTGGCGCTGGCCCCGTGGGCTGCGTTCGGCCGCGGCCTGGTCAAGTGGCTGGTGGCCGAGTGGGCCGGCCTCGCGGCTGGTGGGGTCAGCTGCCAGTTGCGCGAACTGCATGCCGATGACGGTCATGCTGACCAGATCGGCGGCCATGTGCGAATAGACCACGGCTCCCGCCTTCGGGATGCCGTGCTCCACTGCCACGGCGACCCGGAACAGCAGATCCGTGGTCAGGTCGAACTCGCTGCTGCGCAACCGCTCGACGAGCGCGTTGGCGAGCGACGCCGGGGAAGCTGGGACAGTTGCCTCATACACGACGATGGTCAGTTCGCCCGACTGCGCGACCCGCTGAACCGGTGGGTCACTGTGCGGATAGGTGGTGCGCAGCGACTCATGCCGTGCCATCAGCACCTCGAACGCCGCGTCGATGTCCGCCAGGGTGACGCCCTCGGGCAGGTCTAGCACCCACTGGATCATCCGGGTGTACTCGGCCGGGTTGACGGCCCAGCGCAGCGTGTTGGCCTGCCCGACCGTCAGCGGCCCGTCGCCGCCACGTTCACCGGAGAACTTCACTCGGCGAGTGCCTGCTGGCTGCAGGACGACCGGCTCTAATGCGCTGGCCTGCCCACGCATGGCCGCCATCAGTTCCTGCATCCCCATAGTGGTCTCCTATGACACGGGCCTAGGCCCAGAGCACCGGGCAGTATTCGGGATCGGCGTAGTCCGGTGTCCCGAGGCTGGTCTTGCGGACCAGCACGTCGTGGTTGTAGACGAGCAGGCTGCCATCCGGCCGCTTGAACGGGCGCCATTGGTTCGCCCCGTCCTGCAGGTGCAGCGAGACCGCCCGGCGTGGCTGGGCCCTGCGGTTGGGTCCGCTGCCGTGGTAGATGCGGCAGTGGTGGAAGCTCATGTGCCCCTTGGGGATGACCATCGGCACTGTGCGGACCTCGGCGTCGTTGTACTGCGCGGTCCTGGCGAGCAGCCGGTCCAGTTCGTCGCGGTCGCGTGCGGCGAAGTGCCGCGTCGAGTCGTCCCCGCCATCGGGGTCCAGCCACAGGTGGCTGCCGTCCACCATGGTGATGGTGCCGAACTCCTCGCCGCAGTCGTGGAACGGGATGAACGCCGTGAGCATCCGTTCAGACGTGCAGGTCTGCCAGTAGTGCCGGTCAGCGTGCCAGGGCACGAGGTTGGACGGCTCGTCCGGGCGGGCCGGCTTGTAGATGAGGGTCGCCTGGAAGACCCGGATCTCCTCGGCCTGGGCCAGCCGGGCAGCGACCGCGCCGATCACAGGCTTGCGCAGGATCCGGGCGATCTCGTCGGACTCGTAGTGCACGTAGTCGTTGTGCCGCTGGACGGGGCCGTGGGAGGGCTCCCAGCAGGCGAGGTTGGGTGGCCGTGCTGGCAGTTCCCGGTCCCGCTCGCCCTGGTAGAAGCGCTCGCTGGCCGACACCAGGGTGTCAACCTCGTCGTCTGTGAGCAGCTTTTTGGACAGGTACCAGCCGTGCTCCGCGTACGAACCCACGTCGCGGTCGCTGGGCAGCAGGTCGCGTTCAGCCGCGGTGAGGCTGTATGTGCCCGTGTCAGGCATGGTGATCCCTCGGGGTTGATAGGAGAGCTCAGCGGGTCGTGGCCTGCGTGGTGGCGGCCTGGTCGGCGCCGGTGCGGCGCCGTTCGAGGGCCTCGTACAGGGCCTTGATGTTGCCGCTGCCGAAGGTGAGTGCGCCGCGGCGTTC
>DASYYE010000203.1:0-9215 GCA_035946955.1 Streptosporangiaceae bacterium | reverse complement strand
TACTGGCTCACGCTGCGCTCCGGGTGCCGGGACGTGTTGGCATACGATACTACATCGCAGATCGCGGATATGTGTGTCGCCTCATGCGACCACGACTCACCTGTAGTCGTTCCCACTGATGTGGCATTCGATGTTTCGGCTGACGGACCCATCGCAAAAACCAGCGATCGCCGCCTCGTATCTCACATCTGGGGTCGGCCTCAGCTCGCCATCCAGTCGCTGCCGATACGGGTGACACTCGGTGCCGCGATCCCCTCCAGGGCGTCCTGCAGGGCCGGAGGGACCGCTGTCGGCCTGGTCTGCGTGCCGTTCGTCTGCCGGAAGGCGAGCCGGTGGCGCCCCGTCGCTACGAGCTGTTCGTAGCGGCTATTCAGAAGTACATAATCGAAAGCAAGTGCGATTTCAGTCTCATACAGCTCTGCGAGCCTCATCCGGATTGCGATCTCATCGAACTCGGGGATCTCGCTGAGGTATTCACACCGGCATTCGAGTACGACAACCTCAATGCCTTCCTCGATCTGGGTGAGGAGCCAGGTCGCCTGCCTGCGGAGAAAGTCCTCCCGGCATGTGCTCTGCCATTGCAGGAAGCGGGTGAGGCGCACCTGCCCACTGGGGGTGAGTTCGTCGAGGCCGACCACGTGTCGATGCTCAAAGTACCGATTCATGACGATCCTCTCCCCTGGGAACCATCAGTAGGTAGGGCGTACCTGGCCAGACCGGGTCTGGTGAGCGGCTGGGACGAGGCGCGTCCGGCCGTGCGCATACAGTGTCGGAGCGAGAGCTTGTGTGAGGGGTGCTGTCCTCGCATGCAATGTCGTTTTACCGGTCGGCGTGGCGCATGTCACCCCCCGGCAGCCAAAAGTGCCGTTTGTGACTGCTTAATGACAGCCAGGGCGGCGGCAGGCGTAGCAGGCCCCGATGTAAGTGTCACCCCATTGCCTGGCTTTCCTCACGGGGAGTCGCGAACGGGCACGATGCCAACCGCGTGCCGGAAAGCGCCGTCGTCCAATCGCCACCGGCACCGCTGCCTGGCCAACTGAGGGAGCTCCGCAGTTGCGCACCACCGGCCCAGACGTTCACGGCGCGGACCTCCGCCAGGCGACGGAGTTGGGCTGAGTCGTTCTCGGCCGATGACCCAACATGGGGGATGGCCGGCAGGGTCATTTACTGCGCACAGGCCGTTTCCGTACCTTCGAACTGCCTGCAACGCCTGAGAACGGGAGAGTTGATGAACGCAATCTCGCGGGCGGCGCCGAGACGCTTCGTTGTCACAGGCACGTCATCTGACGCTCACACGTGGAACCTGGCGGAGGGTACCGGGCCAACGCTCGTCTGAGAAGCCAGGAGTCTGTCTGTCAGGGCGCGGGACACACGGCGGCCAGGTGCCGCTTCCCCTGGTTGCCCGTGATGACGGCGAGCCGGCCCGGTGGCCCGAACGGCTGCCAATGGGCGGTCAGCCGGACCGGCGCTGAATGTGCGGTGCGCACGCTCAGCCGGGCGATGACCTGGTCGGTGACCTGGTCCCAGCGGACAGTCCCGTTGATGACGGCGTCCGTCACCCAGCGGACGTCATGCAGTGAGATCCGCAGCAGGGTTCCGCCACGGAACCGGACCTGGCCGCCGCGCAGCCCCCGGTCGCGGTTGCCGTACAGCAGCGGCCAGCGGCTGGTCTCGTCGCCGGCGCTTGCCAGCGCCACCGAGGCCGCCCACAGTGCCTGGGGGCCTGCGGTGTTCCCGTGGGTGGCCGTGGCCGGCGCCGCGCCGGCCAGGCGCAGCGGGTAGGTGCCGACCGTGTGGACCGGTGTGACCCGGCGCGCACAGGAGGTGTCCAGCCTGGCGAGGCCCGTGGGGTGACGGACGAAACGCTGGTAGATGACGGCTGGGCAGCCGTCGTTGCTGTCCTGCAGGGTCACATGAGTGAGGTTGGCCACCCGCACCACCCGGGCGGAGCGTCCCATCTGCCGCGCCACCAGGGCCGCGCCATGCAGCCACGGGGTCAGGGAGTCGAAGGTGCCGGAGAGGATGAGCACCGGCAGGCTGGACGGGACCAGCGGCGGCCGCCGCGTGATGGGCCGGACCAGGCGTGTGGGGACCGGCCAGTCGAGGCAGGCACTGATCGCCTCGGTGTAGGCGTCCATCCGGGTCCACTGGGCGACGCTGAACGGTGCGAAGGTGCGCGGCGGCTCGCGGCGCAGGGCCGCGCGGTACTGGCTGGCGCGGCGCGCCGGTGTGGCGGTGCGGCGGAAGAGCTGTGTGTAGTCGGTGCACGCCACGGCGAAGTACAGCCCGTCGCTGTATTCGGGCAGGGGCGGCAGGACGTCGTCGAACTCGACCGAGAGTTCGGCGACACGCAGCAGCGGCACCGGGTCGTTACCACGCAGCAGGGCACGGGCGGCTGCGTCGGTGTCCTGGTAGACCATGGGGTCGAAGCCAGCGTTGCCGACCAGGTTGACCAGTGTCTCGGGGGTCACTGTCAGCCTGGTCAGGGTGCCTGACGGCGACACGGTCACGCCGGACACGGGTGCGCGGGCGAGCCTGGCGTCCAGCGCCCCCATCCGCGCCCAGGCCCCGTGGCCACCAGTGGCCGCCGTGCAGGCAGCCGAACGTGCGCATGCCTGGGCGAACGCCTGGCGGGCGGTCACGATGCTCGTTGTGTACCAGGGGTCGAGGCCGAGTACCTGGTAGGTCGAGTCCAGCGTAAGAGAGCGCAGCCGTGACGGGTAGCGCGCTGCGAAGGCTTGCGCGAACCAGCTCCCGTAGGAGTCGCCGTAGAGGTCCACCCGGCCCAGCCGCAGTGCCCGCAGCACCCCGAGGACGTCACGGGCCGAGTATGCGGTGTTGAACAGGTCGCTGGCGTGCACCCAGCCGCCGTGCCGGTAGTGCCAGGTGTGGTTGAGCTGGCGGCCACAGGCCGCTACGGCGAGGTCAAAGGCGTGGCCGTAGGAGTGCTGCGGGTGCCCGTAGTGCTCCAGGGCCGGGCAGTTGACCGGTGTGGAATTGCCTGTGCCGCGGAGGTTGACCATCAGCAGGTTGCGGGTGCGCACCAGCGTGCCCATCATCGCCCGGTATCCGGGCTGGGTGCCGGTGGAGGAGAACCCGGGCCCGCCCTCCACCGCGAGCACCGTCGCGGACCGCTGCTGGGTAGTGACCGTTGCTGGCAGCCAGCGGAACCCGACGCGGATGGCGGGGCTGCCGGCGGTGGCGTAGTCGAGAGGGACCGCGAGCGTCCCGCAGTAGGCCAGGGGAGAGGCCGCACACTGGCGCAGAGTAATGGCCCCCAGCCGGAGGGACTCTGGCGGTGGGACTGGTGCCCGCGAGGCCGGGGCACGGGCCACTGCACTGGCCGGTGTGGAGCCCACCGCTGGGACCAGGCTTGCACACACCAGCCCGGCTGCGGACACGCGGGCCGCCCAGCGCGCCATGGCGCGCCGTCGGCCGGACCTTGTCACCAGCATCGCCCGGACAGCACAGGGGGAGCCTAGGCGAATGCTGGTAATCGTGTCGTCTGTGAATGTCGGTTATTACGTCATCCCACTGCCGCCGGGTCAGTCACCGACGTGGATGGGACTCACAGGCTCAGAGCATCCGCACCAACATGACCGTCATGGCGAGGGCGATGAGGATCTGGCACCAGCCGCCCAGGTCAAGTCGCTGCACCGAGGCGGCCGTGGCGAGCCGGTCTGTCATCAGCACGACCGTGCTGGCCATCGCAGCGGTAAACAGCACCGTGAGGACAGACAGCAGGGCCGCGCCGAATGCCATGCCCGCGCCAGCCGCCCCCGCACCGGAGCCGCCGGTCATTGCCGTTCCACCCGCGCCAATGACTGGCGCGCTCAGCGGTACGAGCATCATGAACAGCATCGCGCCGCAGCACACCGCGTGGCTCAGGTGCTGACCAGCCACGGGCTGCCCCGGCTGCTGGTGGCATTGCGGCCGGCTGTTCGCTGACCACCTGCTCCGCCCTTGCCTGAGCGCTGCCGCCCGGCAAGACGACCATGCGGCCGAAACCCCGAACACAGCCGCCCATGCAGTTTCGAGCAGGCGGTCCTGCCACCCGAGCAGTGTCAGGCCCATCGCCAGGGCCATGACGGTGCTGATGGCGCGGGTGTGCGCGCCGTCCAGCCGTGCCCCCGGGAGCAGTGCCCTCGCCGGTACCGTCCGGGCCACCGGCCAGTATGCCGCCGTCAGCAGAGCCAGCAGCGGCCCGGAGTTCACGTCGGTGGCCATGCCCGTGAGGACCCCCCCGAAGTCCTGTCCGGCCACCCACCAGACGGCGGCCACGGTCCCGGCGAGGACGAGGACTCGCCGGCGCCACGGGACAGGCAGCAACGGGCCGGCGGCTATAACCCCTAGCGCCGCGGCCATAGCCAGGGATACTTGCGGCCCGAGGTGGCCGAGGGCCCGGCCCGCCGAAGTGTTCACCGATGCCAGCCAGCCTGGCTGGCCCTGGGTCATGGCGACGAGCGACTCACGTAGCGACGCAGGCGCACGTAAACCGAGCACCAGGCAGAGGCAGCCGAGCCCACCCCAGATGAACAGCCAGAGTGAACACGCTGCCCGCCGGCCCAGGGAGCTGGCCGCGGCAGACGGCGCGGACTCGTCCCGGTCCGCTGGCCAGAGGATGACGGCCAGCACCGCATAGAGGATGACCGCCCCGGGCGCTCCGGTAACCGGGTTGGCCTGGCCCGTGAACAGCCCGCCAAAGCCCTCCCCGAGCCACCACACCATCACCGCCCACGGGACGGAGGCGGCCAGCGCGGGCTTGACGGTGGGACGCCAGGCGACCCCTAAGCCCAGGGTGACCTGCACGACCGCGATGGCCGTCGTCGCGAGGGCAGGGTGTGCCGAGATGAGGCCGCTGGCCCACTGGACCGGGCCGGCGACCGCGGGCGGGCTGCCCGCCGCCGCCGGCCCGACGCTGCGGCCGAAACCGCTGCTGAACATGAACGCCTGCGCCTGCAGCACGCCGTCAAGCAGCCACAACACGGCCAGGCAGAGTTGCAGCTCCCGGCGTCGGCCAGCCACGTTCATCCCATGGGGTCAGGATGAATAGCAGTAGGAGTCGCTGGAGGCGTCGCCGCCTTCCAGTCGCACCTGGTGGACGCGCCGGCCGCGGAACACCTCCCCTTCGAGGAAGAACCGCTCGTCGAAGGTCATGCCGCCGTGCTCTGCGACATCGAGCTTGGCCATCCAGGCGCCGACGCCGTCGGGGTAGAACTGGTCGTCCCAGGCGCCGTAGAGGGAGTTGGTGAAGTAGACGCGCTTGCCGTCCCGGCTGACCTCGACCATCTGGGGACCGCCCGCCAGTGGCTGGTCCGGCCGGCTGGGGTGTGCCGCGCGACCGACGATGCCGCCGATGCGCACCGAGCCGACCTCACGGGGGTTGAACGGGTCGCTCACGCCGTATTGCTTCATCTCCCCGGTGCCCCAGCACGAGACATAGAGGAAACGGTCGTCCACGGACAGGGCCAGGTCGGTGACCAGCGGGGGCACCGCGCCGAACCCGGCCAGCAACGGTGGCAGTTGCTCGGCGGGGGCGGGCTCCGGCGGGATCGTGATGACCTTGGAGGCCGCCCACTGGCCGTCCGCCTCGTGCCAGAGCCAGATGGATGCCGACAGGTCTTCGGTGCTGACGACCACTCCGACGAAACCGTACTTGCGCGCGGGGTCATGGGCGGGGCGCAGTTCGAGCGTCATCTGGTGCTGGGCCCCGAGGTCCAGGGTCTGGACGAGGCGCCCGGCGGTCATGTCCCAGAAGTGCAGCCGGTGGCCGTAGGAGTTACCGAGCAGGAGGTCCGGGACGATGCCGTCCTCGATCATCGAGGGCGTTGCCCACTCGGAGGTGACCAGCACGTTGTCGTTGATGTGCCACCACACGTCGTAGGCGAGGTACTGGTCGCCGCGTTCCTTCTCGAACTGGCCGACCACGTCGAAGCTGGCATGGTCCAGCAATGCCACACCGCCGGGGCCCTCGGCGCCGTCGGCACCACCCAGGCATGACACGTACAGGTAGCCGGGACCACAGTGGACGGTGTGTGGCCGGGAATAGCTGGCACGCTTGCCCAGCTCCTCAGGGCCGAGCACCTTCACCACCCGTGGGGCGGTGGGCGTGTCCAGTGTGTCGAGGATGTAGATGCGTGACGACCGGATCCCCGGCACGACGAGGTAACGCCGGTCGCCGTGGGTGTGCGACCCGCTCGGGCACAGCGCACTCGAGCAGGCATTCCAGCCGAAGTGGTGGAGTTCGTCGCCCACGTGCGGCAGTTCGGTGAAGCCGACCACTGAGGCGTAGCTCGCTGAGGCGGGGTCGGTGTCAACCACGGCGATCGCGTCGGGCCTGTCCGCGGGCCGCGCGAAGGCCGCCACGTAGGCCAGCTTCTCGGGTGGCCCAGCGGCCGCGTCGCGCGGCGACCGGTAGAAGGTCGGGTCGTGGTGGTGCGCGTCGTGGTGGTCGTGGCCGGACTCGTCAGCCGATGTCATGGCAACCCCTTGAATAAATATATTTCCGATTGATAAACGATAAATATCGCCTGGCCGCCTGGTCTATGGGCGGCTCGCCGGGGGGCCGCGCGTCCGGGCCGGTACGTGGCGGGAAGGTACGACGCCATCCGGGGGGCCGGGTAAGGCGCAGAATGCACCGGACGCCACGCCAGGTATCCCCGTGCGGCGGACCTCCACGCCCCATGCGTTCCCGCGTCACGGGCTGACCAACCGGGCTTTCGGCTCCCGGGATCAGCGTCCGTCGCGGCACGCGGCGGCGAGGTCGCGTGCCGCGGCTTCTTCTTCCCGCCGCAGCCCGAGCTCCTGGTACAGCGCGATGGCGCGCCCCAGGTAGCGCTGTGCGTGGCCGGGCCGGGCCATTGCGGCGCAGGCCGAGCCGATGCTGTGCAGTGTGGCCGCTTCGCCGTACCTGTTGCCAAGTTGCCGGAAGACCGGCAGAGCCTGCCGCAGGCAGGCCAGAGCCGCCAGGTGACGGCCCAGGCCGTTGAGCGTGTCGCCCAGGCAGTGCAGGGTGACGGCCTCACCGTTGCGGTTCCCCAGTGCCCGCCGGATCCGCAGCGCCTCCGTGAGCAGTGGCAGAGCCTCACCGAACAGGCCGAGTTCGTGCTGGACGTGGCCGAGGTTGTTGAGGGCGAAACTCTTGTCGAGTTCGTCACCGATCTTCTCCCGGATGGCCAGGGCTTCCCGCAGGCTCTCGACCGCGTCGCCATAGCGCCCCTGTGCCCCGTAGACGCTGCCTAGGTTGTTCAGCACCACCGCGACCCCCCGGTCGTCACCCAGCTCCGTGCGGATCGCCAGGGCACGCCGGTAGCAGTCCACGGCCTCGGCGTGGTGCTCCCGCCGCCAGTAGGCGGTCCCCAGGCCGTTGAGCACCCAGGCTTGCGCTGCGGGGTCGTTTGCGGCGTGGGCCGATTCCAGTCCGGCCAGGTGCACGGCGATCCACTCCTCCGTGTGGCCACGCAGCTCGAGGAGGCCGCGCATGGCGACCGGGAGCCGCCACGCGATGTCGTGGTGGCCGTAGCGGGCAGCCGCCCGGGTCACCGCGACAAGGTTGGCCTGCTCGGCTTCGTACCACGCGGACGCGGACTCAGTGTCGGTCATGTCCGGCACGTCGGGCCAGGCGGATGTGCCGGGCAGCGGAGCGGGGCGCCCCCGGGCCGGCATGAGCATGCGGTCCGCCGAATCGATGGCGTCCAGGTACCACAGGGCCAGCCGGCGGACCGCCGGCCCGAGCCGCTCCGCGTCGCCCTCCAGTTCCGCGCGCTCACGGGCGAACAGGCGCAGCAGGTCATGCATGCGGTAGCGGCCGGGCTGGGCAGGCTGGGCGAGGCTCGCGTCCACCAGCCGCTCCAGCGCGCACTCGACCTCGATGGTGGTCATGTCAGCCAGGACGGCCAGGGCCGGTGCGGTGAAGTCCGGGCCGGGGAACAGCCCCGCACTGCGGAAGACCTGCCGTGGTGCCGGTGCCAGCGGCCGGTAGGACAGACCGAACACGGCACTCAGGTCCAGGTCACCGGTGGCCAGGTGGCGGAGCCGGTGTTCTTCGCCGCGAAGCCGCTCCACCAGCCAGCCGGCTCTCCCGGCTGGGCCGCTGGCCAGCCGCGACCCCGCGATGCGCAGGGCCAGCGGCAGCCGCCCGCACATCTCTGCCAAAGCGGCGGTCGCGGCGGTGTCCGCGGTGTGGGCGGGCCCAGCGGCGTGTGCCAGCAACTCCACGGCGCAGTCGTGGTCGAACACGTCCAGCCGCAGGGCGCAGGCGCTCCCCAGGGCACCCAGCGACTGACGGCTCGTCACGAGCACCAGACAGCCCGCGGACCCTGGCAGCAGCGGCGCTACCTGCGCCTCATCGGCGGCGTTGTCCAGCAGGACCAGCAGCCGGCGGCCAGCCGCCAGCGAGCGGAACGACGCCACCGGGTCGGCGAAACGGTCCGCTGCCCCGCCCAGCGCGGCCAGGAAGCGCCCGGCAACCTGCGCTGGTGGGGCCGGCTGGTCGTCGTCCCCATGCAGGTCGGCGAAGAGCTGGCCATCGGGGAACCCCGCTGCGACGCGATGGGCCGCGTGCACCGCGAGCGTGCTCTTGCCCACGCCGCCCGGTCCGCAGACCACCACCACGAGCGGGGCGCCAGGGTCCGCGTCGCTGCCCAGCTCAACGGTCCGCGCCGCGCGGAGCAGCAGTTCGCACTCGGCCTGACGGCCAATGAAGTCGTGCAGGTCGGCCGGGAGCTGGCGGACCGGAACGACCGGACTTGGCGGGGCTTGCTGCTGCGGTGCGCCCTGGGGGTCCTGGGCCCGGCTGGCGTGCCGCGCCGCATCCGCCCAGGCACCGCGCCAGGCCGTCAGGTCGCCCCCGCACGCCCCGACGTAGGCCGCAGTCACTTCCCACGATGGCAGGCTGCGGCCGCTGGCCGCCCTGGCCAGCGTCGAGGCCGCGAAATTGGCCGACTTCGCGAGCTGCCGGTAGCTTCGGCCACCGCTGGACTCACGGAGCTGCCGGAGGCCTGCGGCGAACTCCCGCAGCGGCCCGTCGCGCGCGTCCAGCGGCGCTTCTGGACGTCCCATGCCTGGCGTCCTTCGTGGCGGGTTGTCTCCGGTTGTCTCTGCTTTGGCTCCGAGTCTGGCCGAGGAATCCCTACGGCGCTAGACAGAGGGCGTTGGTGCCCGGGAACCCGCGATATCCCTGCAGCGGGCCCGTCCTTGGGTGTTCTGGAAGGTGC
>DASYYE010000202.1:0-4270 GCA_035946955.1 Streptosporangiaceae bacterium | reverse complement strand
GCATGTATTCCGGTGGTGCGGTACCGGACCCCAGCAGCCTCCTCCAGCCCGTGCAAGGCGACGTTCAGCAGGCACGGTGAGATCACGCCCCCAACGCAATAGATAACCCGGGCGATGGTCACCCTCCGTATCGGGTCCGGGGTTGTGCTGCCGGGCGCTGGTGCCGCCTGGCCGGGCGGGGATGCGGTGCCGGATGGTGATTTTCTCGGGGCCGATGAGGATGTCCTTGACGAGCAGCCGCAGGACCCGCTGGCGGTCTTCGACGGTGGCGGTGGCGGCGTTGCCGTGCAGCTGGGCGAGGAAGCCTTCCAGGTCGCCGGCGAGCTTGAGGCAGGCGTCGCGGTCGGCGGCCTGGGCGTCCAGGGCGTCGATCTGGCCGCGCAGGCTGGTCTCGCGGGCGCGCAGGTGCGGCATCCGCGCGCGCAGCTCATCGATGGTGATCAGCTGCTCGGAGAACGCCTCGATCATGGCGGTGACCGCGGCGGTGGCCTTGGCCAGGGCGGCCTGCAGCCGCTTGCGCTGGCTGGTGACCGGATCGGAGGTGCGGGCCTGCTCGAGCCGCTTGCTGATCTCGGCGCGGATCAGCGCCGGGTCGGCGAGCAGGTGAGTGATGTGGTCCCACACGACGGTGTCGAGGTAGTCGGCGCGGACCGGCTGGTTGCCGCAGACCCGGCCGCCTTCGTAGCGGTAGTCGTCGCTGCCCAGGCACCGGTAGTAGTAGATCTTGTTGCCCGCGGTGGTGGTGGTGTGGCCACGGTAGTAGCCGTAGCCGCAGGCCGAGCAGGCGGCCAGGCCCTGCAGCAGCGAAGGGACCTTGCTGTTGCGGGAGGCGAACCGCTTGTTGTCTGCCAGCCGCTGGGCCACACGGGCGAAGGTGTCTTCGGAGACGATGGCCGGGACCGCGATCTCGATCCACTCCTCACGGGGGCGGTCTACTGTTTTGACTGCCCTGGGTGTCGTTCTTCCTTGCAGGCGGGCGACCCGGTTCAGGCCCGGCTGGGCGTGGATGACCTGGGTCTTGCCGAAGACGGCACGGCCTTGGTAGGCGGGGTTGCGCAGCATGGCCCAGATCACCGACCGGTCCCAGCGGTGCTTGCCGGTGCGGGTTGGCACGCCCTGGCTGGCCAGCCAGCGGGCCAGGTCGGCGATGGCGGCGCCGTCGTCGGCGTAGCGGCGGAACATCTCCGCCACCAGGACTGCCTCGTGCCCGATGACCTCGTAGCGGGCCCCGGCCTCGGGGGTCTTGCGGATGTAGCGGTAGCCGAACGGGGCGCCGCCCAGCACGTTCACCGACCCGGACCTGGCCCGGTAGGTCTTGCCGCGCCGGTAGCGCTCCATCAGCTGGGCCTTCTCGTACTCGGCGAACATGCCCTGGAACTGCACCAGCAGCTGGTCCTCCGGGCTGTCCCCGCGCGGGCCGTTGACGAACTCGACCCGGGTTCCGGCGCGGGCGAACTCCTCCACCAGCAGCGCCTGGTAGGCGAACTTGCGGGCCAGCCGGTCCGGCGAATAGCACAGCACGACATCCACGCAGCCCTGGGCGGCCAGGTCACGCAGCGCCTCCAGGGCTGGGCGGACCAGCGTGGCCCCGGAATGCCCCTCATCCTCGAAGACCCACTCCGCTGGGACCTCAAGCTGGTTCTGCCCGGCGTGCTCACGCAGCGCCTGGGTCTGCGACCCGATCGTCTGGTCCTTCTTCTGCCGGGCCGAAGACACCCGGGCATAGATCGCCGCGCTGGTCATCAGGCGGTGTTCCTTCCTGGCCGGGCCGGCCGTGGCGGGCCCGCCGCAGCGGCACCAATATCGCGAAGGCCACCGACAAATCGGTGGCCGCATGCCGGTCGAAGACGAACTGACCCTCGACCGCCCGGCCACTCACCTGCGTGGATGGTTTCTGCAGCTCCGGGCGAGAAACTCCTCCAGCGCCTGCGCCACCACCGCGGAGATGGTGCGCCCAGACTCCCGGGCATGCTCGCGGACAGCACCGGCGAGCCGCCCCGGCACCTTGACCGTGAACACCACACCCGGCTCGGGCACCGCCACCCGGCCGCCGGCCGCGGCCTGGTCCACATACCGGCGGGCCTGCCGCACCGAGCAGCCCAGCCGCCCGGCCAGCACCCGGGCGGCCTCGGCCGCCGCGACGCCTGCCTCCAGCAGGCCAGCAGCCGTGTTGACTCGCCCGGCATGCTGCACGCTATCCACCCGACCGTCACCAGGCATGCCATAAACGTACTACCAGACATGTCCGCAAACGGGAGCGGCATGCCCGCCCAAGCGGTCAGCACGGCCCCGCTGCCCGCGACCGGGCAACCCACGACGCGATGGTCAGCACCGTGCCGGCATCCCAGCCCGCCAGCCAGGCCACCATCCGCCGGTCCCAGGCCCCCAGCTCCATCCCGCCCAGCACCGCAGCCAGAATCACAGCCTGCTCCGCCTCCGGCACAAACCCACCCGGCGCCACCTCCACCGGCCCAGCCGGCACACGCCCAGCCATCACCGGCCACGCTCTACCCGCCGGTAACCCAGCGTCACCTCAAAGCAGAAATTGCCAACTGTGTTGGGGGCGTGGTCAGCCCGTTGATCATGAACGTGGCGCTGCACGGCATGGAGGCAGCGGCCGGAGTCCGGTACTACCGTGACGGCGGTGCCGTTCCCGGCTGCCCGCTCCTGGTCCGCTACGCCGACGACGTTCTCGCCCTCTGCCACTCCAGGCAGCAGGCCGTGGAGGTCCAGGCGCGCCTGGCCAGATGGCTCGCACCCCGGGGCCTGGCGTTCAACCAGGACAAGACGAGGATCACCCACCTGGACCAGGGGGTGGACTTCCTGGGGTTCGAGATCCGCCGGTTCGGCGGCAAGCTGCTGACCAAGCCGAGCAGGGACGCGCTGCGGCAGATCCGGAACCGGCTGTCCGCAGAGGTGACGGCCCTGCGAGGGGCCAACGCGACGCGGTCATCGGACGGCTCAACCCGATCATCACCGGGTGGGCCGCCTACTACCGGATCGGAGTGTCCAGCCTCGCCTACAACAGGCTAGACGCGCACGTCTGGCGGCTGACCTGGAAATGGGCCAGGCACACCCACCCGGACAAGCCGAGGCACTGGGTCGTGTCCCGGTACTTCGGCATGTTCAACCCGTCCAGGAACGACAGGTGGCTGTTCGGGAGCCGGGATACCGGCCACTACCTCCGCCGGTTCGCCTGGACGAAGATCGTCAGGCACACCCTGGTCGCCGGGCGGGCATCCCCCGATGACCCCGCCCTGGCCGGATACTGGGCCAAACGCCGCGAGCGCAACCGCCCCCCGGTCAGCCCCGCGACCTGGCACCTGCTGCGCCGCCAGCACGGCCGGTGCCCCCTCTGCCAGGGGCTGCTGCTCTACGCCAGCCACGAGCCTCACAATGAGCGCGAGTGGGAGCAGTGGCACAACACCATCCGGAAGGCCATCCGCAAGGAGGCCATCAGCGCCGTGATGGACCTCGGCACGCCAGGCGAGCAAGCCGCATACCACCTCATACACGCCCGCTGCCGACGGCGAATCGGCAGCACAAGGCCAGCACCACCATCATCGCCATAGGGCCTGCTCGAGCCGAGCTGCGGAGAAAGTCCGCACGGCCGGTTCCGAGGGGGCGGGAGTGCAGCAATGCACTCCCGCTACCCGACGAACATGAGACCGGCAATGCCCAGCTCAAGACCCATCTGCGAGGGCCGGGACGGGTGCTGCGGTCCAAGAGCCCCGACATGGTCCGGCAGGAGGTCTACGGTTACCTGCTGACCCACTACGCGATCAGCGCCCTGATCTGCCAGGCCGCCACCGAAGCAGACATCGACCCCGACCAGGTCAAGTTCAAGCAGACCGTCCGGGTCATCCGCCGCCAGGCCGCCGGCCCGGTGGCCTTTCCCCCCTGAACAGCACCAGCGCGCCCTGACAGCCGTCATGGCCGCCATCACCAGGAAGAAGAACCTCAACCCGCCGCGCCGGAACCGGACCTACCCCCGTGTCGTCAAGCGAGCCCGCCACAACTCCTACCGCGTCAAACGCCCCGGGGACCACGGCACCCGCCACCCCGGGCCAGCCACGATCAAACTGGTCAACCTCGGCCCCCACGGACTCGCAGCTTGATCAACTTAGGCTAAGGAGCCGCAGATTATTAACGCGCTGGTTTGGCTTTGGGTGTGAGGTCGATCCCGTGTGCTGAGGCGTAGGCGGTCAGGCCGTGCAGGGTCTTGATCGGCGTGCTGGCTGGCTCGATGTGGTGGCCGGCCAGGCTGAGC
>DASYYE010000201.1:0-13253 GCA_035946955.1 Streptosporangiaceae bacterium | reverse complement strand
CGGCGTGGCCGCTGCCAGGCAGCGCAGGGTCCCGTACTCGGCCAGCAGTTCCGCCGCGAGGTCGAGCGCGCTGCACCCGTGGGTGCCATTGCGCAGCACCAGGGCAAGCAGTTCGCGCTCGGTCAGGGCCGCGGCGCCGCGGCCCAGGAGACGTTCCCGCGGGCGCTCCCGTTTGGGCACCGCCGCCATCATCACGGTCATGTCGGACCTCCGCCGCTGACACTACCCAGGAGGTATGACAGCCCCGCCCCGCCTGGGCAGCCTCCTCAGCCGCGCGGCCACCGTCTGCCACAGCCTCCTCGCCTGCCCAGGCCGCCCCGCTCACCACGCTGCCACCGCCTGGGGCGGCTGGCCACGTTCCCGCGTGCCCAGCCATCCCACCTGCCCCCGGGGCCCATCACCCTGACCGCGGTGCTTTTCCTGCACATAGCAGTGAAAAGCACCGCGGTCATGGATAACACACGTCCGCCCCCAAGAACTGTCCGTGTTGGCCCGTACTGTGTTGCGCAGGGCGGCCACCGCGATCATGGAGGTTACCGGGCTGATGGATGAAGAAGCCGAGCTGTTGCTGTATTTCCTCAACCAGCAGCGCAACCATGTCCTCGGCATCCTGGATGGGCTCTCCGAGACCCAGTTGTGCCAGCCGGTCCTGCCCTCGGGGTGGCACTGCCTGGGCATGGTCAAGCACCTGGCCCTCGCGGACGAGCACTACTGGTTCCGCAGTGTGGTCGGCGGGGAGTCGTTCGACTTCTTCCCCGAGGGGCCCAACGCTGAGTGGCGGCTAGGGCCCGACGAGACCGCAGAGGACGTCTTCAACCTGTACCGCGAGGAGATCGAGCGCGCGAACGCCGTCATCGCCGACACCCCGCTCGGCATGGCGCCGAGGCAACCGGACCCGCGCTGGGCTGAGTGGTCGATCGACTTCCCCAACCTGCGCTACATCATGCTCCACATGATCAAGGAAACCGCCTGCCACGCGGGGCACCTCGATGCGGTCCGCGAAATCCTCGACGGCCGCCAGTGGATCGTGATGTAGACCGCACCGGGTCGTGCTGCAGCCGCCGCCGCCGGCGGGCCGTTACTCCCCGGTCTCGCCGTCGATCGACTCCCGCAGGAGGTCGGCGTGGCCGTTGTGCCGCGCGTACTCCTCGATCATGTGACACAGGATCCACCGCAGGCTCGGTGCCCTGCCGTCGGGCCAGGTGCGCAGTGCCAGCCGGCCCAGCCCACCGTCGGCCAGTGCCTCCGTGACCGCCTCGCGGGACCGTTCCGCTGCGGCCCCCCACATCGTGCGCAGCTGGTCAGGGGTGTCGTCAGCAGCGGTGTGCCACTCCCAGTCGCGGTCAGCTCCGAAGCCTGCCGAGTCCCAGGCCGACGGCAGCTCCCGCCCAAGTAGCTGCTGGTTGAACCAGTAGTCCTCGACCAGGGCCATGTGCTTGAGTATCCCGCCCAGGGTCATCGACGTGGCTGCTGTGGTCGCTGCCAGGCCCGCTGCGTCCAGCCCCGAGCACTTCCATGCCAGGGTGGCGCGCTGGTAGTCCAGGAACCCCAGCAGGGTGGCGGTCTCGTCGGCCGCGGGTGGAGGCTCCGGACGGCCCTGCTCATCTATGACGGTCATGCGCCGGAGTCTAGGGGGCGGGGGTGACAGCCTGTGCGATGGCCATGCCGCAGTATGCGGCGCCAAGTGCGGCGATGATGCTGGCGACGGTGTTGAGCGTCGCGAACAGGTAGGCCCGCTGCTCAGCCAGGCGGAAGGTCTCGTAGGCGAATGTGGAGTACGTCGTAAAGGCCCCGCAGAACGCCACGCCGAGGACCGTGCCGGCCGTGCCGTGCGTGGGCAGCGCCGCCAGGAACCCGAGCAACGCCGAGCCGGCGATGTTCACGATGAACGTGCCCCAGGGGAAGACCGAGTCGTGGCGGACCTGGACCGCCCGGTCGGTGAAGTAACGGGCAGGCGCCCCGATTGCGGCGCCGAGGGCGACTAGCAGGACGGTCACTGCGCGTCCCGGGCCGGAGGTTTGGCTGGACGGCCGACGTACCGGATGACCTCGACCGGGTCGAGGATCACCAGGCCTTCCGAGACGAGTTCGTCGAGCTGGGGCAGGAACGTCCGGACCTTGTCCTCGGTGTCCACGAGGATGACCGCCAGCGGGAGGTCACCTGACAGGGACAGCAGGCGGCTGGTGTGGATCCGGCTAGAGGCGCCATAGCCTTCGATGCCCCGGAACACACTGGCGCCCGCCAGGCCGGCCGCGTGCGCGCGGTGCACGATCTCCGTGTAGAGCGGCTTGTGGTGCCAGTGGTCGTCCTCACCGATGAAGATGGTCAGGCGCATGGCCCGCCCCTCCAGCTTCATGACTTCTCCTTCCGGTGCCAGCGGCTGAGCAGGCGGGTCACGGTCACCCCGGTGAAGGTGGCCAGCAGGGCGGCCACCACCGTGCCGGCCAGGTAGGCGAGCCCACTCTCCGGGTGCCTCGCCGTGACTGACTGCTGGATTTCCACGATGTAGGTCGAGAACGTGGTGAAGCCACCCAGCACGCCCACGCCCAGGAACGGGGCGGTCAGCCGGTGCGTGTGCCTGACCTCGGTGACTACGGTCATCAGCGCCCCGATCAGCGCGGACCCGCCCACGTTGATGCCCAGCGTCGTCCAGTCGAAGGCACCGATGCGGTGCGGGAACGCCACCCACAGTCCCTGCCGTGCCAGCGCCCCGGTCACCCCGCCCACCGCGATTACGGTCAGCGTCAGCCACGGGATACTGCGCAGCCGCGTTCGGGGGTCGGGGTGGTGCGCTTCGGGTGCCTGCGCAGACTCCGGTGCAGACCGGCTGTCAGCCTTGTACATGGTCCTCCCTGCCAGGATCGGCCCGAACTTCTGGCAGGGACCATTGGCGGCTGCGCCGCAGTTGCCCACAATCCGAGTGGAACGGCGAGTCCCACCGCCGCAGTGTCAGTTTAGTGACGCCCGTGCATTACCGTCGCTGGTGGGCCGGTTGGTTCCTAGGACGGGCCGGTGGCAGCGGTGTTACGCATGCCGGACCTGCACGGCCCAGATCTGCGACGTCCGCTTGCTGACCGCACTGCCCCAGCTCAGCATGACCGTCGGGGGGCTGTGTCCGTGCATTCGGAGCAGGGAGATGCCGATCGTGTCGCCCGGCCAGACGCGGCGGTCCCCGAACTGCCGGGACACCTGGATGGGCGCGGACAGCCAGCCCTTGCGGACCGAGAACGGGCGGAGGTACTGCGCGAACCCGGCCGGTGAGTTGTCCGACAGCCATCCCACATAGGCATCACCCGGTGCACCCCCGACGACGGCCATGATGTGCTCGGCCTTGTCGTGGTCGGGGGTTGCCCTGCGGGCCCGGGACCAGGTTTGACCGTGGTCGGTGGAGTAGGACAGCCACCCGATGTCGCCACCGGGGCGCTGGGTGTCCCACGTCGCGTACAGGGTGCCTGCCGCGTCGATCCCGATGTCAGCGTCGATCCAGCCCACCAGGCCGCCGATGTGGTCTGTCTTGGGCCCGACCGCCACCGGCTTGGACCAGCTCCTTCCGCCATCCGGCGACGAGGTGAAATAGTCATGGCCGGGAGGCAGCGCATAACCAGGTAAGCCGGGGTCGTGCAGCACCCACAGCAGCACGTCGATGCGGCCATTGGGCTCCACCACGAGAGGGCCCGCGACAACGCCACCGTGTGCCGGGTACCCGGGGCTGACGGGGGTGATACGACTCCATACCCGTCCGCCGTCGGCAGAGTCCTGGATCACGATGTTCGCGTCCGGCGACTTGAGAGACGGCCCGAAGTCCCAGGTCAGGTAGAGCTTGCCGTCGGGGGCGACAGTGATGAAGTCCCGGTCGCCCCAGTTGTCCCTGTCCTGGGCCGGGGGCATGGGGGAGTAGAGGTGCGCGAAGGTCGCCCCGTGGTCGGTGGAGACCGCGACCCGGGGGTGGTCGTATCCCTGCCGCTGCCTGAAGATCATGTACGAAACGTAGACAGTGCCGTTGGGCGCGACCGCGATGGCTGGGTCCCAGCCGTACTTTGGCAGGAACCGTCCGTCGATCTGGACAAAGCCCGAGCCCGTCGAGCCCGGCACGGTTACGGGCCGGCCAAAGCTGCGCCCACCGTTGGTCGACCGTGCGAACCCGATCCCGCCACAGCCGATCCACGCCTCGTACACGTAGGGAAGGGCGACGGCCTGCTCGACCTCGGCGTTCTGGCCCTTGCAGCCGCGGCTGACCTCTGTGACCGGGCCGACCTGGGGCCGTTGCATCGCCAGCGTGTGGGAACGGCTCGCCGCCAGCACTCCGGGGGGAGCAGCGGCAGTCGCTGTTAAGGCCGGCGAGGCGAGCGCGAGCGCAACGCACCCCGCGACAGCACGTGCTCTGGCGAGCGGGCCGGTGTATGCCATGTCCTCATAACACCACGACTGCCGTGAAGGCGCACCGACACGTGACCCCGACCATTGACAACGTTGTCATCCTGCTGTGACATGGTGGAGGCCCAAAGGCCAATCTTCCGGGCGAATCACACAGGAGGTTCCTCGTGAGCGACCAGGCTCCCTCGTCATTAGGACGCCGCGGTTTCCTCGGTAGCGTCGCGGCCGCCTCAGTGCTAGGTGTCAGCGAGCCCTCGCATGCGACACCGGTTGGCGCGCGGGCACCGCTGTCCAAGTCCGCGGCGGCGTCCGGACCGCGCGCCCCGCAGCGCGCGGTCCGGTTCGGCCTGAACTACACCCCGTCCAAGAACTGGTGGTACTCCTGGACCGACTGGGACGCCGCGTCCATCAACCAGGATCTGGCCGACATCGCCTCCATCGGCATGGACCACATCCGGATCATGATGCTGTGGCCGGAACTCCAGCCGAACAGCACCTACATCCGTACCGGGATCGTGGACCGGCTGCACGAGTTCCTCAATATGGCCGACACGGCCGGGCTCGATGTGGAGGTCACGGTCCTCAATGGCCAGGTGTCGGGCTTCCTGTTCGTGACACCGTGGCTGCTCAACGGCGGCACCGCCCAGATGACCAACTTCTTCACCGACTCCGCGTCGATCACCGCCCAGCAGGAGCTGTTCACCGCGCTGGCGGCGAAGGTCGGCAGTCACCCGAGGTTCCTTGGCTTCGACCTGGCCAATGAGATCCACTGGTTCGCCATGCCGTTCGGGATCAACCTCGCGACCGCGGACGGCGACGCCTGGGCGCAGACCATGTTCGCCACGGCTGAGCAGGCCGCTCCCGGGAAGCTCCACGTCAACGGCCTCGACCACTTCCCGTGGCTGAACGACGGCTTCTTCTCCCGCCCTGGCGTATCTAACGCCGGGACGCTGACCGCGAACCATACCTGGGCTGGCTGGACCGGTGTGTTCGGCACCTATGGCCCGATGTCCACGGCTTCGCTGCACTACTCCGAGTACTTCATCGAGCTGATCAAGGCGTTCCAGACCGACCTGACCCGCCAGGTGTGGATCGAGGAGACCGGCGTCTCCGACGTGTGGATGTCGTCGAAACTGATCCCCGGCTGGACCAAGCTGTCGATCCAGAACATGGTGAGCTGTTCCAACCTGTGGGGCATCACCTGGTGGTGCTCGCACGACCCCAGCACCCGCTTCGCTGGCTTCAACCCGCTGGAGTACACCCTCGGCGTGTTCACCAACGACCACCAGCTCAAGCCGATCGGCAAGACGATCCAGGCGCTGGTTGCCGAGTACGACCAGAACCCGCCGCAGCCGATTCAGCGGACCTCAGCGCTGGTCCTGCCGGACAGCATGGTCCCGTGGACGCCATTCTTCGTGCCGTTCATGAAGCTGGTCCACCAGGGCACCCGGCCCGCGGTGGTGCTGGAAAGCATGAGCACCAACCAGGCCTACCTGCAGGCACGCGGCATCACCACGCTGATCCACCTCAGCCAGGTCTGACGCACAGGGCAGATCATCCGGTAAATGCGCCAGCGGACCGGGTGTGGATGTGTCCCGCCGTGAACCACAGCGGTGGGTTGGCCGGGCTGACCTTTTGGAAGGCATAGCCGCTCTTGTCCGCGACCCGGCAGGATGCATGGTTGTCCAGGTCGTGTACCAGCTTGATCTGCACCAGCCCGGTGGTAGCGAAGTTCTCGAAGGCCCAGGCGGTGACGGCCGTCAACGCGGCGGTGGCCACGCCCCGCCCCCGTGCCGCGGCAGCGATCCAATAGCTGACCTCCGCCGACTCGCTCTGAGCGAGCCGGTCACCGCGTGTGCAGGACTTCAGCCCAACGTGACCGGCCAGGCAGTAGCTGGGCACTGATTCATGCTGCTCGAACACGGCAAAGGTCAGCCAGTCGCCGTCATGCCAGCCACGGTCCTGACCTGCCAGCCACTCCCAGGCTTGCTGCTCATCGCTCGGCCCGGTCCAGCAACCCCACTCTGGACGGCCGGTTTCGGGGTGCGAGTGGAGCCCGCGCCTTGGGTACTCATACGCCATCTCAGCCAGCAGCGCGACCATGTCGCCCAGGGACCATGGCCGCAGCAACAGGGCCGACCTGCGGCCAGCGGCCCTGACCTGGAGCGCAACAGTCATGTGCTTATCGTGTCCGCCGGGCACCAGCAGGGACAATCGGTTTTCCCGGGCCCGGTGGAATGAACCCCGGAAGACCCGGATGCGAAAGGCATGCTGGTCCTGCGGGCAGACTGGCAGGCGATGCGGACTTTCGACGACCTGGTGTCCGAGGCCGAGGCGGCTCCAGTCGAGGGCTGGGACTTTTCCTGGCTGGATGGCCGGGCCACCGAGGAGCGCCCGCCGTGGGGGTATTCGCGGGTGGCCGCCGCCCGGATGGCGGGGGTGTCGACCGCTCTGGACCTGGACACCGGCGGCGGCGAGGTACTGGCGGCCCTGGCCCACTGGCCGCCGCACCTGGTTGCCACCGAGTCCTGGCCACCGAACACCGAACGGGCGGCTCGCCTGCTCCGTCCTCGTGGTGCGTGGCTGGTCGCCACCGGTGAGGGCGACCCGGCCCTGCCGTTCCGGGATGGGGCGTTTGACCTGGTGGTCAGCAGGCACCCGGTGGCGACCTGGTGGGACGAGGTCGCGAGGGTGCTGCGCCCAGGTGGGACGTTCCTGGCGCAGGAGATCGGCCCGGACACCAATGCGGAACTTCACGAGGCCATTGCCGGGCCGGTGCCGGCGGGGGAGAAGCGAAGCGCACAGCGGTCGCGGCGGCTGGCGGAGGAGGCTGGCCTGGCCGTAACCGACCTGCGGGAGGCATCGCTGCGGGTCGAGTTCTACGACATCGGCGCGGTCGTCTACTTCCTGCGCAAGGTGGTCTGGACGATCCCCGGGTTCAGCGTCGCGCGGTACCGCAGCGAGCTGGCGGCCCTGCATGAGCGCATCCAGGCCAACGGGCCATTCGTGTCTCACGCCCAGCGGTTTCTGATCGAAGCCCACAAGCCTGGCAATTGACACCCGCGAACCTGGAGGTTACGTGGCGGCACCAGGAGAAGTGAGTGGTACGGACCGCCGATGGAACCACAACATCCACTACTACCCACTGGTCCTGGCGGCCGTCCCGCCCGGCTGCCAGCGGGCACTGGACGTGGGCTGCGGCGAGGGGACGCTCGTCCGCCGGTTGGCTCACCGGGTTCCGCGGGTCGTGGGCATCGACCAGGACGCGGCGAGCATCGAGGCGGCCCGCGCACAGAGCCCGGACGGCCAGGTCGAGCTCATGTGCGGTGACTTCCTCACCCACCCGTTCCCGCCCGCATCGTTCGGCCTGGTCGCGTGCGTGGCGGCGCTGCACCACATGGACCCCGCCGCCGCGCTCGCGCGGATGAGCGAACTCCTGGCGCCCGGAGGCAGCCTGGCCATCGTCGGCCTAGCCCGCTCAGGCCCGGCTGACCTGCCCCGCGAAGCAGCTGCCGGCTTCGCCAACCTCGGGTACCGGGCGGTCAAGGGCTACTGGCAGCATCCGTCGCCGATCGTGTGGCCGCCCCCGCACACCTACCGCCAGATCCGCGACCTGGCCGAGAAATTGCTGCCGGGGGTGAGGTACCGGCGTCTCCTGTTCTGGCGCTACTCCCTGGTCTGGGTAAAACCAGCGGTATAGGGCGCGTGCCTGGACGCCCCCCGGCGAAATGGCCGCCGGGTGGAGGCAAACTGGAGGCCGTTAGCGGCGTTACACATATGTGGATGGTGAGATCACGCATCCAGGCCCTGCCATGCCCGCCGGGCGGCTGACCCACGTGACCAGCAACGGCGACGAACCGCCGGTGGGCGGTGAGTCAATCGGGCTCGACGCCGCCACTGCCGTGACCGCCCTGTACGAGAGCCATGCACTCAGCCTGGTCCGGCTCGCCTACGTGATGCTTGGAGACCGGCATACCGCGGAAGACGTCGTGCATGACGCCTTCTGCGGCCTCTACCGCGCCTGGCACCGCATCCCCGACCACGGCAACCTGCTTGCGTATGTGCGGACTTCCGTCGTGAACGGCTGCCGGTCGGTGCACCGCCGGGCACGCACCGCCCCGTCAGCGCTGGCCGAGCCAGACGCCGCCTCGGCGGAGTCAGAGGTCATCTTCAGTGAGGAACGGCGCGCGACCGTAGCAGCACTGAACCAGTTGCCACCCAGGCAACGTGAGGCCATCGTGCTCCGCTATTACGCCGGTCTGCCCGAGCCAGAGGTTGCCCAGGCGATGGGAGTCAGCCGCGGCACCGTCAAGTCCACGACAGCCAGGGGACTGGCCGCGCTGGGCCGGATCCTCCGGGAGGAACAGTGAACCGGCTCGAAGACCGGCTCCAGCGGGATCTGCGGGCCCAAGCGGAGGACATTATCCCGGCCGACGTCCCCCAGTTGCGCCTGCCCGAACGGCCTTCCCGTCCAGTCCGCTGGCTGTGGCACCGGGGTACACAGCGTCCGTCGTCCTGGCTGACCCCACTGGCCGCAGCGGTGGCCGTCGCCGCCGTGATCACCGGTACTTTTGCCGCCGTCAAGGCGATACACCCGGCGGGCCAGACTCAGGTGAAAGCGAACACGGCGGGGTTGCCGCCTTACTACGTCTACCTCCCGACGGGGTGGCGCAGCACTGCGGTCGTCGCCAGGACCGCCACCGGTTCGGTGGTCAAGACACTGCACGCGCCGCGCCCGTTCCTGTTTGAGGACGCCAGTGGTGGCCAATGCTCGCAGTCCCTGTCTGCGGCCGGCGATGGGGAGTTCATGCTCATGGCAGTCGGCCCTGCGCCCAGCACCAGCAGCGGTCCTGGCCCGGCGGTCCGGTTCTACCTGCTGCGGGTCAGCCCATCCGGGGCTACCCGGATGACCGCGATCCACCTGCCGGAGCCGATCGGGGACGGACAGAACGTCTGTTACGGCCTGTCGCCGGACAGCCAGCGCCTCGCTGTGGCGTATACCCCCGGCTCAAAGTCGTGGGGAAGAACGGTCATCGAGGTCATCACGCTGGCAACCGGCCGAGCGCACAGATGGTCCTACACGACCACCTTGTGCTGTTCCTCGATAGAGAACCTCGCCTGGGTGACGCCTCGCACCTTGGCCTTCTCCGTGCCGTTCAACGCGCCCAGCGGTCCCACGGCAAGCGCTCCGCCAGCGCAGGACGCCGCAGGGACGTACCTGCTTGACACCGCCGCCCGGGGATCGCGCCTGCTTGCAGACAGCAGGCGCCTGACCGGGGCGTCGTTCCAGATCCAGGCGGCAACACCTGACGGCACTGGGCTGATCGTCGACCATTACCAGGAGCACGGTGGCCTGCCCACGCTTGATGAGGTCTCGGTGCGCACTGGCAGGGTGGTCAGAACCTACGGTCAGGTCAGCGGGGATGTGTTGGCGGCGGTCCTGTGGTCCGATCCGAGCGGTGACCGGCTTGTCGTGGCCGAGGTGGTGGACCCAATGGCGAGCAGGCCGCCGGGGCCACAGTTCGACTCCATAGGCTTCCTGAAGCCGGGCGGCCGGAAGCCAGGCGGTACCTTCACCCGGCTGCACCCGCTACCCCGGATCGAGGGAGGCATCCCCGGCCTGGCTTGGTAGGTCAGACCTGGTGCTTGCGGGCACGGATGGCGAGGGAAGTGGGGATTGGCCGGTCACCCGGCTCAGCGACATGCTCGATCACCAGGCCGTTGCCTGGGAAGGCGTTGAGCAGTTCGGGTAGCGGGTGGTGGTGCATGCCTAGCCGCCCGCGGACGTTGTAGCCCCACCACGGGGCCTCCCGGTGCCACCCTGCCAGCCGGTAGGTGGGGTGGGCAAGGACGCCGCCGTCGTCCATCACCTGGGTGTGTGGCCCGTTGAAGCAGGGATGGACCCCATAGAAGGCCAGCAGGCCGCCGAGGACCAGTACCCGGGCCGCTTCCGCCAGCACGGCGGTGAAGTCATCGACATCCGTGGAGACCCACAACGTGGCCACCGTCGGGAACGTGGCGTCGGCGAACGGCAAGGCGGCCGCATCCGCCTGCACAATGTGGCGGGACCGTCTCCGGGCGATGCGCAACTGGTCAGCTGAGCGGTCCAGCCCGACCACGGTCCGCCCGGTCTCTGCCAGCACGTCAAAGTACAGGCCGGAGCCACAGCCCACATCCAGGCACAGGCCTTCCCCGTGACCGAGCAGGTCCAGTAGCGCGGGCGCGTTGCGCTCGGCATTCGGCGCGTTCCAGGTGTCGTACCAGTCCGCCAGACCGTCGTAGCGGGAGGTCGTGAGCGGCATCGTGGGCTCTCCAGGGTCTTACCGTTTCTTCCGGCGGGCGTGGCGGCGCATGGCGTCCACCTTGGATGCGAATGACTGTGGTGGCACAACCGGGGTGCCACGCCATGGAGACATGGATAGCAAGTCGGTGTCGTTGGAGACGACAAGCATGGCTCCGACTTCGGCGGCAAGATCAAGGACCATGTTGTCCTCGTAGTCTGCACAGTCATGCACGGTCCGAGGTACGTCTGTCAGCGTCCCTCCGCCGCTGTGTTCGGCGGCAGTGGTAAGGACTGCAAGGTAAGCGTCAGCCTTGTCCTGTTCCCACTTGAAGAGATCGACGAGTACCCGGTCGACGTTGCTGAGAATGTGGGGCGACAGCCAGAGAGCGAACTCGGCGGCGTCAACGATGATGCCGACGCAGTCAGCAGAGGGGTTACCGGATACGAGTGGTGGTGAAGGCCAGGAGCGGAATGGGCTGTTCCCGCTTGCAACTGCCGTCACCAATAGGTTGACGTCGTAGACAACGGCAGTTGGGACAGCCTCGACAGGGCTCACTGCTCGGTGTGTCCTGGCTGCGACTTCAGGAATTCCTGGACTCGCGCGGGGATGTCCGCGGAGTCGGCACCGGCTTGTGCGCTGCGCTGCTGGCCGTATGCCTGAAGTTCGCGCAGTTGATCGGCAATCATGACCGACTTCATGACCCTGAACGTGGCGCGCAGGTATGCGGACCGGTTGCCTGCGCCGAAGTAGGCGACCAGTTCGTCCAGCACTGGCCGGTCCTCCGGCTGCACTGCAAAGCCAAGAGTATGGGCTGACATAAGGCCATGTTAGATCGGTTGCATCTGGGGTGCAAGATATTGCATACGACCTGCCGTGACTGGGCCTTGCCTGGGTGGGTCACCCGGACTGGTCTGAACCTCTACGGGCAAGGTCTGCCCACTTGTGCCGGCCGAGTTGCTCCAATGCGTCCACCAGCCAGGCCTGGGCGTCAGGGTCGAGTCGGGCCGCGGCCAGGTCTTCGGTGTCCTTGGGCCGGTCGAGGTAGGCCTTGTGGAGGAGCGCGACCTCGGGCCGCAGGTACTGGATTCCGTTGACTGTGTGCAGGGCGCGTTCCCAGGGGAGGCGGACCCGTGAGTCTTTCTTGAACACCCACTGGTGCAGGTCGTCCATCCTGACCGCGACGTCGGTGTCTTCATGGTGGCGGGCAGGGGCGCCCACGCGAGCCGCCCGGCCGCCCACGATCCACCAGCGCAATGGCGACGTCGCGAACAGCGCTGCCGTCCGGTCTGGGTCCAAGGGATCCCACCGGCCATACAGTGCCTGAAATGACTCTTCGTCGAAGTCGTTGACTGCTTTGTTGAGCGGGCTGCCCATGCGCCAGAGTTTGCCCGAGAGTCAGACAGCCCAGAACCCCCAGGTGCCCATGCCTGGGGGTTCTGGAGTAACAGGGACGTCCTCGGTCAGGAGTACGTCTCCACGAGGACACTCATCGGGGACGGGCCACTGACGTCGCCCACGCCCGTGCACGAGGTGGCCGAGGAGCAGGACACGCCCAGGAACTCGCTGTTCGTATCGCCCGTGGACGGGGTGGTCTGGATGGTCCAGGCCTTCCCGTTGAGGCCTTCCGCGAGCGTGTAGCTGTTCGAACTGCTGTCATTCCAGCTGCCGACAGCCTCACACGAGGTTGCCGATGTGCAGGCGACACCGAGGAAGGAAGTCACCGCGCTGCCCGACGGCGCCGGTGGCTTCTGCGACGCCCAGGTGGCGCCGTTCCATTTCGCCGCGAGGGGCACATCCGCCGAGCCATTGAAGTACTGGCCGACCGCCAGGCAGGCGTTGGTGGCCCCACACGACACCGAGGTCATGTCCGGGTTGCTCCCGCCGGCTGGAAGGGACACGGTCGGTGTCGTCCACGAGCCGGCCGTGTACACCTCGGACAGTGGTTGCTGGTTGAAGGACGGGTCGCCGTAGTTGCCCACCGCGACACAGGAACTCGTGGTGCACGAGACCCCGTTGAGCACTGTGTAGGTGCTCCCCGTGGGCTCGGGGGGATCGGCCAGCGACCACTGGCTGCCGTTCCACGTCTCCGCCAGGGCGTGCTCGTTGTCGGAGACGTCATAGAAACCGACCGCGAGACAGTTCGTGGGTGACGAGCACGACACGCTGTAGAACCCGCCGTCCGTGGCCCCTGCGGGCAGCGGGGTGGACGCGACCGCGAACGCAATGCCGTTGAAGACCTCAGCGAGCGGCGCTGGCCCACGCGTTTCGCCCACCACGACGCAGCTGGCCTCGGTCGAGGCGCACCACAGTCCGTTGAAGGTGCTGTTGGCGAGGTTCGCGACCTGCCGGTAGTTCCAGTTGTTGAAACTCCCGTACTGGATGAAGCCCTGCGGCTCCCCGTTCGAGTCGAGCGAGTTCCCTGCCTCGGTGCAGTACTTCCCACAGGACACGCTGCTGATCGAGCTGGTGATCGTGCCGCCCAGCGGCGGCTCGTCCTGGTTCACCCAGTTCAGCGAGTACACCTGAGCCAGTGTCATGTCCCGCAGGGTGACGGTGTCCTGGAACCAGCCGACCGCCGTGCACGCGTGGACCAGC